>NZ_NXMA01000059.1 GCF_005406215.1 Campylobacter aviculae | reverse complement strand
GATATTATTAGCTATATCACTAACTGTATTAGAAATGATAGCTGATTCATTAGCAATTTCTACATTGTCTTTAGTGGTTTGATCAATAGTAGCTACACTTTCATTGATTTGAGTGATACCTGCAGTTTGTTCTTTAATAGATTCTGCCATATCATTGATAGATTGAACTAATAAATTTGTATTAGCTTCTATTTCACTCAATGATTTTTGAGTTCTTTCTGCTAGTTTTCTAACTTCATCAGCCACAACCGCAAATCCTCGTCCGTGTTCTCCTGCACGTGCAGCTTCTATAGCAGCATTTAATGCTAAAAGATTGATTTGATCTGCAATATCTCCAATAATACCTGTA
>NZ_NXMA01000058.1 GCF_005406215.1 Campylobacter aviculae | reverse complement strand
CATAAGGCATTCTTATATAACCTAGTATGCTTTTTGAATTTTCTATCATAGCTTGTCCTAGTTTATAAGAGAGTTGGTTTTGAATTCTTGCTTTAGCTGAATTAGCTTGGATAAAAGTTACTTTAGGATTAATGATATCCATTTTAATTCCTAAAGATTTAGCTAATTTTTTACTTTCTAGTTTTTTAATGATTAGATCTTGTTCCAAATTAGCTAATTCTAAATGTTGTTTTTTAATAGGGATAGAATTGAGTTGTGTTTGAAGATTGTTTTTTTCAACCAGTATTTTTTGTTTTTCATTGGTTAAATTGGTTATTTGAGTATTTAAAGTATTGATTTGGTTTTGTAGAGGGGCTAGTTTT
>NZ_NXMA01000057.1 GCF_005406215.1 Campylobacter aviculae | reverse complement strand
ATTAAGTATTTGATGAAACTTCTTTTTAAGATTTTAAGTCCTTTTTAGATAAAAAAAGGAAATGAAAGTATAACTAATTAAGCTTAAAGGGGGATTAAAGGTTGATTATATGTCTTTATTTTCAGTTACTAATCAAAATATAAACAAACAAATGCTAGAATCTGAACCGAAATTTAGAATTCTAAGCATTCTTTAAATTAAGAAGGGAAGTAAGTCTATGAAAAAAATATTCAAATTTTTAACAATTGCATTAATGGCTCTATTGGCAAGTGGTTGTGGCGATAATTCTGCTAAAAATTTATCTATGACGGATTTAAAGGTTGGAATTGCTACTAATTATAAACCATTTGATTATAAAATAGATTCTAAACTCACAGGATTTGATGTAGATTTAGTAGAAGAAATTGCTAAAAAAAATGGTATTAAAATTA
>NZ_NXMA01000056.1 GCF_005406215.1 Campylobacter aviculae | reverse complement strand
GTTTCACCTCTTAAAAACGCTGCTCCAAAAGAAGTGGCTATATTAGTATTATTTAAAAAAGCCATTAAAACTCCACCTTTATCCACACTTCCATCAGAGTGTTTGTATACACTTTTATCGATATATGTGTTATAATCGCTATTAAAAATACTATCAGCATTAATAGGCATTAATCTTACTCCATAACCTAAACCAAGATCTTTCATTGTATTAAATGTTAAATATCCTTCTTGCTTTACTGTCTTAAAAACTTCATTATATTCTTCAAAAGTGTAAGTTTTAGTAACATTTAAATTTTTATCGACACTAAAAGCATAAGGCATATTTGCTAATTCCTCTTTACTAAGACTTGAATTTGAAGTTTGAGGCATAAGTTGTGAAAGAACTTTGTAAGCATTTCCTATGGCTTTAGCTATGTCTATTTTATGATACATGGATAAAA
>NZ_NXMA01000055.1 GCF_005406215.1 Campylobacter aviculae | reverse complement strand
AAAAAACAACTAAACTCTATTGATTTTCAAAACAAACTTAATACCTTTAAAAATCCTATAAAAACAATATCTGAAAAAGAAATAATAAGATAGTTTCACTAAAAATAAATAATTACCTCTTGTAATTATTTGTATAAAATTATATAATTTTAGTATTTAAAATTAATATTAGTAAATATTAGTATATAATAGTTACTATAAATATACAAAAGGAGTTTTTATGAAAAATTTAATTAAACTAGGTTTATTGAGTGTAGTTACTGCTGGTGTTTTTTCTGCTTGTTCTTCAGAACCAAAAAGTGTAGAATATTATAAAGATCCAAAGAATGCTCAAGAATTAGAAGAAAAGATTAAAGAGTGTAAAAAAGATCCTGAGTCTGAATTAAAAGATAAAGAATGTTTTAATGCTTATAAAGCACAATATTCTAAATCACTTGAAAAACCTCGCGAAAGTGCAATGGAATTTTT
>NZ_NXMA01000054.1 GCF_005406215.1 Campylobacter aviculae | reverse complement strand
CTACTATAAAATCCGCTTTCCTCGTCTTTATCTTCTGTGTTAAATAAAATTTCAATCGGTTTTTTTTGAAATTTTAAAACAAAGATTTCTATTTTTTGTTTTAGTTCTCTTAATTCTTTGTATTTTGGAGTATAAAGGGTTAAATTAATTTCTAATTCTTTATTTAAAATCTTATTGTCTATGCTTAAATTTAATTCTTCATTGCTTATTTCATAGATTAAAAATGCCTTTTCTAATTTATCTTTAGATCTTGAAATAGGATATACTTCAATATTTAAAAAGTCTTTTAATTCTTTTAAAAAATGGCTTAAAAATTCTTGCATCTTAAAAACCTAATTTATTTAATTCAAAATCCAATTTAGTCTCCACAAGCTTATCTGCCTTTAAATCTACTTTATCTCTTGCATTTTGCATGGTATAAGTTCCTTTTACAAAGGTTGTTTTACCACTTGTGTTGGTTTTGCCTTTTTGGCTCTTTTTTATC
>NZ_NXMA01000053.1 GCF_005406215.1 Campylobacter aviculae | reverse complement strand
AGAAAGTTTATTTTTTAATTCTTATGTAGTTGAAGATGCTGCCAAAGCAAAACCTGCTACTGATATTTTTAACAATAACAATGGCGGAAAAGAAAATATTAATTCAGGCGTATTTTTTGATACTACCCCAAGTAAATATAGAAATCCAGATGGCACTATAACCAAAGGTGGACTTTTAGTAGCCATAGTGAATGCAAATCTTTATACTAGAGAAGGAGAAGCTACACCATCAGGTAAAGCTGAAGGCTTTGATAAATCCATGAGTGGCGAAGAGGTAAGAAAAGCTTGGGAATTTAAAGGTTTAAGCCCTAACTTAATTGACTTTACAGGAGCCACTCTTGATTTAACAAAAATGGATATTTATGTAAATACAAATAACCAGAATAATAAAGATTTTAACTACAAAGATCCTATATCTGAAATGTTTGAAGATATGGAAAAATTTCAAAAAGAACAATTAGAACGTTTAGAAAAACAAAGAAAAGCAAAAAGACTG
>NZ_NXMA01000052.1 GCF_005406215.1 Campylobacter aviculae | reverse complement strand
AATACAGCCTATGGTTATAGTGTAGATAAAGATGGTTATATGGGAGAAGACTTTAATGAGGCTGCAGGATTACCAAAAGATTTTAAAATACATAAATCTACTTTGGATGAGATAGAGAGGGTAGCTGAGAATGATCCTATTGTTTCTAGCATAAAAGAATATCTAGGTGTGGATAAATATTATGATAATATAGATATGGCTGAAACCATTAAACAATACTATAATCTTTTTTCTAATGTTTTAAGTCAAAGCTTTCCAAACGATAAAACAAGTTTTAGTGAAGCAGATATTAATACTATGCCTAGTGGATATGCTGTAGGTGGAATTCAAGGAAGAAATTTTAATGATCCAAATAATAGAATGAATATCACTCATTTAAGAGATTTTTCCGAAGCTTCAATTACGAATATTTACAAAACCTCTGATCAAATGAAAGAAGCTGAAAGTTTATATATACAATCTGGAGCTTCTATAGATGGCTTAAGTGGACATAGTTTTGGTTTAT
>NZ_NXMA01000051.1 GCF_005406215.1 Campylobacter aviculae | reverse complement strand
TTTCACCTTCTCTTTCCATTTCTTCAAACCTCTTTGATCTAACTCATTTTCTAAAGGAGTGATATTTTCTATTAAAGCTTTTTCTTGTGCTTTGATATGTGCATACACCATTTGTAAAAATTCCACATGTTCTTTTACCCACAATAAGGATTTATTGTAAGAATCTTCTGGTGTTTTTGGATTTAAAACATAAATTCTAGCTAAGTTAAGTTCAAATTGAGTTAAAAGAGGTCCTAAAATTTCAAGCAAATCTTGCATTTTTTTTATATCTTCAAGTTTTGTTTTAATTTTATCTATTTCTTCAATCAAATATTTTAATATTTCTTTACCTTCTTCTAAATTAGAAATAAAATTCAAATTTGAAAAACTTTCCCTAATATCATTTAAAGATTTTAAAAGCTCTTCGCTAAATTCTTTACAATGCTTAATACTTTTATAAATTTTATAATAAGACTTAAGTAAAAGTTCATTTTGTTTATCATAACTTAAAGGCTCTATTTTAGGAAAAGGTTTGTTTAAATCTTGAGTGAGTAAAGTTTCACAAACTTCTTTAAAAGGTTTTTCTATAGT
>NZ_NXMA01000050.1 GCF_005406215.1 Campylobacter aviculae | reverse complement strand
TTTTTGGCGTTAAATTCTTCCAATTTTGTTTTAAAATCATTTGTAGATTTGTCTTTTTGTGCTATAATTTTTTCAGTAGTTGCTGAATGTGCATTTGCACCAGATAATGTTTGATTATTACCGCCCAGCTCGGCAGGTCTCGAGGTGTGAAGGGAGTGGACGGCTTCACCAGTAACTACTACATTTTTTTTGACAAATCTTTTAAAGTTTCTATTTGATGATTTATTTGCATGAAAAATTACATTGGTGCCTTTATCATTTCTGATTCCAATATCGCCGATTTTTTGCTTTGTATTTTGTAAATGCTTAACTGCTATAAAGTCTTTTTCATTTTTAGGTCTAGGATTTTTAATAATCAGCTCAGGTTCTTTCACTACTTCTTTAATTGTGTTTGAAACATCTTGCATATCCTTAAACATTTCAGGGTGATTTATATATAATTTTTTCAAATCAGCAATTGCTTCTTTATCTCCTAAAAGCTCTGATAATCTTTCACAAAGTTCAAAAATTTCTAATTCTTTATCACTCATCTTTTGAACTCCTTATTTATAGGTTTAACCACATTTGTTTTTTTGGCGTTAAATTCTTCCAATTTTGTTTTAAAATCATTTGTAGATTTGTCTTTTTGTG
>NZ_NXMA01000049.1 GCF_005406215.1 Campylobacter aviculae | reverse complement strand
TAAATATGCTCGTGGTGATGATATAAAATTAGTTAAAAAAGATTTAGAAGAAGTTATATCAATAATACAAAAAAAACATTCAGAATTTGGATTTGATATTAGTTGGTTTGATGGAAATGCTCTTGAACTTTGTCTTAGAGTGTTATTAGATATAGACACAACTTGTGTATTAAAATTAGTAGAAGAAGATGAAAGAAAAAGAAGAGATATACTTAATAGGGATTGGTTTTTACATTTTATAGGATCTATGGGTAAAAACTTAAATTTAGAACGCAAGTGTATCCGTAAAGAACATGAACTTATTAAAGAATTTGTAGCTACTAAGGATATTGAGTTTTTACATAAATATATGAAAAAACATACAAGATTAAGAGATCCTATTAATACTTGGGATCTTGAAGGTGCTGTTATTGTAAAGATAATGGGTTTAAATAAAGAAGAATTTAAACATTATAAATACTTTCCTTATGATTTAATTTAGCGGATTTGATTCTTATAAAGAATAAAATGAAATATTATAAAATGATGTATAACTATAATCATAATGATGTGGATAATTGGTGCTCTTGTGATCTTGTAGATATAAAAAATAATGATGAATATGCACTTTTAGAATCTAAACCTATTGCAAATTGGCAAACACCTACATTTGAAATCGATGAAAATGA
>NZ_NXMA01000048.1 GCF_005406215.1 Campylobacter aviculae | reverse complement strand
ATCCAAACCGGAACACTTCTTGCTTATATTTAATTAAGATATTTAGATTTGAAGGCAGAACAATTCTAAAATCAAAGGAATAAATATGAGTATCTTTAGTATCAATGATAACTCAAATTATACTTCTATACTTTCACAAGCAAAAGCTAATAAAGAAAGTAAAGAAAATTCAAAAATAAATTTTGCCAATGCTTTCTTAAAACAAAATGCTAGTAAATTAAATGATATAGAAAATAAAAATTCACAAACTTTAATAAGAAGTGAAGTATTAAATTCTACTAACAACAATAATAATATCAATAAAAACTATTACACTAAGACAAATTCTCCTAATTATGATATATCTAGTGAATTTAAAAACTCTATTTATACTTTAAAATTCAAACAAGCAGATATAAGTAATAATACAGCCTATGGTTATAGTGTAGATAAAGATGGTTATATGGGAGAAGACTTTAATGAGGCTGCAGGATTACCAAAAGATTTTAAAATACATAAATCTACTTTGGATGAGATAGAGAGGGTAGCTGAGAATGATCCTATTGTTTCTAGCATAAAAGAATATCTAGGTGTGGATAAATACTATGATAATATAGATATGGCAAATACTATCAAGCAATACTATGATAAATTCAATGATATTATTAATCATACTTTTAACGATACCAATAAAACAAGTTTTAGTGAAGCAGATTTAAATAG
>NZ_NXMA01000047.1 GCF_005406215.1 Campylobacter aviculae | reverse complement strand
ATATTTTCTTTTCCGCCATTGTTATTGTTAAAAATATCAGTAGCAGGTTTTGCTTTGGCAGCATCTTCAACTACATAAGAATTAAAAAATAAACTTTCTATGAATGTATCTGTTTTATTATCATAATCAAAATTCATTTCACCATTAAGAAAATCTTGTATAGAATTATATATCTTAGTTACTTCCATACTTTGACGATTGTATTCATAACCTTGTGGGAATTTTGCTATTTCATCAAGCGTGAAACTATCTTTAGAATTTAAAACATCTTCACCCACTACTTGACTTAAAATCTTATAAGCATTTCCTATGGTTTTAGCTATGTCTATACTTTCAAAAGTTCTAATGAATGCATTACACCCAGTCTCTACTCTCACCAAGCTTTCCATAGTGCTAGAATGAATTTTTATATCTTCAGGAATTCCTGCTGCTTTATTAAACTCACTGGTAAAATATCCATCTTTATCTACTTCATAGCCTAATACTTTATTATTTGTGTTAGAGCTTTCTTTTAATTCTTGTAAATTTTTAACATTGCTATTAGAAGAATTTAAAGAACTTTGATTTTTTTTAACATTAATGTTTAAATTGGTAAAGAGATTATTGCCAAAGCCTGTATTAAAATTTAACATTGTTTTAATCCTTATTTATTTTGGAATAAAATAGCAAATTCTATTCCAAAATTTAAAATTGTGAAATTAAAT
>NZ_NXMA01000046.1 GCF_005406215.1 Campylobacter aviculae | reverse complement strand
AATAAGATTAAATTTGCTCCTATGAAAATACAAGCCAATAAGCTTAGAAAAGTAAAAAATAAAAAGCAGGAATGGGAGCAGGTTATTTTGGGTGGTAAAAAGAAGAAAGATAAAGATAAAGAAAATAAAAAAAACGATAGAGCAAAGCAAATAGAAGCATTAAAGAATAATCGGCAAAAAGGTAATTATGCTGAAATGCAAATGGATAAATATTACAAAGCTAGAGGTTATAAAAGAATCAGCTTAAATCAAGTCAAAGGACTTGATGATAAAATTCATCATGGAATTGATGGAATTTATTATAATCCAAATAAAAATCCAAAATATATCATCGCAGAAGCTAAGTTTGGAACGAGCAAATTAAATAGAAAAACCAAACAAATGAGTGATGGTTGGCTAACAAAGAATGAGCTAAAGCGACTTAAAGACGATGTAGGGGAAGAACATGCTAAAGAAATAAAAAAACTTCTTAATAGTAATGAAGTTAGAAAGGATTTGTTTCATATCGATAAAAAAGGCAATGTAAGCATTAAAGAATTAGATAAAAACGCAAAAACTAAAAACTTAATCGAAAGGATAGAAAATGGTAAGGGATACTAGTAAAGATGAAGCGTATTTTACTGAAAAAATAATAAAATGTGAAAAAGAGATTGAAGAGGATGAAAAAGAACTTTTAGAACTTCCTTTAGGAGATGCAAGAAGGGAAAATTATCTTTTTTATATAGAAGATCAGAAATTTCATAACGCTATGCGTAAATATGCTCGTGGTGATGATATAAAATTAGTTAAAAAAGATTTAGAAGAAGTTATATCAATAATACAAAAAAAACATTCAGAATTTGGATTTGATAT
>NZ_NXMA01000045.1 GCF_005406215.1 Campylobacter aviculae | reverse complement strand
CTCTGATGGAAGTGTGGATAAAGGTGGAGTTTTAATGGCTTTTTTAAATAATACTAATATAGCCACTTCTTTTGGAGCAGCGTTTTTAAGAGGTGAAACTAACCTACTTGGAAAATTAATGAATATTAATGGAGATATGAGTGAAGCAGAATTAAAAGATTTTCGAAATTTTATGAATGCTAATCATTTTAGAAATTCTGCATTGGAAAATACTGAAGCAGGAGATGATCGCTGGGATTTTATTAGCGAGCAATTCTCTGTACAAATGAATATCAAAAGAAGTCAAAATGTAGGCAATAGCGAATTAGCACAACAAGCTAGAGACTTTGCTAAAGAATACAATGAAATGATTAATTCTAATATGAGTTTAAATGAGTTTAAAACTAAATATTTAGATTTTAAAGAAAGATATAATGACTTTATAGAAAATTTAGAAGCAGAAGAAAAAGCTAAAGGAATTGTCTATCATACTTTTCCTAACGGACAAAGTATTTCAGATAATAAAAATAAAAAAACTACTCAAAAATCTTTCAAACCCATCCAAGCAGAAAGTAAAAACAAAGAAACTTATAAAGATGATAATATAAGAAATGAACTCATAAAAAAACTTCTTGAAAATAAATTTGATTTAGCAAAAGAATTAGAAATTCTTTTTGATGTAAAAATAGATAATGACAATACAAATAACAATTCCAACTCTAGTACCAATCATCTTAGTAAATTAAGTTCTAAAACTAAACATAGAAGTGTGGATGTCAAGGTGTGATAACACAACTCTAAGGCTTTCTAAAAGCCATTTCAAACCCTACTCAAACAAAATAATTTATAAATCCAAACCGGAACACTTCTTGCTTATATTTAATTAAGATATTTAGATTTGAAGGCAGAACAATTCTAAAATCAAAGGAATAAATATGAGTATCTTTAG
>NZ_NXMA01000044.1 GCF_005406215.1 Campylobacter aviculae | reverse complement strand
TATTGGATAATTATCATTGAATAAATCTTTGATAATTATCTTTACTTTTTTATATTATTACTTGATTATTATCTTTACTTGTATGATTAGATTGTTTTTTATACTCTCTTAATTATATGATTGTTTTTTGTATGTGATTGTCTTTTTAATATAATTATATTTTCTTTTGTGATTGTATCAATATAATTATTTTTTAAATTATCTTTATTTAATACAATCAATCATATTTTTAATACAAGTTTATCTTTCTTTTTATAAGATTATCTTTTTTATATAATGATCCTAACAATTAAAAATAATAAAAATTGATTATTTTAGATTGATTATTCTAAATTTTTTAGTTGTTTGTAAGTTTTACTGATAAGCAAACTAATAATTAATTTAATGGATTAAATCACTAAAAGAGATTAATACTTTTTATAGTATTGATAATTAAATTAGCATATTTATTGAAGTTATAGTCATTGCTATAAACTTTGATTGAACTAATAAGTTAAATGTGATTAAACAATAAAGTATTTGAAAGTATGATGAAATTATATTTATTTTTTTACTTATTAAGCTTGTAATTTTGATATTTAACTTTATTAATCAATTAAAAAATAATGTTACCACGAATTCATATATTTTCCTTGATAAAAATATATAAAATGATAACATAAGATCAATAACTAGCTTTCTTAAGCTAGTTATTGAGTGATTAAAGATTCTTAAAACTTTTTCTTCTTAACATCTTCTAAGATATTATTAGCTATATCACTAACTGTATTAGAAATGATAGCTGATTCATTAGCAATTTCTACATTGTCTTTAGTGGTTTGATCAATAGTAGCTACACTCTCATTGATTTGAGTAATACCTGCAGTTTGTTCTTTAATAGATTCTGCCATATCATTGATAGATTGAACGAGTAAGTTTGTATTAGCTTCTATTTCACTCAATGATTTTTGAGTTCTTTCTGCTAGTTTTCTAACTTCATCAGCCACAACAGCAAATCCTCGTCCATGTTCTCCTGCACGTGCCGCTTCTATAGCAGCA
>NZ_NXMA01000043.1 GCF_005406215.1 Campylobacter aviculae | reverse complement strand
CATTTTTATCTTAAGTGTGGTTTTTCTCTCATCATTGACCTCAACGATAATAAATACTTCTTCATTTTCTTCAAAGGCTTTTTCAAGATAATGCACCCCTTCATAACTTTCAACTTTGCCATCTTTTACAAATTTATAAAGTAAATTTAAATTGATGGTGGCTGAAGTTTTTTTACCTACTGAATTAATCTCTTCATAGTCTCTATCATTTATAGGGCTTAGCTTTTGACTTTCTCTTGTTCCGCCTTTAAGTCCTGAAATGCTTGTTAGAAATCCTGCTTGAATAGGTTCTTTGTCTGCAGCTTCCATTGCACGAGATAAAACTAAAATTCTAAGTCCCTGCACGTCTGGGGCGTCTGTAACGATTTTGTCTTTTGACATGTATGCTCCTTATATTAAGTAAATATAAGGAGATTTTATAAAAAGTTTGAGGCGTTAAAGTGCGTGTTAGAGTTTTTTACTATCAGCCATAACTAAACTACTCATTTTTTATCCTTTTTTCAAGTTTATTGATGCGTATTTCACACACTCCTACCCAAGCAGCCAAAATGATGATAAGAATAAAATCAAAATCCATTTTTAATCCTTTTATGGTATAATATTTTCAAAGATGAAAACCCCCTCGCACTGGGGGTTACTTTAGCTTGTTAAAAGCTTTAGTAAAGCTACAATATAAAATATTGTTTGTAAGATTAGTGCGAGTAATCTTAGCTTTTTCATCTTTTACTCCTTTCTTTTTTGATTAGTTTTTAGTTATCTACTAAAAACTTAATATAATTATATAGTATTTTACTAAAAAAGTCAAGTATATTTTATGTTATTTACTAAAAATATGTTATTATTTTTATATAAATAACATAAAAGGCATTAAATGACAAGATTAGAATTTGATAAAAAAATCAAACAATTAGGTTTAACAAGAAAAACATTTGCAGATATATCAAAAGTAAGCTATAGTGGAATTTCTACAAATTGGAAGGATGATAAAGAAATTCCTGCTTGGGTTGAACCTTTTTTATATTACTACGAAAAAAGCTTAGTTTTAGATGAAATTTCAAAATCTATAAAACCTTTTATAAAATAATTTTGTATAACCTCTACAAACAATAAGTAAGAAAAACATCGCTACTATAAAATCCGCTTTCCTCGTCTTTATCTTCTGTGTTAAATAAAATTTCAATCGGTTTTTTTTGAAATTTTAAAACAAAGATTTCTATTTTTTGT
>NZ_NXMA01000042.1 GCF_005406215.1 Campylobacter aviculae | reverse complement strand
ATATCAAATCCAAATTCTGAATGTTTTTTTTGTATTATTGATATAACTTCTTCTAAATCTTTTTTAACTAATTTTATATCATCACCACGAGCATATTTATCCATAGCGTTATGAAATTTTCTATCTTCTATAGCAGAAAAATAATTTTCCCTTCTTGCATCTCCTAAAGGAAGTTCTAAAAGTTCTTTTTCATCCTCTTTAATCTCTTCTTCGCATTTTATTATTTCTTCAGTAAAATACGCTTCATCTTTACTAGTATCCCTTACCATTTTCTATCCTTTCGATTAAGTTTTTAGTTTTTGCGTTTTACTGGATTGTTTGATTGTTTCTATTATTTTTCCATTATCACAATTTTTAAATCATTAAGATTAATATCTATTTCTTTTTTTAACTCTAATTCTTGGGCTTGATAATTTATATTTTTACAATTAGAATTTTGTGGTAATAATATATTTAATGTTTCATCACTTTTAAGAATTAATTTTGCTATATTCATCATTTTGATATTTAATTCTAATATAGCGTGAAAATCTTTTTTAGATAGAAAACTATTTATGCATTTTTTTACATTTTTAACATCTAAATTTTCATCAGATAAAATTTGTATGATTTTATCTAAAATATAGGTTGAGGGAGCATTAAAACTCCTTAAGATCTAAACTCTCAAGTTCTTTTAGACTCATTGCTCTAATTAAAATTCTTTCTTCTGATTGCATTAAAGAAAAATCTTGTAGTTTTTCTAGTGCTTCTTTATATTCTAAATATCCTAAAGGTTTATCTTTGCTAATGCTAAAAAAACTTAATCTCCATTTGGCTTCTTCGTCTTCATCATCTAATTCAAAATTTTCCCAAGGTTCTTTAAAAAGAATAGTATCAGTATCTTCACTAAGGGTGAAATTTATTATTAATCCATCTGGTGTATCATAAAGTTTAGGCATAGCCTCATAAGCTTCTTCCCAACGTTTTTGCAAAAGTTCAAAATCTTCCATAGATCCCTCCTTTAATGTCAAATAAAATTATAGCTAAAAATCTTTTTAAATCAAATCACAGGAAAAACATTTTACACAAAACTAATTCTATTTTGTTTAATCATTCTAGCGCGATTGATAAGAGCATAGAGGGCTATATCTTCATCGTTGAGTATTCTTTGAAAGGTGCTGCTATATCTATCCCCATCAAATTCAATACTTCTATATTCTATAAGCTCTGCTTTAGCATTAGTAATAAAAGATATATATTTATCTCTTTGTTTATCATGTTTGATACCTGCACATAAAGGTTTAAGTGCTTCATCATACCAAATCACTTCTAACTTTTCTTCT
>NZ_NXMA01000041.1 GCF_005406215.1 Campylobacter aviculae | reverse complement strand
ACAAAAAATAGAAATCTTTGTTTTAAAATTTCAAAAAAAACCGATTGAAATTTTATTTAACACAGAAGATAAAGACGAGGAAAGCGGATTTTATAGTAGTGATATTTTTCTTACTTATTGTTTGTAGATGTCTTTTCTATGCCCTATTTCAAGACAAAGTATAGTTAATTTCTCGTTATCATTAAGACATATCAAACGATAATCATTTATTCTATAACGCCACAAGCCCTTTAAATTTCCCTTTAAGGCTTTGCCTCTTTGACTTGGACTTTCAAGGCTTTGCATTTCTTCTTTCCATTTTTTAATTTGCTTTTGAATTTCTTTATCTAATTTTTTAATCTGTTTTGCAGCTTTATAAGTAAAATTGATTTCTATCATAAGCCAAGTTCTCTAAAAAGCTCATCAGCACTAATGCTTTTTTTGCCAGTTTGTACATATTCTTTATAAGCTTCTTCTCCAATTTTTGCATCTTCTAAATCTTCTAAAAATTCCATAATCAAAGTTTCAGTAATTTTTTCTTTGCTCACATTTCTTTCTTTAGCTATGTTTAAAAAAGCTTGTTCTTTTTCGCTTGATAATTCTATATTTAAATTTAGCATTAAAACTCCTTTTTTGAGATTATAACAAAATTATTTTATAAAAGGTTTTATAGATTTTGAAATTTCATCTAAAACTAAGCTTTTTTCGTAGTAATATAAAAAAGGTTCAACCCAAGCAGGAATTTCTTTATCATCTTTCCAATTTTTAAAAGAAAAATATTTGATAGAAGACTAGCCATAAAGACTGAAGAAAACTTTTAAACCATAAAAATTCGTTTCTGGTTTAAAAATACTTAGGGCTAAAAGATGAAAATTATTTAGCGTTGCACTTTAATAAAAAGAGTAAACATCTTTTAGCTTAATTGTATTATATCATGAAAACTCTAACACGCACTTTAACGCCTCAAACTTTTTATAAAATCTCCTTATATTTACTTAATATAAGGAGCATACATGTCAAAAGACAAAATCGTTACAGACGCCCCAGACGTGCAGGGACTTAGAGTTTTAGTTTTATCTCGTGCTATGGAAGCTGCAGATAAAGAACCTATTCAAGCAGGATTTCTAACAAGCATTTCAGGACTTAAAGGCGGAACAAGAGAAAGCCAAAAGCTAAGCCCTATTAATGATAGAGACTATGAAGAGATTAATTCAGTAGGTAAAAAAACATCCGTTACAGTAAATCTTAATTTGCTTTATAAATTCGTAAAAGATGGTAAGCTTGAAAGCTATGAGGGGGTGCATTATCTTGAAAAAGCCTTTGAAGAAAATGAAGAAGTATTTATTATCGTTGAGGTCAATGATGAGAGAAAAACCACACTTAAGATAAAAATG
>NZ_NXMA01000040.1 GCF_005406215.1 Campylobacter aviculae | reverse complement strand
TGGCACAAGTGGCGAATAGCTTGTATCCTTCACTCATAGGGCGAGGTTACTCTACGTAGCTACAAATGCTAAACGCATTTTTGCTACTCCGAGAACTCGTTAGGGAGACCCTAAAACCCCTTAAAACAAAACTTAAAAATTAAGTTTTGTTTAAGATTGAAGAGCACTTATATTATAGAACAAAGAAAAAATTTTTTAAGAAATCTTAGTTAGAACCTATGGCATAAAATTTATAAGCGAATTTTAATCTTCTAGTTTTTCGAAAAAAATCTTCTAGTTTTTTAGAACAAACTTTCTAATATATATTGATTTTTTATTCTAATTATTGTAGAATATTTTAAAAATTATAGGAGTAAATATGACACAAGTTAGTGAAGTTAGTATGATTGATGAGACTAGAATTAAAGTCGATGATAACCCTAGAAAAGTTTCAGGAATTAAGACTAATTATATAGGGCGTAGAACCTTTGTAGACAGAGATACAGGAGAAGTCATAGAGCTTGAATATGTTGAAAAAAAGGTATCTCATACCCTTAAAAAAGGGTGGAGAAGGGTTTATTTAGAACAATTTATGGAAGTTCTTACAAGCTTATATTCTAGTGCCAAAAAAATTGACATTGTAGAATATATTTTAAATAATCTAAATAGCGAAAATCAACTAACCCTAACTCAAGAACAAGTTATGAAAGCTACGAAAGTTTCAAGACAAACTATAGTAGATACTTATAAACACTTAATAGAGATGGATTTTATGAAAAAACAAGGAGCCGTTTTTGTCGTCAATCCGAAGTATGTTTGTGCCTTTGGGTCTGACAAGAAAAACAAGACTATTGCAATCAACTACAGCTACGATGAGCCTAGCCTTTTTGATTAAAGGCTAGAACACTATAAGGGCGTCGGCCGCCCTTATGCACTCCAAAAAGCAAAAAAGCTCATAAATCGATTTTTTTGCCAAAAAGATACTTTACCCCTAAGAAAACTAAGAAAAACGATTTAAACCCCAATTCCTTTCCCTAATCAGCCCATAGCAAATCGCACCTGGTAAGGTGCTATGATTTGCGAAAAAGGGGTGCGGGGGCTGTCTGAGTGCGTAGCACGGAAGACGGACAAAGCCCACCGCCCTATTATTTAGCTAGTTATTTAGCTAGTCGCTCCGCTCCCTAAACTAACCTAACGCTAAGTTGTATTACAGGCTAATAGGCAAAAAAGGTTAATTTTTTTCTTTGGAGTTTTTCTAGGGCGGCCGACGCCCTTAAAATGCTCTCTGCGTATGAAGGGGTTAAGGGGTGCAACCCCTTACAAGCTCGACACTTGGCACAAGTGGCGAATAGCTTGTATCCTTCACTCATAGGGCGAGGTTACTCTACGTAGCTACAAATGCTAAACGCATTTTTGCTACTCCGAGAACTCG
>NZ_NXMA01000039.1 GCF_005406215.1 Campylobacter aviculae | reverse complement strand
GCCAAAGCCTGTATTAAAATTTAACATTGTTTTAATCCTTATTTATTTTGGAATAAAATAGCAAATTCTATTCCAAAATTTAAAATTGTGAAATTAAATTGTTTGAAGTAAAGTTTCCAACAAAGAATTCTTTTTATCTTCGGCTATCTTTGAAATCTTAGAATCTATATTTTGCGCCATTTCACGAACAGCACCCACTCTTAAAATCGTTCCGTTATTAAGTTCTAGTTGTGTTTGACTATCTACATGATATTTTTTTAGTATATTAATATCATTTTGCACATCTGTAACACCAGCCATAGCAAAGAAAACTTCAGCTATATCGGCAACACCGCCTAATATCATATTTGAAACTGATAAACTATCATTTATATTTTTAAGTTCTTTGGCTAAGTCTTTTAAATTTAAAGAAGTGAGTCCATTGGTCTCATTTTCAAGACTATTTAGGGTTGTAGCATAAGCTCCAAGTGCATTTTTAAAATGAAAATTTTTTAATAAACTTAACTTTTGAAAAAGAACTTCATCTCCTTGATTTTTTACATTTTCTATCACTTCATCCATTTTTTCGCTAATATTTTTAAGAGAACTATAAGCTTGTTCTTTACTTATTGTTCCTAATTTTAAATAATCAAAATTATCTTTAGCGCAAGATTTAGAAGCTTGAGAATTTAAATCCTGCAAAAGTTGACTAAATTCTGCACTACTAGGATCGCTTTCAACAGGCTTTGGGCCTATATCCCATAAATAAGTCAATTCGTGATTATATTGATCTACTCTAGAAGCTAAACTCATTTTTAATCCTTTGCTATCTTATAGGTATATAACGATTATTGTAAACATAATATGCAACCATTTGCTTAGTAGCATTAAATATTTTATTGGCAAGTGGATGATTGCCGACAGTTCTATGCGTTTTTGTCTTTGTATTATAGATAATAAATTGTGCATACACTAATTGAGTTTTAAAATCATAGGTACCCATAATCGTTACAATCTCATTTTTTGGATCTAAAGAGGTAAACCATTTAAAGCTTTGATAGTCAGTAGTGCTGTATTTATCAGTATCTAAAACTTTAATTGCTCCTATTTTTTCTTCATATGCATCTGGCAATACTTGCCAATACTCTGTATAATTTAAACGCTGTCCATAACTATTGACATAGGCTGAATGATAAGCTTGTCGTATTGAAAGACCACCCTTAACATCTTTCATTTCATTAAGGTTAAGAACTTTAACGCCTGCACTATTATCACTGAGTGTACCATTACTGACTTTAGCTAGAAAATCATCCCCGAAAGCAGAACTTGCCAATAAAGCACCTAAAGTTGCAACACTAAATAACTTTTTAAACATGTTTCTCCTTTTGTAGAATGTAGTTTAATTCTATCATAAATGATAATTTTAAATCAAATTTTTAAAAGTTCTATTTTATAGATATTTAGTAATACTTATAATGAATTTTTAGTGTTTTAAAAGTTTTTTATTTTTTTAATATATTT
>NZ_NXMA01000038.1 GCF_005406215.1 Campylobacter aviculae | reverse complement strand
GGGGTGCATTATCTTGAAAAAGCCTTTGAAGAAAATGAAGAAGTATTTATTATCGTTGAGGTCAATGATGAGAGAAAAACCACACTTAAGATAAAAATGAAACTCACAGGCTTTGAACTTCAAAGCGAAGCCAATAACAAATTCAGTGCAAATATCACCGCTGAAAAAATCGGCGAGTCAAAAGACATCACCCCTTTTAGATTTGAAGAAGGAGAAGAGGTAGAACACACTACAAAAGCTTTAAAAATAGGGGAGGTTTTAGAAGATAAAAAAGGCAAAATTGTTTATTACTATGCCAAAGAAAGCACACTAACTAAACCTCAAATAAACGATGAAAGATTGGTTTATGTTTTTGATGCTATTCGTGGAGTTGTGCCAAATCCTAGCACACAAACCTTTAATGAAAAAGAAGAGTTTGTTACAATAAAACAAGCAGAAGCTAAATGGCAAAAAGAAAGTGATGCTATCCACGAAACCCAAAACGAACCCGTAAAAGATCAAGCTTATGAAGATTTAAAAGGCAAGATCATTTATTTTTATCCAATTCCTTTAAGCCTTAGCTATCCAGCTAACAATGATACACGTAAAAAATACACTATAGATGCAAGCACAGGTGTAGCCAGTGAAGCAGAAGAACAAAGCTTTTTAAACAACACCTTTACTACCACATCAAAACAAAAGGCTAAAAAATGAAATTCAATGATTTTTTAAAACAACACTCTTTAGGAGAAAAAGAAATTTCAATCGAAGGCATAGATGAAAAATTTAAAATCCGTCAGCTTTCTATGGTCGAGCAATTAGAAATTATGGAAAGAAATAAAATTGAAATTCAAGATGAAAATCAAGGTAAAAATCAAAAAATCAATCTTGATCTTATCAAAAGAAATTCAAATTTTAAAAAAGATATCATACTCACTGCTTTACTTGAACCAAAGGTTGATGAAAAAATCATCGACAATCTAAACCAAGAAGGTTTAAAAGTTTTTGCACAGCTTGCAGAGGAGATTTTAAAATTCACAAATGACGCCCCAAAGCAAGAGAGCAAGGACGATTAAAATACCGCCTCGCCCTTGCTCTTGGGCGTAGCGTGGGCGAACTTGAAAGAACCATCACACAAGCTGAATTTAATGAATGGATGTATTTTTTCAGCCATGAACCCTTAGCAAGTGAAAAAAATGAAATTCAAATGAATATTTTGTTGAGTATGTTAGCCTCATTTATGGGCGTTAAATGCAATCAAGATGAATTTTTACTAAGCACTCATTTAAAATCAGAACATATTGATCAAAATAACAAAGAAAATTTAGATATCAAAAAACTTCAAGAAGATGTTTTGAAATTTTTTAGGATAAAAGATGATTGATTTCTATATTAAATTCTTTTTCATTAGGATAATCTTGCAGGATTTGTTTAAATTGTTTCGTGAAACCTTCACTAAAAATATTATTTTGCACCGCAAAATGCAAACAAGAAGCACTCATAAGAACGCTTTTTGTTTGTTTATTTTTTGCAAAATCACAAACTGCATTTTTAAACTTATAAAGTTCATCTTTGTAATTTTCATAATCTTTAAGAAATTGTTGTTTTTTAAAAAGCTTTTTACTTGCATTTCGCATAAGAAAAAAGACAAGCAGCAAAAATACAAAACCACCAAAACTAAGGGGTGTGTAACTATAAAACATATTTTTCAAACTCCTTTTTCAAATTCTAACCAAATCAAACTAAAGGAAACATAAATGGCAAAAAATGTTAAAGTTGGCGTCAGTGTCGATACAAATGAAGGTGTTGTTAGTGTTCAAAAACTCAATAAAGGTTTTAGCGGTTTAAACCAAACAACACAAAACACAAGAAAATATTTAAAAGAAACAGAACAAAGCTTTTTAAGTCTTTCAAAAAGCATTTTAGATATGAATGCACATTTAGTTCAAGCTTATCAAGGTTGTAAAAATTTATTTTTAGATATAAAAGATTTTGGAAGCTCTTTTATTGATGCGAGTAAAGCCTTTGAAACTGCAAAAACACAACTGGCTTTCATTACAGCAACCAC
>NZ_NXMA01000037.1 GCF_005406215.1 Campylobacter aviculae | reverse complement strand
AGTATTTATCTTTTATGATATTTTTTATCTTATTAATTTAATCTTTTATTCTTATTTATATGGTTTAGTGTTTTTGGATTTAATGTTATTGTTAGGTTTGCTTGGTTGTTTATATAGGTTAATTTGTTTTTCTATATAGGGTTTTATATTTACTTGTGTATGGGTTTTAATTGGGTTTAGGTTGTTTGGTTAATGTTTTAGTAGATGAAATTTTCTTATTTATATCTGTAGAGCAATTTACAGGAGTAGTTACAAGTGTTTATAATTTTCATACCAATTTTATTATAGGAGCTATAACAGGATTATTAACTATATTTGCTAAAATTGCTTCAGCTATAATAATGTGGAATTTGATCATTAAAGGACCAAGTTGGGCTTTATCTTTGGTTGGAATAGATGGAAAACAAAGTGAAATGATTTCACAAGGAATGGAAAATACTCTAAATAAAAGAGCAAATATCGTTTGATATTTACTCTTTTTTTATTTTATAGTTAAAATTTACAATAATGTTGATACTTCACAACCAAACCAACAATTCCAATATCTTTCATGATCTTCTAAATTTTTCAAATATATTTTATAGTTATAGTTATCACTTGGCTCAAAAAATAAAGCAAAAAAATCAAAGCAAAACGAAAGATAAAATATATAAGTTGAAAATGCTACAAATAATATGACAAATGGAATATTAAATTTATATGCTTCATATTTATATTTAGATTTAAATATAAGCACATAAACAGAAAAGAAAAGCACTAAATAGTATAATTCTATTAAAAACAATATATAATGTCCAAAACCAACATAGTAAAAGGGCATGATTGTATCAAAATAAGAAAGCCTACTATCTCTAATCGAATAATTAATCAATTGCAAGATAAAACAAATTATAAAAGAAATTATAAAAACTACAATAGCTATTTTTTTTAATTTTTTCTTTTCATTTTCACTTAGATATATACTTCTCATAAGAGATAAGGTAAAACCAAAAGTAAGGAAAAGCGAAATAAAGCCAAGAATAATCCTAGCAAGTATTCCTGTTTTAGCAATATAGCTTGATGTAAGTGGTTCAAATAGCAATAAAAATATAAATGTCATACCTACAGAACCTGCAAGTAATGAAGTGCATTGTTTTGAAAGTTTTTCTTCTAGCATTTTAATACCCCCTTTCCTCAAGCCACTTTCTTAAAGCGTCATTAAAAATAAAACCTCTAGTTTGATATCTTCTGGCTTCCTCTTTAATAAATTTCTCTAATCGCTCATTAAGTTCAATATCTATTAAAACATATTTTCCTATTAATTCATTTTTTTTATTTTTGTTTTTTAAATTTTCTGTTTCTCCTTCAGCTTTTTCAAGAAATTCTTGAGCTTTCTTTTCTTTTATTTTATCCATTTTAAATTAATATATAACCAAGAGTCTTTTATAGATTTAGATAACAGAAAAGTTTATGAATGGGAAAACGATGAAAGTGTGCGTTTTAGAATAGCAACAGATAAAATCAAAGGGGAGGGTCTCATCCCGCCACTATCCCCCTCTGATGAGATAATTATAACATTTTATTCTGATAGAAATCTTAGTGATAAAATGGAATTTAAAAATCCTAAAGTGAAAGAATATTATGAAAACAAAAAAGAATTTAAAAATGAAAGATTGCATAAGGTAAATCGTTTATGAAAATTATTTTTTTAATATCATTATCTTTTATTTTTTTATTTGCTAATGCAAATTCTAAAGAAATAGCCAACGCTTTAAAATTAAATGCTTATAAATATAATATAGACAAGAAATTTAGCTAACAGTAACTTGATTTGGAGATGACGTATGTAAATAAGATTTTAAAAAACTCATAAATAAATCTTCTCTAGTATAGGTTCCATCTTCATTTTTTGGATAAAATGACATATCAGGTTTAAATTGCCAATCCTCTCCTTGAGAAACATTTTTTATTTCTTCTAAGGATAAACCAAAACTATGTCCACTTAAGCCATCTATAGAAGCTCCAGATTGTATATATAAACTTTCAGCTTCTTTCATTTGATCAGAGGTTTTGTAAATAT
>NZ_NXMA01000036.1 GCF_005406215.1 Campylobacter aviculae | reverse complement strand
AATGGTGGGCCTAACAAGACTTGAACTTGTGACCTCACCCTTATCAGGGGTGCACTCTAACCAGCTGAGCTATAGGCCCTTATCATGGTGGAGAATAGCGGGATCGAACCGCTGACCTCCTGCGTGCAAAGCAGGCGCTCTCCCAGCTGAGCTAATTCCCCATAAATTAGCTTTTCATCAATCTTTGAAATCTAAACAAGGATGATTGAGTTTATATGAACTAATGGTTGTGAGACTCATTAGTTTGTACTCTAGAAAGGAGGTGATCCAACCGCAGGTTCTCCTACGGTTACCTTGTTACGACTTCACCCCAGTCGCTGATTCCACTGTGGACGGTAACTAGTTTAGTATTCCGGCTTCGAGTGAAATCAACTCCCATGGTGTGACGGGCGGTGAGTACAAGACCCGGGAACGTATTCACCGTAGCATGGCTGATCTACGATTACTAGCGATTCCGGCTTCATGCTCTCGAGTTGCAGAGAACAATCCGAACTGGGACATATTTTATAGATTTGCTCCACCTCGCGGTATTGCGTCTCATTGTATATGCCATTGTAGCACGTGTGTCGCCCTGGGCATAAGGGCCATGATGACTTGACGTCGTCCACACCTTCCTCCTCCTTACGAAGGCAGTCTATTTAGAGTGCTCACCCGAAGTGTTAGCAACTAAATACGTGGGTTGCGCTCGTTGCGGGACTTAACCCAACATCTCACGACACGAGCTGACGACAGCCGTGCAGCACCTGTCTCTAAGTTCTAGCAAGCTAGCACCCTCATATCTCTATAAGGTTCTTAGGATATCAAGCCCAGGTAAGGTTCTTCGCGTATCTTCGAATTAAACCACATGCTCCACCGCTTGTGCGGGTCCCCGTCTATTCCTTTGAGTTTTAATCTTGCGACCGTACTCCCCAGGCGGTACACTTAATGCGTTAGCTGCATTACTGAGATGACTAGCACCCCAACAACTAGTGTACATCGTTTAGGGCGTGGACTACCAGGGTATCTAATCCTGTTTGCTCCCCACGCTTTCGCGCCTTAGCGTCAGTTGAGTTCCAGCAGATCGCCTTCGCAATGGGTATTCTTGGTGATATCTACGGATTTTACCCCTACACCACCAATTCCATCTGCCTCTCCCTCACTCTAGATTACCAGTTTCCCAAGCAGTTTAATGGTTAAGCCATTAGATTTCACAAGAGACTTGATAATCCGCCTACGCGCCCTTTACGCCCAGTGATTCCGAGTAACGCTTGCACCCTCCGTATTACCGCGGCTGCTGGCACGGAGTTAGCCGGTGCTTATTCCTTAGGTACCGTCAGAATTCTTCCCTAAGAAAAGGAGTTTACGCTCCGAAAAGTGTCATCCTCCACGCGGCGTTGCTGCGTCAGGGTTTCCCCCATTGCGCAATATTCCCTACTGCTGCCTCCCGTAGGAGTCTGGACCGTGTCTCAGTTCCAGTGTGACTGATCATCCTCTCAGACCAGTTAAGCGTCATAGCCTTGGTAAGCCATTACCTTACCAACTAGCTGATACTATATAGTCTCATCCTACACCGAAAAACTTTCCCTACTCAACTTATGTTAAGTAGGAGTATGGGGTATTAGCAGTCGTTTCCAACTGTTGTCCCCCAGTGTAGGGCAGATTAACTATACCTTACTCACCCGTGCGCCACTAATCCACTTCTAGCAAGCTAAAAGCTTCATCGTTCGACTTGCATGTATTAGGCACGCCGCCAGCGTTCACTCTGAGCCAGGATCAAACTCTCCATAAAAATATAGAAAAGTTTAATCTTTTTCTTCAAAGAAAAAGTATTTAAAAGATTAAATTATAAAAATAAAAAACTTTAAACTTTTAAAGTAAAACTTCAAAAGGTCTTTTATATTTTTTAATTTAATGATTAATATTTAGAATGATTTTACATCATTGCTTCTTATTATTAATAGAATAATTAAATCTATTAATCTGGCTCAATCGATCACTTATTTAGATTTCAAAGATTGACTATAAGATTTGAAATAACAATACTAAATTAAAAGAACAAAACAAAAAATCTTTATCAATCAAATTAAGTTAAAATAAAATTACAGATTTGTATTTTTAAATTTCAGAAAATCATTTAATTTGACAATAAACACAAAGAAGTTGTTTTTAAATCCATCTTAATATCAATAAAAGATATTTTATAAATTAATCAAAGCAAAGCTTAAATTAAATTACAAAATTATAATTTATTAAGTATTTGATGAAACTTCTTTTTAAGATTTTAAGTCCTTTTTAGATAAAAAAAGGAAATGAAAGTATAACTAATTAAGCTTAAAGGGGGATTAAA
>NZ_NXMA01000035.1 GCF_005406215.1 Campylobacter aviculae | reverse complement strand
CATATCAAAGCACAAGAAAAAGCTTTAATAGAAAATATCACTCCTTTAGAAAATGAGTTAGATCAAAGAGGTTTGAAGAAATGGAAAGAGAAGGTGAAAAATGCAAAATGAACTTTTTGATAAAAATATAAAAGCTATGGATGGAAGAGAGTATAAAGAACTCAAAGATGAATTAGAAAAAATAAAAGAATTAAGAGAATTTGCTTATACCTTTGGGAAAGATAATCTTGATATCAATATCATCAAAAAAAGAAATTTAAAGGCGATTTATAAAAACCCTTTAAAAGAATTAGAAGAAAAAATTGAATTCTTTAAAGATTATGATAGATATCCAGCTTTATTTTTTTATGGTTTAGGGAATGGAATTTTATACAAAGCCTTACTTCAAAATAAAAATCATAAAAGAATCATTGTTTTTGAAAAAGAAATAGAAATTATATTTATCGTTCTTAATTTACTCGATCTAAGCGAAGAATTAAGAAAAGGAAGACTGATTTTAATCTACACCCCTCATATGACTTATACCAAAGCTGACGCTATTTTTTCTTTAGGATCAATTGATCGATTTTTTAAAACTTATACCTTATTTACGCATTCTAATTTCTATAAAAGTTATAAAGAAGATATACTCAAAACCAATACCCTAAACTCAAAAGCTATTAAAAATATTAGTTTAAGAAGGGGTAATGATCCAAAAGATGCTATGCAAGGCATAGAACAATTTGTTCGCAATATTCCAAAAATGATCAATCATCCAAGTTATCATACCTTGCTTAAAAAAAGAAAAAATACCAAAGATGAAAATGTTGCTATCATTGTTTCAACTGGACCTAGTCTTGGCAAACAACTACCTTTGCTTAAAAAATACGCAAACAAAGCCACAATTTTTTGTGCCGATAGCGCTTATCCTATACTGGCAAAGCATGGTATCAAGCCTGATTATGTTTGCATGATGGAAAGAGATGCAGTTGTAGCAGAATGCTTTAATAACGACTTTAAAGAATTTGACGATGGAATTACCTTTGTCGTAGCTTCTTTAATCCATAAAAACACTATCCAATATCTTGAAAGCAATAAAAGATCTTATATTTTGGCTACAAGACCTTTATCTTTTGCCACATCTGTAAAACTTCATGAATTTGGCTATATAAGTTGTGGAATGAGTGTTGCTCATATGAATTATGAATTGGCTAACAGATTAAATTATAAAAATATTGTTTTAATAGGACAGGATTTAGCTTATGGTGAAAAAGGTGAATCGCATACAAAAAATTTCTTACATGAAAAACTTCATGATGGACACTATAAAAGGGATTTTGATCGATACACAACTTTAGCTTATGGTGGAAAAGGAGAAGTTCAAAGTTCGGAAATTTGGAATCTCTTTAGAGAAATTTTTGAAAATTTTATAGCATCGAATAAAAATAAAATAAAAACCTATAATTGCACCGAAGGTGGAGCTAGAATAGAAGGAGCTATAGAAAAACCTTTTAAAGAAATTTGTGAAACCCTACTGACTAAAGATTTACACAAACCTTTTCCTAAAATTCCTAAACTTTCAAAAGAACAAAGAATCAATCTTATGCTAAAATCCTATAAACAAATCAAAAAACAAATGAGTTTAGCTGATACCTTTTTAAAAGAATGTAAAAAAATTAAAAATCAATTAGCCGATCTAAAAAGAGGAAAATTAAAGATTACCTTAGAACAATTAAATCAAAACCTAGATAAGCTAAAAGCTCGATTAGATTTAAATCGTTATGGCTTCTTGTTTGAAATTTTAGGCCCTACGCTCCACCACGAAGAAAGTATTATAGCACCGCTGTATGTTCAAAGCATTAAAAATGAAAGCGAAAGACAAAATAAGCTTTTTGCTTGGCTTTATGCTCATGAGTCCTTAGTAGAAAGTATCTTTGAGCTTGTAACCATACAAAATATGACTTTAAAAAAGGCTATTATACCTTTGCAAGATGAGTTAGAAAAAAGAAATTTAATCTAATGAGGATAAAGATCCTCATTATTGTAAAAGTTTTAAGACGTTTTGTTGGACTGCATTAGCTTGACTCATTGCATAAGAACCACTTTGAGCTAAGATATTATACTTCGAGAAATTTGCACTTTCAGCCGCAAAATCCACATCTCTTATGGTTGATTCAGCCGCTTTAACATTAACTTGAGTTACAGTAATATTGTTGATCGTAACTTGAAGTTGATTTTGAACCGAACCAATATCTGCTCTGATTTGATCTAAGTTTGTTGTAGCCGTTTCAACGATATCCATCACCGCCATAGCACCTTTAAGTGTGGTTACACCCGCATTTTTATAGGTAGCTCCTGCTTTATTGCCTGCTGAAATTTTTAAGGTAGCAAATTGAGAATTTCCTGAACCAGCAGAAAAACCTGAACCAGCAGAAACAGTATAAATCGATGCCGCATTAGCAGCAGACATTGCACTTAAGAAAATAACAGATTCATCCAATAATACCGACATATTTTTACCACTACCTACAGAGAAGCCTGAACCTGCAGAAAAGCCATTTTTTTCCATATAAGATGCAATACTTCCGTATTCTCCTAATACAATTTGTTTTCCACCACCTTGGTAAGAATTAAAGCCCATAGCATCAGCCACGTTTGCATCGATTTGTCCTTTAGACTCTCTTAAAGATACTGAAGATTG
>NZ_NXMA01000034.1 GCF_005406215.1 Campylobacter aviculae | reverse complement strand
ATAAAAGATATATATTTATCTCTTTGTTTATCATGTTTGATACCTGCACATAAAGGTTTAAGTGCTTCATCATACCAAATCACTTCTAACTTTTCTTCTTTAATGATTCTTAGCGCTACTTCTTTTCTATTTTACATTGAATAGTCTTCATTTGCGTTAAAATATTTTTGCCTATAATTCATTTTTAACATTTTATCAATTGCTTCTTTTTCATTATCAAAAGAATAGCTAAGTCCAATACCTCCTCTTTCTCCAATATAAACAGCTTCATATTTATTATTATCAGAATCAAACCACATGGTAAGATGGTATTCTCCTACATGTTTATAAGAAGGATACCGATCTGTATCAATCAACTTTTCTTCTTCTATAATTAGTTCCGCTTGTTCTCTTGTCATTGTTTTTCTTTAATATTATGATTTTCTAATTTTAAAACATTTTACACAAAACTAATTCTATTTTGTTTAATCATTCTAGCACGATTGATAAGAGCATAAAGGGCTATAAATTCATCGTTATAGGTAGAAGTGTAATTGTATTTTTCTAAAAATACAACAACTTCCCCATCAAATTCAATACTTCTGTATTCTATAAGCTCTGCTTTAGCATTAGTGATAAAAGATATATATTTATCTCTTTGTTTATCATGTTTGATACCTGCACATAAAGGTTTAAGTGCTTCATCATACCAAATCACTTCTAACTTTTCTTCTTTGATAATTTTTAATGCTACTTCTTTTGTGATATTTTCTTTAATATCTTTCCTATTGTAGCATTTATGCCGATAATTTTCTTGTAACATTTTATCAATTGCTTCTTTTTCATTATCAAAAGAATAACTAAGTCTAATACTTCCTTGGTCTTCAACATAGAAAGTTTCATATTTATTATTATCAGAATCAAACCACATGGTAAGATGGTATTCTCCTACATGTTTATAAGAAGGATACCAATCTGTATCAATCAACTTTTCTTCTTCTATAATTAGTTCCGCTTGTTCTCTTGTCATTATTGCACTTTATAGTATTCTTTGATGAAATTAATATGTTATTTTAATTTATGAATACAGTATTTATTAATCAATCTTCGCATACTAAAACTTCACTAAAACTAAAACCTAATAAATTGTTTTCTCTCACTATTTTTCTAAATTCACTTGATACAAAAACAGGTATTTCATCATCTTTGATTCTAAATATATGACTTCCATCAAGTTTTGATTTTTTTAAAACAGCCTTAGTAATACTTAAATATTCATCATTATCACCCATATAAGTATATACAGAATGTTCATAATCTAAAGCCTCAAGTGATTTTGTTACATGCATAATTTTACAATCATAATAGTTTATCTCCTGACTTCTAATTTCTACATCTAAATATTGCACGCAATCTTTAATTAAATTTTCCATTAATTTTACAAATTTTGGAGAGACCATACGCCAACCACAGTCATTGTGTATGAGACCAGTTAGTATGTTTCCTTCATTTTCATCGATTTTAAATATAGGTGTTTGCCAATTTGCAATAGGTTTAGATTCCAAAAGTGCATATTCATCATTATTTTTTATATCTACAAGATCACAAGAGCACCAATTATCCACATCATTATGTTGTCCATTATACATCATTTTATAATATTTCATTTTTAAAGTATATTTATAATGCCTAAAGTTTTTAAGATGTTTTGTAATTTTGGTTATTGTTATATTATTTTATTTTCTATAGAATAAATTAAAATATCAAATATTTCCATATTTCCATCATCATATTCTATAAAAAATTTACGCTCCTTTTCGGTTCTTGGGTCATTTTTTAAAATCTTTAATGCTTGATCTTTTTGATTGAGTTCTAAAAGAAGTAAAACTTGCATCAAAGTCCTATCTTGCCAAAATATACCCTTATTATCTTCAAATTTATAAACGAAATCATAAAATCCCTGGGTCGCATTAGAAGTATCTGTTTTAAATGCCTTTAATAAATCTGTTATACTTTCTTTATAATTTTTTAAAAAATTATGATAAGACTCACTAGGCATATTATCTAAGGCAAATTCTTGCAATTCTTTAATATTGGAAAATTCTGTATTTTTAAAAGAAACAGGATAAGAACGAACACTATATTCATTGAAAATCCTAAAATTTAAATCGGGATCTTCAAGACCGATAGCACTGCATAAAATTTCATCATTTTTTAAAGATTTTATTCTAGAAGAAACATTAAAACTTATGCAAGTTTCTTCTTGCTCTAAATAATGCTCAAAGATAAAAAGCAAATTATCAAAAACACCAAAAGTTACAAATTCTTCCGTTTTTAAATCATATTGTACTGAAAATTTATCTAATTTTTTACAAAATTTTATAATCATTTCGTTTAAAAAATCTTGCTCTTTCATATATAATTTCCTCTGTAATCTTTAACTCCACTAGGACGAGATATTTTTATTATAACATCTTTTGATGATATTTTATCTCCGTTTTGTAATATTTTATTGTTATATTTTAAAATTTTATTACCACGTAATCCTATTTGTACACTATCATTTTTTTGACTTATTAAATCAAATGCTATTTTTTGATTAGGTGTTAATGGGGCACTACTAGATGATTTTGCTTCTCTAATAATAAATTTGTTATTACAATAAGCCATTGCATCAACTCTAGTTTTAACAATAGGTTTATTTTTATAATAGACTCTAAGGGTTACTTGAGATTGAGCACTGGGGCATTCTTTTTTAAATGCCTTAAAATCTTTTTCTTCAAACTCTTGTCCTTTTCTTTTGTTTTTCGTAAGCTGCTTACGCTTATTTTCTTCGCTAATCCAACTACCCGAAAGAATCGTGATGATAGATTCTATTTTGCTATTTTTTCGAAATGCCACCGGAATGATTTCGTTTTTTCTTGCTTTACCACCCAAAATAACCTGCTCCCATTCCTGCTTTTTATTTTTTACTTTTCTAAGCTTATTGGCTTGTATTTTCATAGGAGCAAATTTAATCTTATT
>NZ_NXMA01000033.1 GCF_005406215.1 Campylobacter aviculae | reverse complement strand
CATATCAAAGCACAAGAAAAAGCTTTAATAGAAAATATCACTCCTTTAGAAAATGAGTTAGATCAAAGAGGTTTGAAGAAATGGAAAGAGAAGGTGAAACTAAACTATGGATAAAGAGCTTTTTTTAAAAAACACTCAAGCGCTTTTTGAAGTCGATCAAATTTTAGCTTATAGATTAAGAGCTTTGCAAAAATTTGAAAAATTTCAAGTAAAGCAAGATGAAGAGGGTTTGAATTTCATCACAAACTCACAAGAAAAAATCTATGAAAATCCCAATCAAGATCTTTTAGAAAATCTCAATTTTTATAAAAATAGCTACTCAAAATATCCTGTTTTGTTTTTTTATGGCTTTGGAAATGGCAAACTTTACAAAGCCTTATGCGAAAATAAAAACCATAAACACATCATCGTCTTTGAAGATGAACTTGAAATTTTAGCTTTGGCTTTTTATTTTACTGATTTTACTAAAGAATTAAAAAGTGAAAAACTCATACTCTTTCACACTCCAAGTATCACCACTGCACAGCTTAGCACCCTTTTTATGTATGAAAATATACATAAAAGCGTTAAAATTTTTAATCTCTTTGCCCATAGTGATTTTTATCTTAAATTTTACACTCGTCAAATTCAAGAACTTAATCAAGTCTTGATTTCAAATATCCGTTTTATCGTCCTAAACAAAGGAAACGATCCGCATGATTCTATTGTAGGGATCAAGCATGTATTGAACAATCTTCCTAAACTTTTAAGCCATGGGGTTTTTCAAAACTTTTTAAAAGAAAGAAAAGCGAAGGCAAAAAACGCCATCATCGTCTCAACCGGACCTAGCCTTACTAAACAACTGCCTTTACTTAAAGAATACGCAAGTAAAGCCACCATCATAGCAGCGGATTCTTCATACCCCATACTAGCAAAGCATGATATCAAGCCTGATTATGTTTTATCCTTAGAAAGAGTGTCCTTCACTTCAGAATTTTTTAACAATGATTTTAAAGAATTCGATAAAGACATTTTGTTCATCATTGCTTCCTTAACACACGAAAACACCATCCACTACTTAGAAAAAAATCAAAAAAAATATCTATTAGTGCATCGTCCTTTACATTCTGCCATCTCTTTAAAACTTAAAGAATTTGGCTATATTGGTGTTGGAGCAAGTGTTGCAAATATGGCCTATGAGTTGGCTGCAAGTTTAAGACATGAAAACATCATCCTAATAGGACAAGATCTAGCTTACGCAGAGGATGGAAGCTCCCATCCAAAAGAGCACATCTATGGAAATCAAGGAGATGAAATACACGGGGAAGTTTATACCACTGCTTATGGAGGCAAAGGACAAGTAAGAACGCAACTGACTTGGAATTTATTCCGTCAAGCCTTTGAAAAAGATATCTTTTGGGTAAAAGAAAAATTAAAAATTACTACCTATAACTGCACCCAAGGAGGAGCTAGGATAGAAGGGGCTATAGAAAAACCTTTTAAAGAAATTTGCGAAAGCTTGCTAGATGAAACACTTACTAAACCCTTTGCTATGCCAAAAAATTTAGAAAAAAATCAAATCCAAAAACTCTTTTTGCAAACTCAAAAACTGCTTAAAAAAAATGTTTTACAAAGTGAAGAATTCATCAAAAAATGCCAAAATGAGCTTAAAAAGCTTGATTTTGAATTGACACGTTCTAAACTGAATTTGCAAACTTTAGAAAAAATCAAAAAAAATCTTTTGAAATTCTTTAGCGAATTTAAAAAATTAAAACTCTTTAACGAACTCACTCAAGCCATCTATTATCATAATGAATGTGAAATTTTACGTTATGAAGTTTTAAACGATCTTGAGCAAAATGAAAAAATCAAAGATTTTCTTATCAGTCAAAAAAACTGGTGGCTACAAGGACTTGGATATTTAGAAACTCAAAATAACATCATCAAAGAAGCTTTAGAAAAATATCAAAATGACGATATCTTGCAAAAGGAGATTTTATGAAATTCAGTTCTGAACAAAAGAAAATTTTTAAAAAAAATCTTAATGCCTTGCATAACCCTTCCCAAGATCAGCTTTTTGAAGAAAATTTACGCAATTTAAATTCTATTTTACAAGAAAAACTAAATAAAATCAAAAATACCCACTATGAACTCATACTTAGCAAAGATAATTTAGATATCAACTTAAAAGATAAAAGAGATAGTGCTTTGCTTTATAAAAATACCCTCCAAGAATTAAACACCATGCTAAATACCTATAATGAAAAATACGCTTTATATCCTGTGCTTTATTTTTATGGTTTTGGCAATGGAATTTTATTTAAAGCACTTTTGCAAAATCAAAATCTTAAACATATCGTTGTTTTTGAAAAAGAATTAGAAATCATTTGGCTTATGTTTCATCTTGTGGATTTTTCACAAGAACTAAAAGCAAATAAACTCATCTTGCTTGATGTTGATTCTTTAAAACTTCAAGATTATCATGATTTATGCTCTTGCAATCCTTTTTTTAGCTTTTCTAGGGTGTATTTTTTAGAGCTTAGCAGTGATTATTATGAAAAATATCAAGAAGAAATTTTAGAGGTTAATAATAATCTCATGAAAAATTTTAGGGATGCTATATTAGATCGTGGCAATGATCCGCTAGATGCTTTACAAGGCATAGAACAATTTGTTTATACTTTGCCAAAAATGATCACACATCCGAGTTTAACAACCCTACTTCAAAAAAGATCAAATCTTAGCGATACAGCTATCATCGTTTCAACCGGACCTAGCCTTACTAAACAACTGCCTTTACTTAAAGAATACGCAAGTAAAGCCACAATTTTTTGTGCTGATAGTGCTTATCCTATACTGGCAAAGCATGGTATCAAGCCTGATTATGTTTGTTCTTTAGAAAGGGTTTTTCACACATCAGAATATTTTAATAATGATTTTAAAGAATTTGATAAAGATATTTTATTTATCCTTGCCTCACTCGTTCATCCAAGAACTATAGGATTTTTAGAAAGTAATGATAGAGACTACCTCCTTTTTCAAAGAACTCTTGATTTTCAATTTTATTTATGCTTGGAAGAATTCAAGTTTTTATTTTATATTCCAAGCGTGGCACATGTGGCATATACAATTGCAACATTTTTGGAACACAAAAATATCATCCTCATAGGACAAGATTTAGCTTATGGCAAAGATGGGAAGTCGCATTCTAGTGAATATACATATTTAACCGATGCTGGAGAGAAGGGAGAATATTATAAAAAAGATGCTGGAAAATACACAACTTTAGCCTATGGAGGAGAAGAATTTGTAGAAAGTTCTTTTGCATGGTTGCTTTTCAAAAATTTTCTTGAAAAACTTATACAGGGTAATTCCTCATCCGCCACCTACAACTGCACCGAAGGAGGGGTTAGGATAGAAGGGACTATAGAAAAACCTTTTAAAGAAGTTTGTGAAACTTTACTCACTCAAGATTTAAACAAACCTTTTCCTAAAATAGAGCCTTTAAGTTATGATAAACAA
>NZ_NXMA01000032.1 GCF_005406215.1 Campylobacter aviculae | reverse complement strand
TTGTTTATCATAACTTAAAGGCTCTATTTTAGGAAAAGGTTTGTTTAAATCTTGAGTGAGTAAAGTTTCACAAACTTCTTTAAAAGGTTTTTCTATAGTTCCTTCTATCCTAACCCCTCCTTCGGTGCAGTTGTAGGTGAAAAAATTAAACTGATTTGACTGAGTAATGAGTTTTTCGAAGGCGTAGCGAAATAAAATCCATGTTTGATTGGTATAAACTGTATTCTTTCCACCATAAGCTAAAGTTTTTAAATCATAAATAATTTTATCTTTATTCGTATCATCAAACCTACCAAAAACATGATCATTTGGATGAGAGCTTCCATCCTCAGCATAAGCAAGATCTTGTCCTATAAAGACAATATTTTTATGTTTTAAAGATAAGGCTAAACCGTAAGCCATATGGGCTACACTATGTCCTTCAACCAGGTAACCAAAATAATTAATTTCTAGATATTTTATAAAATATGTTTTGCGATAGGCTAGCATAAAAGTTCTATCATTGCTTTTTAAATTCTCTATGGTTTGAGGATGTGTTAAATGAGTCGTGATGAATAAAATGTCTTTATCGAATTCTTTAAAATCATTGTTAAAAAATTCTGAAGTGAAGGACACTCTTTCTAAGGATAAAACATAATCAGGCTTGATACCATACTTTGCCAGTATAGGGTATGAAGAATCCGCTGCTATGATGGTGGCTTTACTTGCGTATTCTTTAAGTAAAGGTAGTTGTTTGGTAAGGCTAGGTCCGGTTGAAACAATGATGGCGGTTTGGCTGAGATTGGATCTTTTTTTAAGTAGAGTTTGATAAGCACTATGGTTTAACATAGTTGGAAGATTGTAAATAAATTGTTTTATGCCTTGTAAAACATCTTGAGAAGCGTTGCCTCTAAAGAGTACAGAATTTTTGAATCCATACATAAGTTTATTATTAACCTCTAAAATTTCTTCTTGATATTTTTCATAATAATCACTGCTAAGCTCTAAAAAATACACCCTAGAAAAGCTAAAAAAAGGATTGCAAGAGCATAAATCATGATAATCTTGAAGTTTTAAAGAATCAACATCAAGCAAGATGAGTTTATTTGCTTTTAGTTCTTGTGAAAAATCCACAAGATGAAACATAAGCCAAATGATTTCTAATTCTTTTTCAAAAACAACGATATGTTTAAGATTTTGATTTTGCAAAAGTGCTTTAAATAAAATTCCATTGCCAAAACCATAAAAATAAAGCACAGGATATAAAGCGTATTTTTCATTATAGGTATTTAGCATGGTGTTTAATTCTTCCAAAACATTTTTATACAAATACCCCCCCCCTGTATCTTTTAAATTGATATCTAAATTATCTTTACTAAGTATAAGTTCATAATGAGTACTTTCAATCTTGCTAAGTTTTTCTTGTAAAATAGAATTTAAAGTGTTTAAATTTTTCTCAAAAAGCGCGATTTGATCTTTGTTGAAATTCATAATTTAATCCTAAAAATATTTATCTAAAATCTTTTTCTTGTAAAGCTTGTGCGAATTTGATATCTCTTGTAGCTTTTTTGCCTAAAATTTCTTTATAAAATTTGGGATGAAGTCCAAAAGAAGGACGCACGGATTTGATATTTTTTTCGCTAAAAATTTCACCTTTTTTGATATCCTTGCTCGCATACAAACTTCTTGCAAAAGTGCGATTTTTTAAAGTTTTTTCGCTAAGTTCTAAAGAGCCATCACCCAAAGCACTTTCAGCCTCTCTTACAGCCTTAGCCATGGCTTTAAATTCATTAAAATCAAGACTGAATTTAGCATCTTCACTTTCTAAATTTTTATCAAGCATAAAATGTTTTTCGATCACTCTAGCTCCAAGTGCTACGGCCATAACCGGAGCTAAGTATCCAAAACTATGATCGCTTAGTCCCACTTCAACGCCAAATTTTTCTTTTAAGCTTACAATGGCCCTTAAATTCATATCATCAATTTTTGCAGGATAAGCGGAGGTGCATTTTAAAAATATCAATTGTGAATTTTTTTCCTCTTTGAAAATTTCACAAATCCTAAAAAGCTCTTCCTCGCTTGCAATGCCGGTAGAAACGATCGTAGTTTTGTTTTCTTTGGCTATATAGCGGATCAATTCTTCATCGTTAGCTTCAAAGGAGGCGATTTTATAAGCTATGGGATCAAATTGTTTTAAAAAATCCACATCTTTTTTCGCAAAAGGACTGGAAAAGCAAAGTATGCCTTCATCTTTGGCGGTTTGAAAAATTTGTTCGTGCCACTCATAAGGGGTTTTTGCACTTTCATAAAGCTCATAGAGTCTGCGTTTATCCCAAAGTCCGCCTTTGATGATAAAATCTTCTTTATCGCTATCAAGAGTAAGACTATCTGGAGTGTAGGTTTGAATTTTTATCGCATCCGCACCTGCTTCTTTAGCCGCTTTAATACTTTTGAGTGCAAGATCTAGGCTTCCGGCGTGGTTGGCGCTTAATTCTGCTATGATAAATACTTTTTGATCTGTGTTAAAATTTCCTATTTGCATTTAAATTCCAAGTTGATTTTTAAAATAATATCGGTAAAATTTCTTTTATAAATTATAGCATAATTAAGGAAAAAAATTGAATGGTTTAGAAGAAAAAATCAGCACCCATTTTGACGCTTTAGAATCTCTTTATACAGGCTCTGGAACAAGTGCTTTGTTTTTGATTTTTAAATATCTAAAATCAAAAAATAAAAACAAGGTTTTAATCCCTAGTTTGGTTTGTCCGCAAGTGGCTAGTGTGGCTTTAAAAGCTGGTGTTGAGGTGATTTTTGCAGATGTGAATTTAGACGATTATACTCTTATCTTTGAGAGTTGTCAAAAAAATTATGATGAAAATCCTTACGATGCCTTAGTTTTAGTTCATCTTTATGGGCATTTTTGTGATGAAAAAATTATTGATTTTTGTCAAGATAAAAATATATTTATCATCGAAGATTGTGCGCAAACTTATAAAATCAATCCAAAATGCGATATGAGTATCTTAAGTTTTGGTCGTACTAAATTTTTAGAAAATGAGTTATGGGGGGGGGGGCGATTTTAAGTTCTAAAATTTCTTTAAATGCTTTAAGGGAATTAAATGAAGAATTAAATCTAAAGGTAGATAAACAAAAATTTGAAGAATATCGCTTGAAATATTATGCTTTAAATCCTAAAGATGAAGATTATTTTAAAAATCTTAAAAATTTGCTTTTAGATTATACCTTTGTTTTTGGAAGTAGCGATAATCCTTGTTTGGAAGAAAAACTTTCTAAGCTTAGCAATATATGCGAAAAACGTAAAGAAAATATGCAAATTTATCAAAATTTTTTAAAACACGAACTCATTTTGCACCCAAAATTCAATTTAAAATCCATAACTTGGCGTTACACCTTTAGATATTTGGGCGATAGAGAAAAATTGCTTGAAAATTTAAGAAAAAATGGGATCGATTGTTCTTCTTGGTATTTGCCATCACATTTGATTTTTGGAGGAAAAACTCAAAAAAATTCAGAAATTTTAAGTAAAGAACTTATCAATTTGTGGTGTGATGAAAAAATAAGCAAAGATCAGATCAAGGATAATATAAAAATAATCCTATCTTTGTTATAATTTTTGCAATTTTTTACAAGGATTTAAAATGAATACTCAAGAAAAATGGCACGAAATGCACTCTCAAAAAAGACATCAACCACGTTATCCTAGTAGTGATTTGGTTAGTTTTGTTT
>NZ_NXMA01000031.1 GCF_005406215.1 Campylobacter aviculae | reverse complement strand
TGTTCTATTTACTTACCAATGTTAAAAGTCACAAGCAAGTTTTAAAAACAATTTTACTGAACTTGTTAAAGAATAAAATTTTAATTATCTTTTTCTTTAAAACAATAAAAAAGATTTTAAAAAATGTTTTTAATTATTTTTATTGATTATTTCTTAGTTTATAAGATTAAGTAAATATTCAAATAAAAAATTAAAATATGTGTTTTTAATTTTGTTTCTTTAAAGAATAAGTTTTAAACTTCACAGCTTATATTCTTTGCTTAATATAAGTGTTTAAATGCTTTCCGTCTTAAGATAATAAAAGTTTTATTGTAAAAACTTTAACAAGGAAGTGATGCGTTTTAGAATCAACTAAAAAGGTAAAAAAGGTAAGCTACTAAGAGCGAATGGTGGATGCCTTGACTGGTAAAGGCGATGAAGGACGTACTAGACTGCGATAAGCTACGGGGAGCTGTCAAGAAGCTTTGATCCGTAGATTTCCGAATGGGGCAACCCAAGGTATAGAGATATACCTTACCTAATATAGGAGCGAACGAGGGGAATTGAAACATCTTAGTACCCTCAGGAAAAGAAATCAATAGAGATTGCGTCAGTAGCGGCGAGCGAAAGCGTAAGAGGGCAAACCCAATGCTTGCATTGGGGGTTGTAGGACTGCAATGTGCAATAAGTGAGGTTAGCAGAACATTCTGGAAAGTATAGCCATAGAGGGTGATAGTCCCGTATGCGAAAACCGAACTTTAGCTAGCAGTATCCTGAGTAGGGCGAAACACGTGGAATTTTGTCTGAAGCTGGGTCGACCACGATCCAACCCTAAATACTAATACCAGATCGATAGTGCACAAGTACCGTGAGGGAAAGGTGAAAAGAACTGAGGTGATCAGAGTGAAATAGAACCTGAAACCATTTGCTTACAATCATTCAGAGCACTATGTAGCAATACAGTGTGATGGACTGCCTTTTGCATAATGAGCCTGCGAGTTGTGGTGTCTGGCAAGGTTAAGCACACGCGAAGCCGTAGCGAAAGCGAGTCTGAATAGGGCGCTTAGTCAGATGCTGCAGACCCGAAACGAAGTGATCTATCCATGAGCAAGTTGAAGCTAGTGTAAGAACTAGTGGAGGACTGAACCCATAGGCGTTGAAAAGCCCCGGGATGACTTGTGGATAGGGGTGAAAGGCCAATCAAACTTCGTGATAGCTGGTTCTCTCCGAAATATATTTAGGTATAGCGTTGTGTCGTAGTATAAGGGGGTAGAGCACTGAATGGGCTAGGGCATACACCAATGTACCAAACCCTATCAAACTCCGAATACCTTATATGTAATCACAGCAGTCAGGCGGCGAGTGATAAAATCCGTCGTCAAGAGGGAAACAACCCAGACTACCAGCTAAGGTCCCTAAATCTTACTTAAGTGGAAAACGATGTGAAGTTACTTAAACAACCAGGAGGTTGGCTTAGAAGCAGCCATCCTTTAAAGAAAGCGTAATAGCTCACTGGTCTAGTGATTTTGCGCGGAAAATATAACGGGGCTAAAGTAAGTACCGAAGCTGTAGACTTGCATACAACTTAGATTATTTAAGTTTAGAATATTAAGAAACTAAGTTATATTTTTACTGATTTTTATAGAGTAAAGATAGAAATAAAATTTAGCAAAATCAGTAAAAATATTCTTAGACTAAAGTTAAGTAGTTTAAGTTGTGTGCAAGTGGTAGGAGAGCGTTCTATTTGCGTCGAAGGTATACCGGCAAGGAGTGCTGGAGCGAATAGAAGTGAGCATGCAGGCATGAGTAGCGATAATTAATGTGAGAATCATTAACGCCGTAAACCCAAGGTTTCCTACGCGATGCTCGTCATCGTAGGGTTAGTCGGGTCCTAAGCCGAGTCCGAAAGGGGTAGGTGATGGCAAATTGGTTAATATTCCAATACCAACATTAGTGTGCGATGGAAGGACGCTTAGGGCTAAGGGGGCTAGCGGATGGAAGTGCTAGTCTAAGGTTGTAGGAGCTTATACAGGCAAATCCGTATAAGAATACTCCGAGAGCTGAAAGGCTTTTTGAAGTCTTCGGATGGATAGAAGAACCCCTGATGCCGTCGAGCCAAGAAAAGTTTCTAAGTTTAGCTAATGTTGCCCGTACCGTAAACCGACACAGGTGGGTGGGATGAGTATTCTAAGGCGCGTGGAAGAACTCTCTTTAAGGAACTCTGCAAAATAGCACCGTATCTTCGGTATAAGGTGTGGTTCGCTTCGTACTAGGATTTACTCCGAAAGCGAAGAAACTTACAACAAAGAGTCCCTCCCGACTGTTTACCAAAAACACAGCACTCTGCTAACTCGTAAGAGGATGTATAGGGTGTGACGCCTGCCCGGTGCTCGAAGGTTAATTGATGGGGTTAGCATCAGCGAAGCTCTTGATCGAAGCCCGAGTAAACGGCGGCCGTAACTATAACGGTCCTAAGGTAGCGAAATTCCTTGTCGGTTAAATACCGACCTGCATGAATGGCGTAACGAGATGGGAGCTGTCTCAAAGAGGGATCCAGTGAAATTGTAGTGGAGGTGAAAATTCCTCCTACCCGCGGCAAGACGGAAAGACCCCGTGGACCTTTACTACAGCTTGACACTGCTATTTGGATAAGAATGTGCAGGATAGGTGGGAGGCTTTGAGTATATGACGCCAGTTGTATATGAGCCATTGTTGAGATACCACTCTTTCTTATTTGGGTAGCTAACCAGCTTGAGTTATCCTCAAGTGGGACAATGTCTGGTGGGTAGTTTGACTGGGGCGGTCGCCTCCCAAATAATAACGGAGGCTTACAAAGGTTGGCTCAAAACGGTTGGAAATCGTTTGTAGAGTATAAAGGTATAAGCCAGCTTAACTGCAAGACATACAAGTCAAGCAGAGACGAAAGTCGGTCTTAGTGATCCGGTGGTTCTGTGTGGAAGGGCCATCGCTCAAAGGATAAAAGGTACCCCGGGGATAACAGGCTGATCTCCCCCAAGAGCTCACATCGACGGGGAGGTTTGGCACCTCGATGTCGGCTCATCGCATCCTGGGGCTGGAGCAGGTCCCAAGGGTATGGCTGTTCGCCATTTAAAGCGGTACGCGAGCTGGGTTCAGAACGTCGTGAGACAGTTCGGTCCCTATCTGCCGTGGGCGTAAGAAGATTGAAGAGATTTGACCCTAGTACGAGAGGACCGGGTTGAACAAACCACTGGTGTAGCTGTTGTTCTGCCAAGAGCATCGCAGCGTAGCTAAGTTTGGAAAGGATAAACGCTGAAAGCATCTAAGCGTGAAGCCAACTCTAAGATGAATCTTCTCTAAGTTCTGTGCAAGACTAGCACTTTGATAGGCTGGGTGTGTAATGGATGAAAGTCCTTTAGCTGACCAGTACTAATAGAACGTTTGGCTTATCTTTTTAATAAGCATCACTTCCTTGTTAAGGTTTTTACCTTAAAAAGAAAGTAAAGGTTTTTAACTTGCTTTTAACATTGTTTTTTAAGTATTCATCAAAGAATATTTAAATAACAATGTCCGTGATTATACAGATGTGGAAACGCCTTGCTCCATCCCGAACCAAGAAGCTAAGCACATCGTGGGTGATGATACTACGCCTTACTGGCAGGGGGAAAGTAGCTCATTGCGGACTTGTTATTCTACTTCTTAATTTAATCTTCTTAGAGTATTTATCTTTTATGATATTTTTTATCTTATTAATTTAATCTTTTATTCTTATTTATATGGTTTAGTGTTTTTGGATTTAATGTTATTGTTAGGTTT
>NZ_NXMA01000030.1 GCF_005406215.1 Campylobacter aviculae | reverse complement strand
TTTACCACCCAAAATAACCTGCTCCCATTCCTGCTTTTTATTTTTTACTTTTCTAAGCTTATTGGCTTGTATTTTCATAGGAGCAAATTTAATCTTATTGCTTTTAGGTATAGCAAATATAGGATAACCTTTCATACTTATACCTATTAAACCCATATGTAAAACCGCATGTTTATCATTGATTTTATGACTTGAATAGGTATGAGGAAATACTAAAGCTACTTTAGTGCAAGGTCCTCCTAATACAGGTGGATTAAAACATCCACTGATACTAGCTCCTTGTATTTCATTGTGTAACATGATAGGAGTTTTTTTAGATTGAATTTTTTTAGCTTTTTTAGCTTTTAGCTGGACTCTTCCTCCGTGCAAGCATAAAAGTGTATCACTTTCTATGATGGGATGAAAAACAGATAAATCAGGATTTGTCCTTCTGTCTTTTATATTTGGTATTGAAATTTTTCTTCTTTTTTTCTTAGCCATTGATCAGCCTATGAGCTTTTAAAACATTTTGTAGTTCTTTGGGGTGTGAATAAAGTTCTTTCTCTTCTAAAGAGCAATCAAAATTTATAGGAAAAGGTTTTATAGTATCTTTAGCTAAAAATTTTTCCCACAATAATGCGTTCTCATTTTCTGTAAATTCCCAAAAATCATCTTTATTATTATAAACATAATCTTGATAATTTATAAAATTTAAAAAATTAATCTTTAAATCTTTTTGCCTAGAAAGCAAACCTTGTATATCTTCTTCTTCTGAATTTTTAGGTAATTTATCATAATTTATAATATAACGATTGTATCTATCATTCATTAAGTTTTGAGTATTAAGATCTTCTAAAATTTCATTAGAATAATAATTTAAATAATAATTATTTGCGTATTTTTGTATATATTTTTTAAAACTTCTCTCGTAAAATAAATCATTCATTTTTAAAGGATAGGATTTGAAAGGATTGTTTTTTGAATTTAAAATATAATCATAAGCTACAAAAAAATAAGAAAAATCCATAAAAGCATAATCAGCACTGATGCCTTTACAAAGATTTAAAAACATATATTCAAGTTCTAAGGCGATTTTAATTTCTTTATTTAAATTTAATTCATCTTCTAAACTCTTTCCATTGATTGGAATAAAACTCTTCTTAATCCTATAGTCGTAATTTTTAATTAAATAATTTAAATTTTCTTCATTAAAATTAAAAGTTAAATTAAGAGAGGAATTAAAATAAACATCATATTGACTAAAACGAGGTTCTAAAAGATCATTTTCTATGAAAGTGTCTATTTTATCTTGAGGAAAATTTTCTCCCATTTCATTCCAAAAAGGTAAATTAGGAGAAAGATTTTCTATAAAACCCATAAGTGTTAATTCATCTTGATAGTATCGATGCAAAAAGTATTTGCTTTTATCTCTACATAAACGATTATAAATTTGAGTATAATTTTGTGGTAAAAAATCTAGCCATTCATCATCTGTGCTTAAATTAATACCCTCAAATTGATCGATACTAAAACAGGTTTTAAATTCTTGCATAGCTTTTAAAGTATTTTCTAAATGTTTATTATAGAAATTATTTTCATTGACTTTTTTAAAATCAAGCCATTCTTGTAAATTAAGGCGATTGCCTTTTAAGCTCCAAGCATTAAGATATTTTTCATCGCTAAAGGTCTTTTTAGATAAAAGATGAAAACTAACTTGATTAATGCTTACACTTTGTGTTTTCATTCGAATTTAAAACTTTTCAAATACTCTACAACAGGATCTTCACTTATCCATTCATCCTCACCCATTTCTTCATCAAATTCATCATATCCATAGCAATAAGGATCATCATAAAGTTCCATTTCTCTTGTTTCAGCAATACCTTCTATACAAATTTTTGCACTGATACAATCTTCTTGACTTTCATTAGGTTTTAAAGCCTTTAAGGTGTTAAAAATTTCAAAAGCATCGCTGTATTGTTTTTCATATTCTTCTTTATTGAAGCCTTTTTTATTATGTTGAACATTTATAATCTCACGTAAAGCTGTTTCTGCAGCTACAGCTAAAAATGTAAAACCATAACTTGATTCAAAATCTCCATATTCTTCGTATTCTTCACTCACAATACCACTAATATTAGCTCCCTTTTTTAAAGCAATTTGAAACTTTCTTACATTAGATTCTTCAATTGCTATAAGTAAATCATAATCCATTTCTTTGACCATTTTTTCTCCTAAGGTTCTAAAATAACTTGCAATTCATCATGAAGTGCTTTTCTATCTTGAACATGCAAATTAGCATAAAAATTCACAAAATGTTTATCCAGATCAAAATCTTCTCCATTGATTTTTCCTAAATTACTTCTAAAATTAAGTCTTTTAATGAAAACCCAACTAGGCGATCCTTTTAAAGCTTCTTGATACATTCTTATAAGTGCGGATCTTAAACCTTTCTTCTCGTCTTTTAGAAGTTTGTTAGCTTCTTCTAGTAAAGGGTCTTTTGTTTGATCCTCTGGCTTCTTAAAACGATTTTCATTAAATTTTATAGAATACTCTTTTTCATCCTTAGCCTTAGCTTGTGCTTGATTACTAGGTTCTGCAAAAACAAAATTATAATTATTGCCATGATCGGTTATTTCTGTGCTTCTATTACAAGCTATAGCATAATCCATTCCATATAATCTTACACATTTTAATTGATAAGAAATTTGATCGGTTAAATTTAAAGCACTGCTATAACCATAGTTTTTAACTTCTACTATCATTCTTTTTTTATCTTCAAGTGTGATAAGAAAGTCAGGATCGCTACCCTTTCCACTGCGAACTCCATCTTCTTTAAAAACTCCATTTGCATTGATTCTTTGATGATAAAGATGAGGGGCATGCCTTAAAAGAGCAAGAGAAGTAACCCATTCAGCATAATCAGCTCCTGCCCTTTTATTGATGAAATTTTTAAGTTTTTTGGTGTTGTCTGTTTTAGTTTGATTCTTTTTAGCACCATTGTTGTTATCTGAAGCTTCATGTTCTGTTACTAGTTTCTCAAACCTTTCTTTTTGTTTATTATGTCTTTCATTTTTTGCTTCTTTATCTGCTTCGATTTTCTTTATTTTTTCATTGATTTTATCTTCCTCTTCTTTAGTTGTAGCTCGTTGCAATTGTTCATCAGCTTTTTTCATTTCCTCACCATAAGTTTTTTCAATGATGGCTTTATTTCTTGCTAAAAGTTCCTCTGCTTTGGTTTTTAAACTATCCCAATCTTCATTTAATTCTCCATCCTCTGTTTGATAATGTTCTCTTTTTTTATCACTCACCTCAAGGGCTCTTTTAAATTCTTTAGGAGTTGGCAATTTTTCAAAAGGAGCATGTTTTAATCTTAGCTTAGTTCTTCTAAAATAAAGAGGATATTCTTGTTCGCCTAGACTTCTTACAATAACATGTCCTCCTATGGGTTTTTTATCAAAGTCAGGATGTTCTAATTCTATATAAAAACTTAATTCTTTATCTTTAATTTCACTATTGGAAAATTCTATTTTTCCTTGATCATTAGCAGTATTATCATACAGGAGTGTTTTTTTATCTTTATCATATATTTTTACCTTAGCTCCTATAATGGGGATATTTTCAATCTCATCTTCTTCATAGTCTATATAAAAATGTGCTTCCTCGCACAGTATTAATTTTATATTTTTTGTATGAATAGGACTCATTTTTTATTCCTCAGTAACTTCTATACTTCTATGAAACACTAAAGGAGTTTTTTCTAAGATAGCAAGATAATTTTCCTTAAGTTGCTTTTCGTGTTCTTTTTTTATTTTATCTTGTATTTCTCCTTTTTTTCGCATTTCAGTATATTTAAATTCTCTCAGTTTTTCTTCACTGCCTAAAAGCTCTAAAGAACTTTTAGCTCCTGCTTTAAGAAGGTATTTTTTTATGGTTTCACTTTTATTGCCTATAAGATCAAGAGCAGAATCTCCAAAATGATCAAAAACATTTACATTAGCTCCTGCTTCAATGAGTTTTTTAACTGTATTAGAATAACATTTCCTTACTGCCAATATCAAAGCATTTTCTCCATAATAAATCGCTCCTTTATCGTATTCTATGATTTCATTGATATCTTTTATTTTACCACTATCAATTAAAGCATTGGCAAATTTTTGCTCTTCATACATAAGAAGTTTGTGTAGTAAATTTTCACCCTCTGAATTTTTAAGATTAGGATCTGCTCCCAGTTCTAGTAAAAAATGTAAAAGTTCTAATTTATTAGCTCTTTCTATTTTAGTGGCGTCAAGAAGATAGTTGGTCTCAAAAATCAAAGGCTCATACCGCCCTTCCTTGCCTTGATAAAAATAAGCATTGATATTAGCTCCCTTATCCACTAAAAGCTTAATAATTTTTTT
>NZ_NXMA01000029.1 GCF_005406215.1 Campylobacter aviculae | reverse complement strand
TAAGACTTGAATTTGAAGTTTGAGGCATAAGTTGTGAAAGAACTTTGTAAGCATTTCCTATGGCTTTAGCTATGTCTATTTTATGATACATGGATAAAATATCATTTTCTTGAAAATTCACAAAACTTTCCATATCTTTAGCATAAATCTTATAATCTTTAGGTATTCCTGCAGCTTCATTAAAATCACTGGTAAAAAAACCATCTTCATCTACACCATAACCTAGTATTTTATTAACAGCCTTAGATTTATCGCTTACTAAATTTGAATTTGTTTCTTGGGTTTGTTTTAATGAGGTATTGTTTGAAATATTATTGTTGTTATTATCTACTGAATCATTTGTTTTAGAATTCTTTTTATTAGAATTTAAAGTATTTGTATAGTAATTATAATTTGAGTAAGAATTTATATTATTTATCATTTTACTGCCTTTTGGTTAGTGTAGATAATATTTATCATTTCTACCTTGTATATCGGTAGAAATGATAAGAAGTTTATGTTATAGAAATAATGATATATTTTTATAAATTTGTTTTTTTAATAATTTTAAATTTTAAAATTATTTTTTAAACTCTTTTATCTATGCTTTTTTCATTAAGTTTTTCCATAAGTTCTAAAATATCTACTCCATTTTCTTTTTGAACTTTTAAAAATTGTTCCCAAAAACTATTTTTTATTTCATCTTTGTAAGTTTCTTTGTTTTTACTTTCTGCTTGGATGGGTTGAGGCGTTTTGGTTTTTTCTAACATTTCTGGCGATTCATTAATTGGCTTGCTAAGATCAGCAAAGTACTTTTTTTGAAACTCGAGATAATTTTTTTTAAATTCATCTATGCTTTTACTTGTTTGAAAAACTTTAACTTTAGCTTCATCATAATTTACCCCATCAATATACATCCAATGGGGCGAATTAGTGTTTTCACTAATCCACTTAAATAAATTTTTAACTTCTGATTTTGACAATTCATTTTTTCTAAGCTTATCTTCTATTGAGCCCTCGATTAATCCTACTTTATTGCTTAGTTTTACATCATTTCCATACTCCTCTATAAGACTATTTCCCAAATTTATTCTTTCTTGTTTTGTAAGTTCAAGATTTTCATTTTTAATAATTTCACTTCTAAGTTTAATAAGATCTTTTAAAGGATTACTTCCATAATATTTATAATAAGAGCTTAAGAGCATCATCTTATATACCATCCTCCAAGAGCATATTCCATTTGATCTTTGTATTTATTAGCCATTTCTTTAATTATCATGTTATTATTTAGTATTGGGCTAGAGTTAAATTTATACAATTGAGAAGTATTAGGATCATAGGCTCCAACTCCATATGTAAATAAAACATAAGGTTTTCCTAAACCTGAAACTTTTACTTGTCTTTTAACACTATAAACAGGTAATAAATTTATAGCTCCTTGTGTTACTTGAAGAAATTCTGTAAGCCTATTACTACTAGGATTTGAACAAGAATCTTGACCTATGCCACATAAACCCTTTGGTTTGTTTGAATTTAAAAAATAATTAATTATATATTGATGTTCACCTTCTGTGTATTTTGCTAAGGCATATAGCTCCGTTGCTAGATTCCATTTGGATCCATTACTTAAAAATACAACTTGATACCCGCCCTTAACATCTTTCATCTCATTAAGACTAAGAACTTTAACACCTGCACTATTATCACTGAGTGCACCATTACTGACTTTAGCTAAAAAATCATCCCCAAAAGCAGAACTTGCTAATAAAGCACCTAAAGTTGCAACACTAAGTAATTTTTTAATCATAATTTACCCCTTCTATGTAAAAATATAACATAAACTATTTTATCATAAATGATAATTTTAAATCAAATTTTTAAAAATCTTAATTTGTAGAGATTTGAATAATATTTATATGAATTTTTAGTGTTTTAAGAATTTTTTATTTTTTAATATTAAAGATTTTCAAGCTTCTTTACTTTAAAATAAAAATTCCTCTATATTAAAGATAAGCAAATAAAAAATTATGATAAAATATTTCTCCAAAAAACAATCAGGGAACACAAAAAATGCAAAAAAAAACTTTTTTTAGTATTAAAGGTATCTTACCTTTTTTATTTATAGCCTTTATTAATGCCTTTGTTGATTTAGGACATAAGATTATTATTCAAAATACTATTTATAAAATTTATGAAGAAGATACTCAACTTTTATTAACAGCGATTGTAAATGCACTCATACTACTTCCTTTTATTTTAATGCTTTCTCCTTCAGGATTTTTAGCCGATAAATATCCTAAAAATTGGATTATGAAAATTTCGGCTGGTTTTAATGTGATTTTAACTATTATCATTTGTGCTTGTTATTATAATGGAGCTTTTTGGACAGCTTTTGTCTTTACTTTTATCATGGGAGTTCAAGCAGCACTTTATTCTCCTAGTAAGTATGGTTTTATAAAAGAATTAGTTGGAAAAGATCTTCTTGCTATGGGAAATGGTGCGGTTAATGCTATCAGCATAGTTGCTATTTTAGCTGGAATGGCTGTATTTTCCCTTGGTTTTGAAAATTTATATCAACCTACAAATAACACCGATCCATCAGATATTTTAAAACAGGTTGCACCTTTAGGATTTTTACTCATAGGTTTTTCTTTGATTGAATTTTACTTAGCTTGTCGTTTGCCACAGCTTAAAAACGAAGATAAAAATTTAAGATTTAATACGCAAGAATACCTAAGCGCCAAGTTGCTAACAAAAAATTTAAAACTTATTTTCAAAAATAAAACTATTTGGTTATGTATCGTTGGAATTTCTATTTTTTGGGCTATTTCTCAACTTTATTTGGTAACCTTTCCAGTGTTTAGTAAAAATGAACTTTTAATTGATAATACGTTTTTTGTACAAGTCTCTTTAGGATTTTCTGGCATAGGTGTGATTTTAGGTTCTTTAATGGCGGGCAAATTTTCTAAAAATTATATAGAATTAGGTCTTATTCCATTTGGAGCCTTAGGAGTTTTTATTATCACTTTAATATTACCTTATTTTACAAGCTTGATTACTTATAGTTTTTTATTTTTTCTTTTTGGCTTTTGCGGATCTCTTTTTATTATTCCTTTAAATTCGCTTATACAATTTCACGCAAAAGAAAATGAGCTTGGAAAAATTTTAGCTGGAAATAACTTCATACAAAATATAACCATGTTAGCTTTTCTTGCTTTGGCTACTTTGTTTGCAAATTTCAAACTCGATGTTATTTATCTGTTTTATTTTATCATGTTTGTAGCCTTTTTTGGTGCAATTTATGTTGTTTTTAAACTTCCTTTTTCTTTGGTTAGAATTCTTTTAAACATCGCATTTTTAGGAAGATATCGTTTGCTTGTGGAAGGTTTTGAAAATATCCCTGAAAAAGGAGGTGCTCTACTTTTAGGAAATCATATCTCTTTTATAGACTGGGCTATTGTTCAAATGGCTATACCAAGAAAAGTTTATTTTGTTATGGAAAGAAGTATTTATTCTAAATGGTATATTAAATTCTTTTTGGATAAATTTGGCGTTATTCCTGTTTCAAGCACAGGAAGTAAAGCGAGTTTAGAACTCATCGCAGAGCATATTAAAAATGGAGATTTGGTTTGTCTTTTTCCAGAAGGTATGCTCTCTCGTCACGGACAATTAAATGAATTTAAAGCAGGTTTTGAACACGTTTGCTCTAATTTAGAAGAAAATGATGGAATCATTTTACCCTTTTATATTAAAGGACTTTGGGGTAGCTCTTTTTCAAGAAGTGATGAAGAGTTTTCAGCCAGAAATAAAACTTTTAGTAAAAGAAGAATAGCTATAGCCTTTGGCAAAGCAATGCCATTGCATTCAAAAAAAGATGAAGTTAAGGCTAAGGTTTTTGAACTTTCTTTTATGGCTTGGAAATCTCAATGTGAAGCAATGCATACTATAGCAAGAGCTTGGATTAGCAGTGCAAAAAGAAATCTTAACAATATAGCCATCATAGATACTATAGCTGGTGCAATCACTTATAGAAAAATGTTGAGTCTTAGTCTTGTTTTAAGTGCTTTTATAAAAGAAAATACTCAAAAATTAAATATTCGCTTTGAACGTGGAAGTTATGCTCCCAAAGAAGAATGTATAGGTATTTTACTTCCAGCTTCTTTTGCAAGTTCTTTGGTAACTCTTTCAGTGCTTATTGCACAAAAAGTTATCGTTAATCTTAATTTTACAGCTGGAGAAAAGGCTTTAAAAGCTGCCGTAGAAAACGCACAAATTTCACAAATTTATACCTCAAGAAAATTCTTAGAAAAACTAGAAAATAAAGGCTTAAAATTAAATTTTGATGAAAATATTCATCTGATTTTTATGGAAGATATTGTAGATAATTTTAAAAAACAAAAAGCCAAAATCTTAAGAACAATGATAATGGTAAGCTTACTGCCATCTTTTATTTTAAAAACCATATTTACTCCATCTAAAAACAATCTCGCCATAGCGGCTATACTTTTTAGTAGTGGTAGCGAGGGTGCCCCAAAAGGTATTATGCTTAATAATAGAAACATTTTAAGCAATATTGCCCAAATTTCTGATGTTTTATGTACAAGAAATAGTGATGTCATGCTTTCATCCTTACCGCCTTTTCACGCTTTTGGACTTACAGTTGCAACATTTTTGCCTTTGCTTGAAGGGATTAGAAGTATTACTTTTGCGGATCCAACCGATGCTCTAGGTATTGCCAAAGCCATAGCTAAAAACAATGTAACTATAATGTGCGGAACTTCTACATTTTTAGGAATTTACGCAAGAAATAAAAAGCTAGATGCTTTAATGTTTGAAAGTCTAAGAATCGTAGTTTCAGGAGCAGAAAAACTTAAAAATGAAGTTAGAAATGCCTTTGAAATGAAGTTTAAAAAAACCATTTTTGAAGGATATGGGGCTACGGAAACTACGCCTGTAGCAAGTGTAAATCTTCCAAATCGCTTTGATGCGGATCATTGGCTTATACATCGTGCAAGTAAAGAAGGAAGTGTGGGTATGCCTTTACCTGGAACTGCGGTTAGAATTGTCGATCCAAATACCTATGAAAATCTTAAAACCAATGAAGATGGGCTTATACTCATAGGTGGCCATCAAGTTATGGTAGGATATCTTAACAATAAAGAAAAAACCGATGAAGTGATTAAAGAAATTGATGGTATTAGATGGTATAACACAGGCGATAAAGGGCATTTGGACGAAGATGGCTTTTTATATATAGTCGATCGCTATTCACGTTTTGCAAAAATTGGCGGTGAGATGATTTCACTTGGAACTTTAGAAGAAGAAATAGCCAAATTTATCAATACTGATGTGGTTAAATTCTGTGCCGTAGCTTTAGAAGATGAAAAAAAAGGAGAACAAATTGCTTTGCTTATCGAATGTGATGATGAGTTTTTTGAAGGAATTTGTGAGGCTATTAAAAATTCTAATATGCCTGCTATTTTTAAACCGAGTCGCTATTTTAAAGTAGAGAAAATTCCTCTTCTGGGTTCTGGAAAAGTAGATCTAAAAGGAGCTAAAGAATTAGCAAAAAATTTGATTTAATAAAATTGATAAAGAGGTAATATATTCTCTTTATTTTTTATTTTCGCTTATATACCATTTATCTTAAAATAAGTCTATATTTTACAGTGATATAATTTTACTTCTTTTAAAAATTGAATCTGATCTTTGATTAAATCTTGCATTAAATTGATAAATTTAGGGGTTACTATACGCCAATTGTATGCATTAGATATTAAATCAGTCAGTATCTTACCATCATTTTCATCGATTTCAAATGTAGGTGTTTGCCAATTTGCAATAGGTTTAGATTCTAAAAGTGCATATTCATCATTATTTTTTATATCTACAAGATCA
>NZ_NXMA01000028.1 GCF_005406215.1 Campylobacter aviculae | reverse complement strand
TTCTCTTTTTTGGTTTATTTAGCTTAGCAAATCGCACCTGTTAAGGTGCTATGATTTGCGAAAAAGGGGTGCGGGGGCTGTCTGAGTGCGTAGCACGGAGCACGGACAAAGCCCACCGCCATAAATTGTTAAAGATTAAGCAGATATATCTAAAAGTTTATCTTTTTTATTATCCGCTTGGTTATCTATATTTGTAGAATTGCTAATATCTTTATCTTTTAGCTTTGTTTCTTCTTCCTTTTCAGCTTTAGCTTCTACTTTTGCTTTTTTTTCTTGAAATTTTAAAGAAAAATCTATAGTTTGTCTATTTACCTCACTCTTGCCAAAATTTGTGGTATCAATAACACCACAAGGTGTTACAAGTATCATTTACATTGTCCTCTTAGTTTGCAAAGCTTATAGTCAATATTATCAGTATAAATACCTTGATTATTGCATTTACTGTAATCTCTTCCGTATTGATAAACTAAAACACAACCTTCGTAATGTGGTTGAACTATAGGCTGTTGAGATACAGTAATTTTATATGCTGAAGCAACACTAGATAATGAAGCAATTAATGCTAAACCTAAGATAATTTTTTTCATTTTAAACCCTTTCTATGATTATTTTTGATATATGAATAATTATAAAAGTCAAAAAATTAATTTAATATTAAACAAGAAAAAAATCAAAAATTTGATTAAATGTTGAGAAAAATTTACTCATTGCAGTATAAAAAATCTATTTAAAACACTATTTTATCGATATTTAATGTCTAAAGGAGACTGAAATTTTTAAATTTTAGTTACCTAGCGAAAAATCTCACTTTTAAGGGGGGTTTTATAGCGAAAAATCTCACTTTTATAGCGAAAAATCTCACTTTTAGCAATTTTAAGCCCCATTTTTCCATAGCTAAAATGCCCGTAAACAAGTATAAACAAGAGTAATATTAAACAAGGGAAAATCAAGAGTAGTAACTAATTTATAATCTACTCTTTTATTTATTTTTTAACATTAAAAATCTCGGTTTTAGACGGGTTTTTCACATTAAAAATCTCGGTTTTAGACGGGTTTTTCACATTAAAAATCTCGGTTTTCACATTAAAAATCTCGGTTTATGAAATTTCAAGCCCCATTTTTCCATAGCTAAAATGCCCGTAAACAAGTATAAACAAGAGTAATATTAAACAAGGGAAAAAATCAAAAAGTCTTAAACTTTTCTTAAAGTAGAAAAAATAGACTAAAAATATATAGTTTTTCTTGAAAATTTAAGCTAAAAATACTATCATTTTAATAATAGGGCGAGGTTACTCTACGTAGCTACAATGCTAAACGCATTTTTGCTACTCCGAGAACTCGTTAGGGAGACCCTAAAACCCCTTGAAACTCTTAAAAAATTTTTAAGCTGTTTTTAAGAGTTAAGCTTATCTTCCCTTTTAGGTTTAGATAAGCATTAGGGCGGTGGGCTTTGTCCGTGCTCCGTGCTACGCACTCACACAGCCCCCGCACCCCTTTTTCGCAAATCATAGCACCTTACCAGGTGCGATTTGCTTTAGCTAATAGAAAGGAGTAAAGCATTAAAACTTTAACTAAAAGATTAAGACTTTCACAAGATGAGTGGGAGCAAATACAAATCAAACTAAAAGAAAGTGAGCTTAATTTTTCTAGTTTTGCTTTAAAATCTATGCTAAAACAAAAGTCCCTTAAAAGAAAACAAATTCCAATCAATAGAGATTTTATAGCCGAGCTTTCTAAGTGGGGTAATAATTTAAATCAAGTTGCAAAGCATTTAAACACATCAAAAGGCGGACTTGATAGAGTAGGGCTAGAAATGCTAAGTCGCATTGAAAATCATCTAAAAGAACTTAGAAAAGTCATTGAATGATTTGCAAATTCTTTAAAACTCAAAAAGGCGGGGGTATATCATCGGTTGATTATATGTTAAATGAGAGAGTTAATCAAGGCACAGCAAGAATATTAAAAGGGGACGAGTTTTTAACAAGAGAGCTTATTAAATCAATGACCCAAAAGCATAAAACTTGCGTAGGTGTTTTATCTTTTGAAGAAAAAAACATCGATGAGAACACCAAAAAAGAAATCATGCAAAGCTTTGAAAACGCCCTTTTAACTCCTGCAATGCAGGGACGCTATAATATTTTATGGGTAGAACATACAGACAAGGGAAGATTAGAATTAAACTTTATAATCCCCAAAATTGACCTAGAAAGCAAAAAAGCATTTAACCCTTACTATCACCTTACCGATAACAAAAGAATTGATTTTTGGCGTGATTTTGTTAATTTATGCTATGGTTTTACAAATCCAAAAGATCCGAGCAAAGAACAAACCCTACAAGGAAGCAAAAAAGAAAAGGAGCTTTTTAAGGACTATGAAGCCCTAGATAAGATACTTCATAAGCAAGTAGCTAATAAAATTATCAATTCAAGAGACGAACTCATTTATCTTTTAGAGCAAAACAATATCGAAGTAACAAGAAAAGGAAGCGATTATTTAAGCATTAAACTACCAGAAAGCAAAAAAGCTAAAAGGTTTAAAGGAGGCATTTACAATGAACAATTTAGAAGCTTTGAAAAGCTTAGAGACTTACGCACAGAAAAAGAAAGCAGAGCAAGAGAGTATCAACAAAGAGATATTAAAGCAGAGCTTGAACGAACTAAACGAGAACTTGATAAATTCATTCAATCAAAAGATGAGTATTACAGAGAAACAATTAGAAAATTTAACGAGCGATTACAGGGAAAAACTAGAAAATTCAATCGAAAAAATGGAGAAATACAATTACAAGATACAGCTAATGAAATTCAAAATATCCAGCCTAGCAATGAGTTTTTTAGTGGGAATGCTTACGATGATGATTTTAAGCGTAGTTGTATGGTATCTGTGGATAAGACCTTATCAGATCAGCAAGGAGCTAACAACGAAATCAAACAGCGGGAAAATTTATATACAAATGCCGAAAGAGAGCGTGATAGTGCAAGACAATTATTATTACCTACCACTAGATTAGAAAAGGCAGAAAATGACGACTTTAGAATTAGAATTAATAGCAGAAATAGAGAGATTACAAGACAAGATAACAGAATATCAACAAGCAGAGATGAAATTACACGAGATAATCAAGAGCGAACGAATAGCATACGAGAACGCTTTGGAAGCTATGAGAAGCAAACTCAACGGCTTAGAACAGAGTTTCAAGGATTTGAAACAGAAAACACAAGAAACGGAGCAATTAAACGAGCAAGAATTGAAACAATTAGAGACATTATACAAGCAAAATATACAGAACTTAGAGAACGAATTAGAAACAGCTTTAAAAAGACAATAAATAAAGCAAGACAGATTAAAAGAGATTTTGGATATAGTAGATAATATATGGAAAAATGGGGGCTGAAATTTGATAAACAGACATTTTACCCGACAAAAGTATATCATAAACCGATAAATATTTTAAAAAAATACTCTGTATTAACTAAAATTGCGATATAATTATTTTGCCCCTAGAGATAGGGGCAATTTGACCAAAAGGACATACTATGAAGCAACATAGTAAGCGTCTTAAGGTAGCATTATATCTAAATTTTAGGTTTTTTAAACTTAAAGTGGCGATATTTTTTGTGAAATAAGACCGCAGGGGTTAAGCCCCTGTCCTTTTGGCCTTAAAGGCTAATTATGCAAACACCAAAAAAAACTAACAAAAAAAGAATTCAAAAAGCAGTCGTAACTCAAAACAATCGCTTTGTTTATGCTAAATACGATATGAACACAAATGAACTTAAAATGTTTATGTGGATCGTCGCACAAATAAACAGCCAAAAAGATAGTTTATTTCAAGTGTGCGAAATGCCATTAAGTGAAATATTTGAAGTTTTAAATCATCAAAGCGAGGAAAACTACACTTATATAAAAAATTTAATTGATAATATGGGAAAAAAGACCTATATCGAGGACTTTAAATTGCTTGATGAGATGACAATGAAAGAAGTTGAAATTCATAGAGTTATGCCCTTATTTCAATTTATAGAGTATAAAAAAGGAGCTTCAAATATTAGCTATAGATTAAATGATAATCTTATGCAATACTTGTTAGAGCAAAAAAGAGATTTTACCCAGTTAAAATTTAGTGATATCCAGCAAATGAAATCAGCTTATAGCATAAGAATTTATAATATGCTTGTTTGTGAGTTAAAACAGAACAAACAAAGCCTTAAAATCAATCTTGCAGTATTGCAAAATCTTTTGGAAGTTCCAAAAAGCTTTTACGAATGGTATGATTTTAATCGCTTTGTATTAAAACAAGCCGAAAAAGATATAAATGGCAAATCAAATCTTGTTTTACTAGAAATAAAAACTTACAAAACAGGGCGTAAAATCACAGATTTAGAATTTATTTTTGATTATAAGAACAATGATAAACGCATCGCACAAGAAAAAGCCAAACAGGAGAAATTTTTTACCAGGCTAAAAGAAATACTAAGCAATTATATAGGCAAATCAATTTATGATGAACGCTTTGGTGAAATGATAGTAACTCATTACGACCACAATGAAGCTGATAATAAAATTTCAATCATCGCACAAAGAAAGAGCGATGATAAATTTGTGGCTTTTGGTGTTAAAAACTTCAAAGACATACAAAGCTTAGAGAAGTTAAAAGACAAAGCCGAAGAACTTTTTTACTTAGATAAGCAAAGAGTAATTAACGCCAAAGAAGCACAAAACTACAAAAATCTTTTCACAATGGATTAAGCAGATATATCTAAAAGCTGATCTTTTTTATTATCTGCATTTGTAGAATTGCTAATATCTTTATCTTTCAGCCTTGTTTCTTCTTCCTTTTCAGCTTTAGCTTCTACTTTTTTTGTATCTTCTTCTTGTTCCATAAGCTTTAAGGTGTCATATACTTGATGAACTTCTTTAGGCATACACTTATGGAAGCGAATATTTGAATTAGGATTTAACATATTTAACATCAGAAACAATATCCAAATTTACAAAGTATGTTATGTCCAGCTTCTTGGTAAATTGGTTGATGTATAGTTTGACAATTATGAAAATCTTTGCAAGTTAAAATTCTACTTTGTTTTGAATTGTTAGTATTTTCATTGCTATTATTTGAAGCTAAAGCAACGCTAGATAATGAAGCAATTACTGCTAAACTTAAGATAATTTTTTTCATTTTTGACCCTTTCGATAATTAAAATTTTTGGTATATGAATAATTATAAAATTCAAAAATTAATTTAATATTAAACAAGAAAAAAATCAAAAATTTTTGATTAAACGTTGAGAAAAATTTACTCAACTTTATTTTCTCTCTCTCGCTCTCTCTCGCGCGTACGCGTATCACGCACGCACGTACGCGGTTTTTAAATTTTTTATATATTTTTATATATTTTTAGGCAACGTTCCAGAGCCTATATTAAGGGGCTTAGCGGAGTATTAAAACGGGAAATTTAAACTATTAAAACGGGAAATAATATTGACAATTCCGTAATAATTCCGTAATAATATGCTACAATAAAAAATCCGCCTTGAGTTTTCACTCTTGGCGGAAATCCACAACTTAGGACATACTATGAAAAAACATAGTAAGCGTCTTAAAGTAGCATTATATCTAAATTTTAAGCTTTTTAAGCTTAAAGTGGCAAAATTTAAAGAACAAGAAAAAGAAATGCAAAAGAAAATATTAGAACAGGAGCATAAATTAACAGAATTAGCCCTAGAATTGAAAAAAAAAGAAAAAGAGATACAAGACAAGGCTAAAGAGCTAAAATCGAAAGAAAACGAATTACAGGCTAAAATAGAGCAACATCAAAAACATATACAAAATTTAGAACTAGGACACGAAAAAGCCTTAAAAGAACTTACACAAGAATTTGAAAAGCGTTTGAGCCTATGGAAAAACATTCTAACGTTTGGAAAGCATAACGCCAAAGTAAGACAAGATTATCAATTAACCAAGAATGCTTTTCTAATCAGCACCAATGAAAGCAAGAGAGAAGCTAGTAAGGAACTCGAATATTTAAAATTTGAATATGACAAAGTTAAAGATGAAAGAGATAATTTAAAGACTTTGTTTGAAGCACATAAGACAAATAATGAAAAATTAGAAACCCGACTAAAAGAAATAGGCAAATGGTGTGAAAAAAACTTAAGCATAGAGCAATTAAAAGAAATATTTCCTAAAAAAGCCGAAAGAATAGAAAAGGAACTAAAATACCAAAGTGCCTTTGAAAATTCTTTTGATCGATCAAAAGTTAAAAGAAACGATAGAGGGTTTGGATTTGGTAGATAATTTCTCTTTTTTGGTTTATTTAGCTTAGCAAATCGCACCTGTTAAGGTGCTATGATTTGCGAAAAAGGGGTGCGGGGGCTGTCTGAGTGCGTAGCACGGA
>NZ_NXMA01000027.1 GCF_005406215.1 Campylobacter aviculae | reverse complement strand
TATATTAATAGTAGAGACATTCTTTGTTTTATGATTGATGAAATCAAAGAATGAGTTAAGACCACTTTGGATGGTGGTGAGTGGGGAGAGGAGTTTGGCTGTTACAATGTAAAGAAGGATAATGCTTACAATAACAGTTATTGTAACTATAATAAATTGTATCCAAGCTATTTTAGAAACATATTTTTGAATTTCTTCTACAAGCTCTGATGAGCAAATGATATAATCATTAAATTTAGAACACATAGCAAGTCTTTCGCCGCCTTGAGTTCTTGTATAAGAAAAGGACTTGAGTTCTCCAGCTTGTTTGAATTCGTTTTCAATATTTGGAACATCCGGATTTTGACCTAAAAATGCCTTATTTGAAGAAGCAAAAACATAGTCTTTTTGATCAAAAACAAACACACCTCCTGATAGCCGATCAAATTGGTTTTGTAAACTTGTAGTTGAAACATCAACGGCTAAAACTCCAATAAATTTACCATCTTTATAAAAAGGCATAGAATAAGTAAAACAAGGAAGATTTGTAGCCGTATCTATATAAGCAGGAGAAACATATAAACCATTTTTTTCTTTTGCATTTTTATACCAATCTCTTGTTGTAGAATCATATTTATCTGCTTTGCCGTAAATTATAGCATTAACATTTTTCTTATCACTTCTTGGATCGCTTCCAATATATTCACCATTTGCTAGACCTATATAAGCTGCTAGTAAATCACCAGCTTCTCTAAAATTGTGAAAAATTAAACCAGCATTTTGTAATACAGTTGTTTCATCAATAAAGCTACTAGAAGGTAGATCGCTTAAGCTTTCAGCAAGATCTTTTACAACAGATAGCTTCACTTCATCATAGTTTTCCATAGTGCTTTTTGCGGTTTTAACATAATTTGTTTGTGCAGAAATTGCTTGATCCAACAAAGCATTTTTTACAAAAACAAAAGTCACTATACCTAAAGCAAGTAGACAAATAATAGCCACTATATTGGCTATTAGAGACATTTTAATTTTTATACTCATACCAACTCCCTTTCTTTGATTCTTCGCAACTAAATTAAAAATTGGATTTTATTAAAAAATAGTTTAATTATTAATAAAAACTAAAAAATTGGCAGGAAAGGGGGAGATAAATTTTTTAAATAAATCTTTCAAAGTAAAACTATTCTTAATATTTATAATAAAAATTTTTGGTTACTATTAGGTAAAAGCCAAATTAATTAAAAAAGTTCAAAATAAAGTTAAGTATTAAAATTAAAAACATGATATAAAAAATCGTTAAATATTTTGCATCAAGAATTATAAAATTTCTAAGTTAACTCTAGGATATTGATTATACAAATTAAAATTGAACATAGTTTAAAGTATTTTATATATAAGAATCTATTCTATATCTTTATGTAAACAATGCTCGAAAATAAACTGATGTTCTTCTGGTAAAGCTTCAAATAAAGCATTGGCTAAATTTCTAATTTCCCAAAGAGCGGATTTTGAGCTGCGAAGTGAAATAAAATTTTGCAAACTTCTAGCATTAATAGTTAAAGTAAGTTCTGTTTTATAGCTTTCCGGTAAGCAGTATTTGGCTATATCTAAACTAATACTTTTTTGCAGAATCATTCTTAGATTTTCTAAAGCTTTTATACTAGCATTATCTACTTCTTCATTTCCGCAAAGCACTAAATATCGACTAGCATTTTCAAAATCTCCAATTTTAAATTCATTTTCATTGCGAAGTTCTTTTAGGGTATATCTTGTACTCTTTACACTAGGACTAGTATGGCGATGACGTGCAACCTCTTGCAAACAAGCCCTCGAAATTCCTTGGATATAAAAAGTATAATTTAAATGTTCTAAAGTTGAGGCGTGTTTAAATTTATTGCCAACGCGATCAATCAACTCTTTATCTTTTTCTCCACCACAATCACCCTTTTCAAAACTTTGCCAACAAGTTCTTGTTGCGTGAGAGCATATAGAAAGTGGAGTATGAAAAAGTAGAGTGATTTTCATAAGATTTTCCTTAAAATAGAATTTTTAATTTATATTATTGTTACATTTTTTACTTAAAATTCTAATGAAATAAAAAGTTTTATCAAGTTATAATTAAATTAAAAATTAAGGTTGATTAAAGTGATGAAAAAACAAACAAAGTATATTTTTGTAACAGGTGGAGTTTTAAGTTCTTTAGGAAAAGGAATTGCTGCAGCTTCCATTGCTACTCTTTTGAAAAATTCGGGATTAAAGGTGAGTATACTTAAAGCAGATCCTTATATCAACGTTGATCCAGGTACCATGAGTCCTTTTGAGCATGGAGAAGTTTTTGTTACCGATGATGGAGCAGAAACAGATTTGGATCTGGGGCATTATGAACGTTTTTTAGATGAAAGTTTATCTCAGGATAATAATTTCACAACCGGACGCGTTTATCAAAGCGTCATCGAGAAAGAAAGGCGTGGAGAATATCTTGGAAAAACGATCCAGGTTATTCCTCATATTGTAGGCGAGATTAAAGATCGTATCCAAAAAGCTGGTGAAGGAAAAGATGTTTTAATTGTGGAAATTGGAGGAACGGTTGGTGATATAGAAGGACTTCCGTTTTTAGAAGCTATCCGTGCTTTGCGTTTAGAAGTGGGTAAAAACAATGCTATGAATATACATCTTACCTTAGTGCCTTTCATAAAAGCAGCAGGAGAATTAAAAACCAAACCCACTCAACATAGCGTAGGAGAATTAAGACGTATAGGGATTAGTCCTGATATGATCATCTGCCGTAGTGAAAAATCTCTTGATAGAGATTTAAAAGATAAAATCGCTATTTCTTGCGGAGTGGAAAAAAATTGTGTTATAGAAAGTATAGATGCAGCAAGTATTTATCAAATTCCACTTAATTTTTTAAAACAAGATATATTAAATCCAATTGCAAGTATATTAAATCTTAAAATTTTAAAACCCGATATGCAAAATTGGAATAGCTTAGTAAAAAGAGTGATTGCGCCAAGTAATGAAGTTAAAATCGCATTTGTAGGTAAATATATAGATTTAAAAGAAAGTTATAAAAGCCTTACTGAAGCTATTATACATGCAGGTGCAGCACTGGATACAAAAGTTGAACTTAAATGGATTGATAGCGAAAAGCTTGAGAATTTAGAATTGGTAGAAATATTTAAAGATGTGAATGGAATTTTAGTCGCTGGAGGTTTTGGATCTAGAGGTGTAGAGGGTAAGATAAAAGCGATCAATTATGCAAGAGAAAATGAAATTCCATTTTTAGGAATTTGTTTGGGTATGCAACTAGCTTTAGTAGAATTTGCCAGAAATGTTTTAAAATTAAAAGATGCTAACTCAAGTGAGTTTGATGAAAAGTGTAAAAATCCTATTATTTATTTAATTGATGAATTTATTGATTTTAGTGGAAAAAAACAAATTAGAACCGCTAAAACACCTTTAGGCGGAACGATGCGTTTGGGTGCTTACGATTGTGAAATTAAACCCAAAACTATTCTAGCAAGAGTTTATAATAATATAAAAAGTGTTAGAGAACGCCACCGTCATCGCTATGAAGCCAATCCAAAATACCGAAAGGATTTTGAAAATAATGGACTTATTATAAGTGGAGAAAGTCAAGGACTTATAGAAGCTGTAGAGTTAAATTCTCATCCATTTTTTTTAGCCGTGCAGTTTCATCCTGAATTCACTTCAAGATTAGAACGTGCAAATCCAGTAATTTTTGGATTTATTGAGGCAGCAATAAAGTATGAAAAAGATTGATAAAAATGAAGTTAAAAAAATTTTAGCTTCACGTTTTGAGAAAGATTTACATACTAAACTTTGTGATTTGCCGTTGCCGTGTTGCTTAAAAGATATTTATAAAGCAGCAGAACGTATAAAAGTTGCAATAGAAAAAAATGAAAAAATTGCTATTGTGGGTGATTATGATGTTGATGGCGTGATTTCTTGCGTGATTATGGCAGAATTTTTTGACGATATAGGTTTTGATTATATAGTGAAAATTCCAAATCGTTTTAAAGATGGATATGGATTAAATTCTGAAATTATCAATGAATTAGATGTGAATTTAATTATAACGGTAGATAATGGCATAGCGGCACTTGAAGCCGCTAAACTTTGCAAGAAAAAAAATATTGATCTAATCATTACTGATCATCATATGCCTCAAGATATTTTACCCGATGCGTTTGCGATAATCAATCCTAAGCAAAAAGATTGTAAATTTCCAGATATTGAGATTTGTGGGGCACAAGTAGCTTGGTATTTGATTGCAGCTTTGAAAGAAGTGTGTAAATTAAAATACGATATGAGTCGATTTTTAGAATTACTAGCTATTGCTATAATCGCTGATATGATGGAGCTTAGAGATCTAAATAGAGCTTTAGTTAGAAAAGGAATAGAATATATAAATAAATCTAAAAGAGTTGCCTTTAAGGCAATTAAGGATTATTATCAAAAGGATAAATTTTCTTTAGATAGTATAGGATTTTTGATTGCCCCGCTTATTAATAGTGCGGGAAGAATGGATGATGCTAATATTTCTTATGAATTTTTACATACTAAAGATTTAAATAAAGCTTTAGAATATATGGAACAAATTGCTAATTTTAATGAAAGCAGAAAGGATGAAGAAAAACAGCTTTTTGAAGAAAGCTTAAGTCAAATCAATGATGAAGATCCTTGTATAATTGTATCTGGAATGAATTGGCATGAAGGAGTTTTAGGCATAGTAGCGAGTCGCTTAGCAAAACATTTTAACAAACCCGCTTTTGTATTTTCACAAAATGGAGATCATCTAAAGGGTAGTGCTAGGAGCGTTGGAAAGATTGATATTTTATCTTTAATTTCTAAGGCAAATTCATTGTTAAGTAATTATGGAGGGCATAAAGGTGCTGCTGGAATAAGTCTAAATAAGGAACATTTTGATAAGTTTAAAATTATAATCCAAAAAGAATGTGCAAAAATTCCTGATAATGAATTTTTAGACACTGATGAAATTTTAGGAGTTTTAGATCCAAATGAAATTGATTTTGAAATGTTAGAAATTTTGGAATCTTTTGAACCCTTTGGACATAAAAACCCTCGCCCTTTTTTTATATTGGAAAATTTAAGAGTGAAGAATAAAAGATTTTTAGGTAGAGATGAAAAACATTTGAAATTAATTCTATGCAAAAATGATAAAACTATTGAAGCTTTATTTTTTAATTTTGATAAAGAGCCAAATATTAACGAAGATATTAATATATTAGGAAGTATTTCTAAAAATGAATTCAGAGGGCTTTTAACTCCTCAATTTATCATAAAAGAAATTTTAGCTGAAGAAAAGATGTGTAGGATAAATCAATGAAACCAAAAATTGCGATTTTAGCAACGGGCGGAACCATAGCAGGAACTATAGACAGTGCTATAGCTACAACAGGTTATAAAGCCGGTGCTTTGGAAGTAGAAAATTTAGTTCAGGCAGTCCCACAAATCAAAGAATTAGCTAATATTATAGGATATCAAATAGCAAACATAGATAGTTCCAATATAAGTGATAAAATTCAACTTAAACTTGCTAAAAAAATTAATAAGCTTTTAATTAAGGATGAAATAGATGGAGTGGTTGTTACTCATGGGACAGATACTATGGAAGAGAGTGCTTATTTTTTAAATTTGGTTATAAAAAGCGACAAACCTGTTATCTTAACAGGTGCTATGCGACCCTCTACAGCAATGAGTGCGGATGGCCCTAAAAATCTTTATAATGCTATAGCCTTAGCGTCTAGAAAAGAAACTAAAGCCAAAGGCGTGTTGGTTGTAATGAACGATAAAATTCTAAGTGCTAGAGGAGCGGTTAAAACTCACACTTTAAATTTAAATGCTTTTTCTTCTCCAGACTTTGGAGATTTAGGATATATTTTGGATGGAAGAGCATATTTTTACAATTTTATTACCAAATTTCATACCAAAGATACTCCATTTAATATTGACCATCTCGCAAGCTTGCCTAAGGTTGATATACTTTACACCTATTCTAATGATGGAAGTGGTGTTGCAGCAAAAGCTTTATTTGAAAACGGAACTCAAGCTTTGGTAATAGCAGGAAGTGGGTCAGGAAATATACATGAGAATCAAAAGAAGATATTAAAAGAGCTTATGAAAAAAAATCTTATTGTTGTAATCAGTTCTCGCATACAAACAGGGCAAGTTGTTTTAAGCGAAGAAGATGAAGATTTGGGTTTTATTTGTGCTCAAGATTTAAATCCGCAAAAAGCTAGAATTTTACTGATGTTAGCATTAACAAAGACTAATAATCCCAAAGAAATTCAAGAATATTTCAGAATTTATTAAATTTTTTTGATCTATAAACTCACAGTTTAAAAATTTAATCCGTGATAAACCCTATCAACCTTTAATCCCCCTTTAAGCTTAATTAGTTATACTTTCATTTCCTTTTTTTATCTAAAAAGGACTTAAAATCTTAAAAAGAAGTTTCATCAAATACTTAAT
>NZ_NXMA01000026.1 GCF_005406215.1 Campylobacter aviculae | reverse complement strand
AAGGATTTAAAATGAATACTCAAGAAAAATGGCACGAAATGCACTCTCAAAAAAGACATCAACCACGTTATCCTAGTAGTGATTTGGTTAGTTTTGTTTTGAAAAATTTCAAAAAAGATGATCAGATTTTAGATTTAGGTTGCGGGGGGGGGCGTCATACTAAGCTCCTAGCTGAAAATGATTTTAAAACTTATGGAATAGACTACTCAGAAAATGGAATTAAAGCAACTCAGGAAGTATTAAACCTACATAAACTTAAAGCAGAATTAAAAATCGCAAGTGTTGATGATATCCCTTATGAAGATGAAAAATTCGATGGTGTGATTTGCTATGGTGTGCTTCTTTACAACTCTAAAGAAGTCATTGAAAAAGCGGCTAAAGAAATTTACAGGGTTTTAAAAAAGGGCGGTATTGCTTATGTGGTGGTAAGAAATACAAAGGATTATCGCTACTTAAACAATGAAAAAATTTCAAAATATGAAGTGCTTATAAAAGAAAATGATCTTTTACGATCGGCTTTTGAAGAAAATGGAATGAAAATGTATTTTTTTGATAAAGATGAGGTAAAAAGGGTGTTTAGTGATTTTGGGCAAATTGAAATCAATTCTTTAAGAAGAACTCATGCAAACGATAGCTTTGCGGATGAAAATTTTTTAGTGATTTTAAGGAAATAGTTTTAAAAAAGGGTTATGAGTATGGTTAGAAAATAAAATTTTTGTTTAGGTATAATTTATCAAAAAATGGTTGTGATTTCTAAATACAAATGTTAAAATATCCTTGCACAATAGGGGTTGATGACTTTTTAAAATCCATATTTATCTTTCTAGTGAGTGAATTTGGATTTTACAATTTCTTAGCTATTTTTATGATTGATTTTTTATCTTTAAGCTAGTTTATATTTAGATAAATTTTATAGAGCATTTATAGCCTTTAAAATTCGCATAAATTTCATCTCTTTTTTATATTCTTTTGCTTTGTTAAATTTCGATATTTTTTAGCTTCATTTTTTTAAATTTATATCTCTTTTTAGAGCAGGTTTTTCTGCTTTTAAATAACGCGTTGCTTCTTTTGTGCGGTATCATAGAGTTATCGTTATTTTAAAAATGATTTTTTGTAGTTTTTTGCTATAATTTTAGATAAAAAGGATTTAAAATGAATACTCAAGAAAAATGGCACGAAATGCACTCTCAAAAAAGACATCAACCACGTTATCCTAGTAGTGATTTGGTTAGTTTTGTTTTGAAAAATTTCAAAAAAGATGATCAGATTTTAGATTTAGGTTGCGGGGGGGGGCGAAATGTGAAATTTTTAGCCGAGAATGATTTTATCGCCTATGGGGTGGATTATTCTGCTAATGGTATTAAAGCAACGCAAGAATTGCTAGATTTGCACAAGCTTAAAGCAGAATTAAAAATCGCAAGTGTTGATGATATCCCTTATGAAGATGAAAAATTCGATGGTGTGATTTGCTATGGTGTGCTTTATTATAATCCTAAAGAAGTCATTGAAAAAGCAGCCAAAGAAATTTACAGGGTTTTAAAAAAGGGTGGCATTGCCTATGTTGTAATTAGAAGTTTAAAGGATTATCGCTACTTAAACAATGAAAAAATTTCAAAATATGAAGTGCTTATTGAAGAAAAAGATAGCTCAAAATCTGCCTTTAAAGAAAATGGAATGAAAATGTATTTTTTTGATAAAGATGAGGTAAAAAGGGTGTTTGGTGATTTTAATATTGAGGAGATAAATAGAATAGAAACATCTTATAAAAATGATTCGATTTATGATAGCCATTATTGTGTCGTTTTAAAAAAATAAAAAAGATTAGGGTTTTATAATGAATTTTACTACAAGGATAAGAAAAAAACAACGACTTGAAGAAAAAAGTATGTATTTGGTAGAATACGTATATAGAATTTTAATAGTTAAAAGATATTTAAATTTATTGGCTAAATTAAATATTCACCCAATCGCGGTTACATTGGTCAATACATTATTGTTTCCTTGTATCTTGTATTTTATATACTTAAAGTATTATATTTTAGCGGCATTTTTGACACAACTTTATGCGATTGTCGATCATACAGATGGAATGTTAGCAAGATATACAGGCAAACAAACTTATATCGGTTCCAGATTGGATAGATTTAATGATAATGTTTTTTTTAATGCAGTGTTTATAGTGATTGCTTTATCGGCTGATTTGCCGTTGTATTTTGCTTTAATTGTAATTATTAGTATGAATTTGCATAATTTTTTTGGTTTATTTTATTTTCCAAAAAAATTAAAGCAGTTTGCGAAATTTAAACGATTTGGTTTAAAAAAATGGTTTTTAGACAGAAATTTTATTTTAGGCATAGATGCTTCTTTATTGCTTAGTTTAATCAGCATTTTTTTAATTTTACATGAGTTTCAATTATTATTTTATACAATATCATTTTGTTATATTTTTGATTTAGTTTATAGAATAATTGAAATCAAATTAAATGAAAAGGAGAGAAAAAAATGGAAGAGATAAAAACAGAATCCACTTCCGCTGGTAGGGTTGTAAATAACTCAAAAAAAGATATAGATGCAATATTTATAGAAAAATATGGTCAAAAATGGGTTGATTATAGAAAAAAATGGGCTGATGCTTCAAATTATATATTAAACGATTTTCCTTTGTTTGTGAGATTTGAAAATCAATTTAAATGCAATGCTAGATGTACTATGTGTGTCCATGGTCATGCTGATTTAAGAAATGATTATAAATATGAAGGATATTTATCGTTTCAAAAATTCCAAAGTTTAGTAGATGAATGCGATGAACATAAATGCCCTTCAATAGGTGTTTCTCAAACTAATGAACCTTTATTAGATCCTGATATTATAGAAAGATTGAAGTATGTTAGTTTAAAAAATAATATAATGGATATCCATTTCAACACTAATGCTTCTTTATTGGATGAAGAGATGTCAAAAAAACTTTTGGATACCAATATTACAAGAATGAATTTCAGCATTGATGCATTTACTGAACAAACGTATAAAAAAATAAGAATAGGGCTTAATTTTAATCAAGTGATTAAAAATATAGAAAATTTCATCAATTTAAGAAATAAAATGAATTTGAAATTACCGATAGTAAGAGTAAGTTTTTTATTGCAAGAAAAAAATAAACATGAATTAGAAGATTTTAAAAAATATTGGGTAGATAAGGCAGATTATGTTGCAGTGCAGCGTTATGTTCCAATTTCTCCTTTCGATGATGAAAGAAGTGTTGCTATATCTGACTCACCTATAGCAGGCAAACAAAGTTGTTCTTATCCTTTTGAATCTTTATTTATACATGGAGATGGTTTAGTTGTTCCTTGTGCCAGTCATAGAGCAAAACATATAGCGGTAGGAAATGTAAATAATGATAGTATCTATAATATATGGCATAATGATAAAATGCAAGAGCTAAGAAAAGTACATAAGGAAAATTTATTAAGCACCACAAAGCTTTGCGATACTTGTTTATTTAAAGGATAAATGATGAAAAAATTAGTTTATGTTCCAATGGCAGCTGATATAATCCATCCAGGTCATTTAAATATCATTAAAAAAGCGTCAGAGCTTGGTTATGTTATGGTAGGATTATTTTCAGATAAAGCCATTGCAAGCTATAAGAGAGTTCCATTTATGCCTTATGAACAAAGAAAACAAATTATAGAGGCAATTAAAGGCGTAGATGAAGTTGTCATACAGGATGAAAAAGACTATGATGTGAATTTATTAAAATACAAGCCAGATTTTATGATCCACGGAGATGATTGGAATAGTGGTCCATTAAATTCTTCAAAACAAAAAGCAATGGAAATAATGAAATCTTGGGGTGGTCAAATAGTCGAGGTTGAATACACAAAAAATATTTCATCTAGCATGATCAATAAAAATCTTAAAGAAGTAGGAATTCTTCCACAAGAAAGATTGAAGTCTTTAAGAGATATTTTAAATGCAAAACCTATCATTAAAGGAATTGAATCTCATAATGGTATCAGTGCTATGATTATTGAAAACCTTAATGTAAAAGATGAAAACGGGGTTAATCAATTTTTCGATTTTTTATGGTTAAGTTCTTTAACGGATTCTAGTTCTAAGGGTAAGCCGGATATAGAATTTGTTGATTTAACTTCTAGAATGACTACTGTTAATGATATATTAGAAATTAGCACAAAACCTATTATATATGATGGCGATACTGGTTCTAAAATACCTCATTTCGCTTTAACTGTGAAAAGATTGGAAAGACTTGGTATAAGTGCGGTTGTTATCGAGGATAAAATAGGCTTAAAACAGAATTCATTATGCGAAGATAATTCAAAACATACTCAAGATTCTATAGAAAATTTTTGCCTTAAAATTCAAACCGGAAAACAAGCTCAATTAACGAGTGATTTTATGATTATTGCAAGAATTGAAAGTTTGATTTTAGGAAAGGGCTTAGATGATGCATTAAAGAGAGCAAAAGCCTATATCGATGCTGGAGCTGATGGCATTATGATACATTCAAGACAGAAAGACGGAAAGGAAATTTTGGAATTTTGTGAAATTTATAACACTTTTCCAAATAGAAAGCCTTTGTTGGTTGTTCCGACAAATTATCCATCTTTAAGTGAAGAAGATTTTAAAAACGCAGGAATAAATATCATTGTATATGCAAATCAGCTTTTAAGATCAGCATATACTGCTATGAAAGAAACCGCGACTTCAATTTTAACCCATAAAAGAAGTTTGGAAGCTGATAAAAATTATATTTCAGCACTAGATCTTATTAAATTGATTAAGGGGAATTGATGATCAATTCTCTGGAATTTGCAGATTTTTTGAACGATAAATTTTCTTTTTTTGCTGGAGTGCCTGATAGTCTTTTAAAGTCATTAAATAATGCCTTAGAATTAAAATCTAAAAATAATTTTTTTGTAACGGCAAATGAAGGACAAGCTATAGCATTTGCAAGTGCTTATAATTTATCTACCTCAAAAATAGCTCTCGTTTATATGCAAAATTCCGGATTAGGTAATGCCATCAATCCGCTTTTATCATTGGCTGATCCGAAGGTTTATAAGATACCTTTGATTATGTTTATAGGATTAAGAGGTGGTAAAGATGATGAGCCTCAACATTTAAAACAAGGTGAGGTTACTAAGAAAATTTTACAAGCATGTGGTATAAAAAGTTTTTTTTTGAGTCAAAATATCAAGAAAGCAAAAGAACAAATCGATAAGGCAATACAAGAATGTAATTTAAAAAAGCAGATTATTGCTTTTTTAATTAAAAAAAATACTTTTGATAACTTTAAAACTATAAGAGAAAAAAACAATTTTAAAATAATTAGAGAAGAGGCTATTTCTTTAATTCAAGATTATTTTAATCATTCAAAATTTATAGCTACAACCGGAATGATAGCAAGGGAATGCTACGAGCTAAGAAAGATAAAAAAACAAACACATGCTAATGATTTTTTGGTTGTAGGTTCTATGGGTTATGCAAGTTCTTTGGCTTTTATTATTTCTAAGTATTCTAAAAAACATATTGTGTGTTTAGATGGTGATGGAGCATTTATTATGCACATGGGTTCTATTTTAAATTTTAAAAATTCAAATTTTTTACACATAGTTTTAAATAATCAAGCTCATGATAGCGTTGGAGGGCAATTTACTCACGCTAAAAATGCTTCTTTTTCGAAATTATCCAAAGCGTGTGGATATAACTATAGCTTTAGCGTAAAAACTATGAAAGATTTAAAAAATAAACTAGAAATCATTAAAAAACTCAATGGACTGATTTTTTTGGAAATAAAAGTAAAGCAGCAAACCAGAAAAGATCTCTTAAGACCAAAAGATATTTTAATGCTTAAGGAAGAGTTTTGCAAGGAGCTTTAATTTTTATAACTGGATTAAGCGGGAGCGGAAAAACTACTCTAGCTTCAGAAATTCAAAAAGATTTACTCGAAAAATATACCATAAAATCGATTCTTTTAGATGGGGATGAGTTAAGAGCTTGTGTTGGAAATTTGGAGTATTCTAAAGACGCTAGATTGGCAATGGCACGCTATTATGTTAATATAGCCAAAATTCTTTATCATCAAGGTTTTATTGTTTTACTTTCTACAATTTCTATGTTTGATGAAATCAGGAATTTTAATAGGCAAAATTTTAAAAATTATTTAGAAATTTTTTTAGATGTTTCTTTAGACATAAGGCAAAAGAGGGATAGTAAGAATTTTTTTAAACATAATGTTCAAAATATGGCAGGAGTAGATCAAGCATTAGAATTACCTACAAGTAGCGATATGATTTTAAAAGACAATTTTGATATTAATAAGTCAAAAACTCAAATTATCGAAAAAATTTTAAAGATGATTTAAACTTATGTAAATTTCAGGATCCTCATCCTTTGAAATTTTCAAATAATAATAACCCTTAGAATCCATTAGTGATGAAGAATAAGAAAATTCTTCATCATTTTTAACATAAA
>NZ_NXMA01000025.1 GCF_005406215.1 Campylobacter aviculae | reverse complement strand
GCTATTCTCCACCATGATAAGGGCCTATAGCTCAGCTGGTTAGAGTGCACCCCTGATAAGGGTGAGGTCACAAGTTCAAGTCTTGTTAGGCCCACCATTGGATAGTAATACTAAATTGTTTCAATTGTATTTTTTAATTTTTAGATAAGTTTATATGTGCTTATAAAAAATGATAAAATAAATTTTCAAATCTATCAAAATTGAATTACAAAACTTTAAATATTATTCTTAAAAAAGATTTACGTTTTTAGAAAGAAATTGTTGCGTTTATCTTTTATTTATCATACTTACATTGTTTTATTTAGTAAGAGTTTCTATAAATATATTGAAATTTCAAAGCGATCCTTGCTTTAGAAAAACATTTATACTTTCAAATTTTTTCTTATTTTAATCCTTTTAGAAGGTTTATTTTGTAAATTATATGTTTTAGTTTGTATAATTTTATAGCTATGCTAAACAGTAAAATCTTATACTTATAATTAAAAAAACCTTGATAAAGAAAAAATCTTAATAAATTGATTTATGCAATTTCCATATTTATTAATTTGGTATTGATAAGTAATCTTATATTTGTATTTTAAATGGAGTTTAATATTGGTATTTATGCTTTTCACATTTGCTTTCATAGTAATATTGATTTTACCTATGCCCATAAATCTCTAATAAACATCATTATATTTTTTATAAAAATATTGCTTTTTTTAGTTTTGTTTGTTAGATATTTTTCTATGAGTTGTTATAGAATTTAGTAATACTATTAACAGGATAAAAAATTTTCTTCCGTCTTTGGTTTATTTTTTTTGACTTCTAATGCGATATTTTAGTATATTCTGTAAATATAAAGTTCTTTAAATTCTAAAAGCGCTATATTGTTATTTCGTTTTTGATTTAATATTAAAAGAGCTAGTTCTATTGATTTTAAAAATCGTTTCCTTTTGAAACTTTTTAAATTTTAAATTTTTTAAAATATATATTTTAAGTTAAATGAAAGTATTAACAAGATATTCTAAGAATAATTATAGAAGTATTTTTAATTTAAGGAATGAACTATGAGAAAGTTAGCTTATGTCTTGTTTTTATTTAGTTTTCTTTTTGCAGCTTTTTTACAGGCAGAAGAAAAACTTGCTAAAGAGCAAGTTTTTACTTTTAATGCAGGCGCTGCTCCTCAATCTTTAGATCCAGCTAAAATTGATGGTGCTCCTGAGGGTTTTTTTACAAGAAATTTATTTGAAACCTTGCTCGTTTCTGATGAAAATGACAAACCTGCACCTGGTGTGGCTTTAACTTGGTCTCATAGTGACGATTATAAAACTTGGACTTTTAATCTTAGAAAAGATGCTAAATGGTCTAATGGCGATAAAGTAACAGCTAATGATTTCGTTTTTGCTTGGAAGAGATTGGTTGATCCTAAAACTGCTTCGCCTTATGCTTCTTTTTTAAATTATATGAAACTTGCAAATTCTTCGGCTATTATAAATGGTAAAATGAGTCCAGATAAATTAGGAGTTGAAGCAAAAGATGATTACACTTTAGTTTTACATCTAGAAAGCCCTGTTCCTTTTGCGGATCTTTTAACTCAATTTTATGTTCTCTCTCCAGTTCCACAAAAAGTCGTAGAGAAATTTGGTGATTCTTGGAGTGAGCCTAAAAATATAGTAGGCAATGGAGCTTTTAAGCTTGATTCATTTGTTGTTAATGAAGAAGCGGTCTTATCTAAAAATTCGTATTATTGGAATGCTAAAAAAGTGTCACTTGATAAATTGATTCTTTTGCAAATTCAGAACGATTCTGTTGCTTATACACGATATAGAGCAGAAAGCTTAGATATCGGTCAATTTCCTTTAGAGCTTTTAAATAAGGTAAAAAAAGAATACCCTAAAGAATTAATAATAGGACCACAGTTATGTACCTATTATTATGAGTTAAATGTTAAAAATCCACCTTTTAATAATAATAAAGTCCGTCAAGCACTTTCTATGGCTCTAGATAGAAATATTATTACAGATCAGGTTTTAAGACAAGGTCAAATTCCTGCTTTTACTTTTTCTCCTCCTGTGATCAATGCAGCTGAATTAATTACTCCTCCAGAATGGTCTAAATGGGATAGCAATAAACGTCATCAAGAGGCTGTGAAACTTTTAAATGAAGCGGGATATAATCAGAGCAATCCTTTAAATTTTACTCTTTTATATAACACAAATGAAAATCATAAAAAATTAGCAATAGCTGCTTCTTCCATATGGAAGAAAAATTTAGGAGGTATTGTAAATGTCAAACTTCAAAATCAAGAATGGAAATCTTTTTTATCTACTAGACGTTTAGGTCAACAACAAATGGCTAGAGCTGGTTGGTGTTCAGATTATAATGAAGCAAGCAGTTTTTTAAATATTTTTCTATCAAATTCTTCAAACAATACTTCAGGATTTAAAAGTAAAGAATACGATAAAGTTATTAATTTAGCATATAAAGCAAAAACAGAAGAGGAAAGAGCTCAATTTTATGCACAAGCTGAAAAGATTTTATATGAAAATAATGTGATAATACCTGTTTATTTTTATACAACAAGCTATCTTGTAAAACCTTACGTAAAAGGTTTTAAAATAAAACCTTCTCAAAATAATTATTTTAAAGATATTTATATATTAGAGCATTGAGGTTTATAGGTGTTAAAATTTATATTTTTTAGAATTTTACAAGCAATTCCTACTTTGTTTATTCTTATTACAATTTCTTTCTTTTTAATGAGATTAGCTCCAGGTAGTCCTTTCATGGGAGAAAGAGCTTATCCTCCTGAAGTTATGAAAAATATTAATGCTAAATATGGTTTAGATAAACCTTTGATAGTTCAATATGGAATTTATCTTAAAAATTTAACACAAGGAGATTTTGGACCAAGTTTTGTTTATAAAGATTTATCCGTGAATGATCTTTTAGCTCAGTCTTTTCCTGTTTCAATTATCTTAGGTATAATAGCCTTTATTTTTTCCGTACTTGTAGGGGTGGGAATAGGTGTTATAGCAGCTTTGAAACAAAACACTATTTTAGATTATTGCATTATGGCTTTTGCAATGATAGGAGTTGTTTTGCCTAGTTTTATTATAGCCCCTTTGCTTGTATTAATTTTTTCTATAAAATTAGAATTATTGCCTTCAGGAGGATGGAATAATGGAGAAATTCAATATCTAGTTTTGCCTGTATTGGCTCTTTGTATAGCTTATATTGCTGCTATTGCTAGAATTATGCGAGGTTCCATGATAGAAGTATTGCATTCTGATTTTATAAGGACAGCTAAAGCTAAGGGTTTACCTTCTTGGAGAATTTTATTTTATCATGCTTTAAAACCAGCACTTATACCTGTAATTTCTTATTTATCTCCAGCCTTTGTGGGTATTATAACTGGTTCTGTGGTAATAGAAAGTTTTTTTACTATACCAGGGGTAGGCCAACTCTTTGTCAATGGAGCTTTAAATAGGGATTATTCTTTAGTACTTTCTTTAACAATTATTGTTGGAGCCCTTACTATATTTTTTAATGCTATTGTTGATATTATTTATGTTTTTTTAGACCCTAAAATAAAAATTAAGGCTTAAAATGGGATTATTCAATACACACAATTCAAAGCAATTGGTTCAAGAATTGGAAGAAAAATTGAGCTATAACTTAGAAGATCTTAGAAAAAATTGGGAAAGTCAGCAGGCATATCCACAAGTTTTAAATCAAAAAGAAATTAAAGGAAGAAGTCTTTGGCGAAATGCTATGAGAAGGTTTTTTCATAATAAGGCTGCTATGATAAGTTTAGTTTTAATTGTTTTGGTTATTTTATTTTCTTTCTTTGGTTCAGCTTTATCCAAATATACTTATGATGAAACTGATTTTTCTTTAATTGCTTCTTCCCCTAGTTTAGAAAATGGCCATTATTTTGGAACAGATAATTCGGGTAGAGATTTATTTGTAAGAGTAGCCATAGGCGGTAAGGTTTCTTTGCTTGTTGGTATAACAGGTGCCTTGATGGCTATTATCATAGGTATTATTTATGGGGCAACTTCTGGATATATCGGTGGAAAGGTCGATATGATTATGATGAGAATTTTAGAAATTTTTTCCGCTTTACCTTTTATGTTTTTAGTCATTCTTTTGGTTACATTTTTTGGGCAAAGTATATTTTTAATTTTTATTGCCATTGGAGCCGTGAGTTGGCTTGATATGGCAAGAATAGTAAGAGGGCAAACTTTAAGTCTTAAAAATAAAGAATTTATTCAAGCTGCTTTAGTTTGCGGGGTTGGCACAAAGGATATTATCTTAAAACATATAGTACCTAATTTATTAGGCTTAGTGGTTGTTTATGCTTCTTTGTTGGTTCCAGGAATGATACTTTTTGAATCCTTTTTAAGTTTTTTAGGTTTAGGAGTACAAGAACCATTAAGTTCTTGGGGTTCTTTGATGAATGATGGGGTGAGTTCTATGGAGCAAACCCCTTGGCTAGTTGGATTTCCATCGACATTTTTGGTAATCACTTTATTTTGTTTTAATTTTATAGGTGATGGTCTAAGAGATGCCTTAGATCCGAAAGATAGATAAAATGTTATTAGAAGTTAAAAATTTACAGGTTAGCTTTAAAACACCTGATGGTATTGTAAGGGCCGTTAGTGATGTGAGCTTTAGCTTGAATGAGGGACAAACTCTTGGTATAGTAGGAGAATCAGGTTCTGGGAAATCTCAAAGTGTATTTGCTCTAATGGGTTTATTGGCTAGGAATAGCATCGTTAGAGGTAGTGTTTTATTTAACGGTGAAGAAATTTTAAATTTAAATTCCAAAGCTATAAATAAGCTACGTTCAGAAAAAATATCTATTATTTTTCAAGATTCGATGACTTCTTTAAATCCTTATATGAAATTAGGAGATCAGCTTATAGAGGTTTTAACTGTTCATAAAGGAATGGAATATAAGAAAGCTTTTATTGAAAGTGTTCATATGTTAGAGGCTGTAAAAATTTCTGAAGCTAAAAAGAGAATGAAAATGTATCCACATGAACTTTCAGGAGGTATGAGACAAAGAATTATGATTGCTATGGCGCTTTTATGTAGACCTAAGCTTTTAATTGCCGATGAGCCAACAACAGCCTTAGATGTTACTGTTCAAGCGCAAATTATGACATTACTAAAAGAATTGCAAAAAGAATTCAATATGGCTATTATTTTAATCACTCATGACTTAGGAGTTGTTGCTGGAACTTGTGACAATGTTTTGGTTATGTATGCGGGTAGAGTGATGGAGTATGCTAAAGTGGAAGATATTTTTTATCGTCCAACCCATCCTTATACTTTAGGGCTTATGAAAACCATTCCGCGTTTAGACTTAGAACAAGAAGAACTCGCGTTGATTCCAGATAATCCTCCAGATTTATTAAATTTGCCAAAGGGTTGTTCTTTTGCGCCAAGATGTTCTTTTGCAAAAGCAATTTGTTTAGAAAAGCCTATTCTTGAAGAGTTTTCTTTAGATAAAAAAAGGGCCTGTTTTGCACCGATAGATTTAGTTTTAAGGAATTATAAATGAAAGAATTGCTTTTAGAGACTAAAGATTTAAGTGTATTTTATACCGTTAGAAAAAATGAAGGTTTTTTCAGGAATAAAGCTGTAAAAATGAAGATCATTGATAAAATGAATTTTAAACTTTATCGAGGTGAAACTTTAGGTATAGTGGGTGAATCAGGATGTGGTAAATCTACATTAGCTAAGGCTATTTTAGGGTTGAATAAAGATTTAGATGGCGATATATTATGGATGGGTAGGAGTCTTAAAAACCAGAATAGTCAGGATTGGAAAAATATAAGAAAAGATATACAAATGATTTTTCAAGATCCCTTAGCTTCTCTTAATCCTCGTATGACTATAGGAGATATTATTGCAGAACCTTTAAAAGTTCATTTTCCACATATGAACGCTAAGGAGATTAAGGAAAAAGTTTTGCAAATAATGCAAAAAGTATCTTTGATTCCAAGTTTAATTAATCGCTATCCGCACGAATTTTCAGGCGGACAATGTCAAAGGATAGGAATAGCTAGGGCATTAATTTTAGAACCTAAATTAATAGTATGCGATGAACCAGTTTCTGCTTTAGATGTTTCTATACAAGCTCAAGTGGTTAATTTACTTAAAGAAATACAAGATCAAACTCAATTATCTTTAATTTTTATTGCTCATGATTTGTCTATAGTTAAACACATTTCAGATAGAGTTTTAGTTATGTATTTAGGAAATCTTGTTGAAATTGCGGATTATGAAAAAATTTACAGTGATACAAAACATCCTTACACTAAAGCTTTGATATCAGCCGTACCAATACCAGATCCAAATATTGAAAAATATAAAAAAATTCAGCTTCTAGAAGGAGAATTGCCTTCTCCTATGAATCCTCCGAGTGGATGTGTTTTTAGAACCCGTTGTCCTATAGTTAGCGATAAATGCGCCAAGAGTAAACCAGAACTTAAATGCAAAGATGATCATTTTTATGCTTGTTTTAATACATAATAATTAATTATTTAAGGAATAGTTTTTATAATTTTCGAATAAAAAGTGAATTCCTCACTTTTTATTTCATATTCCCTTAAGCTTATTTTGTATATAATTGCAACTTTTACTCCACTTTAAGAACCA
>NZ_NXMA01000024.1 GCF_005406215.1 Campylobacter aviculae | reverse complement strand
TGAAATTCATACTACACTTAGAAGATTATTTAGAACTTGAAACAAAACTATGACTAAAGTATCAAAGCAAAAATATATAACTAATATTTATTTTTATTATATATTAATAAATATTAGTATATAATATTATACAAAAATATAAAAAGGATTTCTTTTATGATAGTATCTGTTGTAAATAAAAAGGGTGGTGTTGGAAAAACTCCTTTTGCCTTTTCAATTGCTAAAGATTTAGGATGTTTTTTGCAAAGCAATGACAATTCCATTATAGAAAGAATTTATCCTGAAAAAGCAAAAATTTTACCAACCCCAAAAAAAATAGACAATTGTGTTTATGATTTTGGTGGATTTGTAGAAAAAGGAGTATTGGATATTATTAAAGAAAGCAATAAGATTATTATTCCTTGCACAAGTAATTATAATTCATTGCTAAGAACATTAGAAACTTTAAACGAAATAGGCAACGATAATAGAATTTGTATTTTGGTTACAGATTATAGAGATGAAAAGGAAAAAAACCAAATTTGCGAAACTCTTGAAAGTAATTTTACAGATTTAAATCTTTTTTTCTTTAAGTTTTCAAAAATAATTGAAAATTCTATGAGTAGCGGAGCTTCTTTCACTGAGCTTTATAACGAAAACAATCTTTCAAGATTAAGTTATACAAACTTTTTCAATGAATATCAAAGACTTTTAGATTTTATTAGAAAGGATAAATAACAATGGAAAAAAAACCATTTACAATAGCAGAAGCTTTAAACTCTGAAACAAGTTCCCAAAAAACCTATAAGAAAGCCGATAAAAAATCAGCTGGAAGAAAAACTATAGATCAAAAATTAAGAAGAGATAATTTAGTAGTTTGCAGACTAAATGAACAAGAAATGAATATTTTAAAAAAGCTAATGGAGTTAGAATTAGTTAGTGAATATGGCACTTATATAAGAAAATTGATTTTAAAAGAGGCTAGAGCTTTAAATATTAATAACTAAAAATGTTAAAATATCCTTGCAAAAAACAAAACTACAAGGATACAAATGCGTAAAACAAAAAGACAAATTGAAGATGAAAAATATTATGGTGGTCGAAATTTATTTGACTTAATAGAATTAGAATTTACACAAGGAGAAGAAAATGAGCACACAAAAAGATTATAAAAGCGATTTTATACCAAAATCTGCGAAGATTTTAGAAGATTTAAATAAAAACAATAATATTCAGAAAGAATATGATATTAAAATTAATTAGCAAAAGGTAATTACCTTTTGCTTTGATAAATAAATAGCTAAAATAACCAATGCTATTAATGCTATTAAAAGAAAAAACATAAACTTATTTCTTGCTTGAAGAGTATCATTCTTTCTATTCGCTTCATTTGAATTATTTTTATAATATTCTAAAATCTTATCACTTCTTTCTTTTTCATATTGTAATTTTCCTAGCTGATAATATACATCAAGTATGCAAACTTCTTGAATATAATCAAAATCTTTTCTTATTTTTAAATTACTAATCCTATCTATACTAAAACCTGTATTGCTTTCATTAAATATAAAACCTAAATTTTTATATAATTTATCCCTTCTTATATGATTTTTGGGATTTTGTTCATCCACCCAACCTAAAGTACCATAAAGTTTTACTTCTGGAACATAATTTAAAGCAATTTCTAGCATTCTATTTATTATAAATGTTCCTATCCCCAAAGATCTATAATCCCAACGAATCATTATAGAAGAATGAAAACTCCATTTATCGTAATCATATTGTAATGTCCAATGGCTTCTATTTTTATTATCATTTGGGATAACACCTGATTCGTCTTTCAAATATTGATAATCTATAATTGCATATATTTTTACACGGTAAAATTTTTTATTTTCTCCAAATGCTTTTATTTCAAAATCTAATTTAAAACAAGCCTCTTTTCCATTTTTTTAGAAATATAAAATTTGCTGGTATAAATTTCTTGTTTCATTATATTTTATTCCTTCTTTTATAAATTACTCATCTCTTGCAATCTTATTATTCCTAGCACTTGTCCATCGCAAGATATTATCGGTTCTTCTTCGCTCTCCTTGCTGTAGCTGATTGAGTGCATTGATGTGCAAAAGCATTTGAGTTCGTTTTGTGTTAAAAACCATAGGCTGTTTGGACAATACTCGCATAGAGTTTCTTTCTTGGGCAACTTCTCTTCGGATAATTGATTTATTACCGAGCTCTTGTAAGACTCTCTGTCTATATTGTTTTGTATAATCTCTCTCATTATTTACTCCTTTCTCTTGTATAATCTTATATTTTTTCGTTGTTTTGGCGTTGGATTTATTTATCTGTTTCAAATCTTTCTCTCTGCCTATTACTGATACGTCCCAAATAGGTTTTTTAAGTATTTTAGAAACTTCTTGCCATTTATTATTTATTTTAACTTTTTTTCTGATTTCATAATCTTCTTGTCCTACTATTTTAAATCTTGCATATTCACCCCTTAAAACTTTATTTTCTTTTATAACTCTTTCTAAATCTTGCCCCCAAATTGTAGTTATTCCTTTTTTGGTTTTATAACTTACATAATAACTTTTTTTAGCATTTTTATCTGTGCTAAATTGATAATTCGCTTTTCCAAAATCCATAATCTGATAGTAATGCATTTTTATTTTTGGAGTTTGATTAAGTTTATTATTTGTATTTAATTTGACTGAAAATTCTTGATCTATTTCCACTTCTCTTTGCTTTTTGCTTGTAGCTTTTGCTTCAACTCCTAACTCATTTAATGCCTTTGCAAATTCTGCTCTTAAATTTGCTAAATCTGCTTTTTTTGGATTAATTCTTTTACCATTTTTATCTGCGACTTTCAAACAAATATGACAATGTGGATTATCTGTATCTCCGTGAAAAGCAAGGACAAAAAAATTATTTGGATACGATTTTTTTAAAGCAATAATTGCAGCTTGTTGTAATTTTTCTTTCGGTGTTGTAGAATGTTCTTTCATAGAAAAAACCATATTAATAGTATGTCTTTTTTCTTTAGCACCTTCTTTATATAATGGAATAGGAGCTCCTTCATTTTTAAAAATTCTTTTGACTTCTAAAATCTCATCTTTACCTATATATTTATCAAAATCACTGATTATTAATTCTACATTTCCATCACGAGAAATATAATCAAGATGTTTTGAAAGTGCTTGAGAATTTTTAGAACCTGAAGTAATTTTTACAACAACTTCTGTATTTTTTCTAAACATATTTTTACTAACAAGCTTACCTGTTTTTACATCTTTAGTATATTTATTTTTATTTTTATTGATATAATTTAGTGGTAATTTTGAAGCATTTTCTATTTTAGTAAAAACTTTTTTAGCAATTATTTCGTCATCAAATATTTTAACACTACGCGACATTAAATTCTTTCATTATTTTTTTCTATTATAATACCAAGTTTATTAGACAATATATCAATTTTATCTCTAATATTATCGATTGATTTTTTTAAATTATTATCATTTATTTTTACAGAATTTCCGCTCCTAAGAATTTTTAATAATTGATATATATTTTTACCTATTGTGTTAATTTCTGTTCTTGTTTTTATAAACTCATCTATTTCTATATTAGCAAAAAGTTTTTCATTTTTTATGGAGTTTAATAGCAAAAATTTAGCTTGTTTGGTAATACTTGAAAATCCTGTTTTTTTAGAAATTTCTTTTAAAATATTTACTTCATTTTCTGTAAGTTTTAATTTAATTATTTTATTTTCATCGCTTGTATAAAATTTATTTTTAGATATTTCATTATTAATTTTATTTTTTTCATCTGTATCACAAGAATTAAACTTTTTTAATAAAATAGATATTATTCTACTATATGGTACATTTGTTTCTGATTTTATATATTCTAAAATTGTTTTATCATCTTTGCTAATTTTTATGACACAATTATTGTTTTTATTCATTCTCAATTCCTTAGTGAGCCTCGCAGAGTTTTTGCCTTTTATTTTTTTAAAAAGGTAACTTTTTAGGAAATAAAAGGCTATCCTGTAATTATTAAATTATTCAAATTGATTGGTATTCTACACTATTAAACTTTATAAAATATTAATATTATTTTGTAATAATAACATTTACAAAAATTATAAGGAGTTATTATGCTTAAAGAAAGCAAGTTAATAATAGAATTAAAGCGTGAGTATGATGAAAAATTAAAAAAATTACGCCAAAAAGAAAAAGAAAATAAAGAGCGTATATATAAAAAACTTTCATCGGCATTGTTAAAAGACTTTGAAGAGAATAAAGATTTTAAAATTGAATTTAATTTATTGATAAAAAAATTTAATTGCAAAAATACTGAAAAAATTTTAGAAATAATAAATAACTTATATGATTTTAATCATAAAAATAATAAAATAAAAACTGCAAAAAAACAATAAAACAAAAAAATATTATAAGGGAATAAAAATGGAAAAAAATTATAAAATAAAAGTAACAGATGTAAGCGAACTTAATGAGCATTACAAAGAAGCTATACAAGAAGGAACTTACGAGGGAGAAGATGTAAATAAGTTTTTTGATACTATAAAAACTTTTGATGTTGCAGAAAGCTTATTGAAAAAAGATTTTTCAAATCAATATATTAAATTTGATATTATTACTGATAAAGAAAAAATACCATTAAATATAAGACTTGGAGATAAAAATTTTCAAAAAGGTATTGAACATTTAATTAATATTGGTAGCTCTAAATTAGTTAAAGAAAATATAAATCCAGAAGTAAAAAAAGATCTTAATAATCAACTTGGTATTTATAAGCCAAAAATATATGATGAAATGTTAGATGGAACTTTTAAAGCAATAAAAAATTTATCAGAAGTAGCAAATAAAGATGTAGGATTAATGATATTAGAATTTGCAAATTCTTACTCAGAAACTAGAGAAAAATTTGAAAAAAAACAAATTAATAAAATTGGCAAAAAATCATTTTTTAAAGAAAAAATGAATGAGTTTTTCAAAAAAAAACTAAATAAAATTTTGCCAGATAGAGAAATTAGCAATGAAAAAACATACTCACGATCAAGGTAAAAAATGAATTTTGATAATTTATTTTCTAAAACAAGACTATTATCTTATAATAATGATATTGTTAAGCACTATGATAATCTTAAGCTTGTAGGAAAAATTACTCCAAAAATTGCTACATTAGAAATTATTCTTAGAAATAAACTTGACAGTGAATTATCAAAACAAAATGAAAATTGGATAAAAAATTCTAACGATGAAAAAATCAAAGAAATTATTAAAGATAAAAATTTAACTCATCATCAATGTCTTTCTCGTATGGGTTTAGGAATTATTATTTGCTTTATAAAAGAAAATAAACTACAAGAACAAATAATGAATTTAAAAGATAAAGATATAGATTTTAGAAATTACAATCAATATAATAGAAATTTCTTTTTAAAAAATGGTAAAAAAAGAAACTTTGGAAATATATATAAAGTGGATATAGTTCTTAGCTTATTACAAAATCTAAGAAATAGAAGTTATCATTGGGAAAATATTCTAAAAACAAGAGAAAAAAATGGAAAACATTATCCAAGATTAACAACAAAAATCAAAGACACCTATATAGGAATTAATCCGCAAAAGATAGAACTATCCTTAGATGATTTAATTAAAATATTTAATGAAGAACTTCTGAAGTATTGTTAAAAGGTGGGACACAAGGAGTCCCTCGAATTTCGTTTGTAATTATAGCAATAATAATATTAAAGGAAACTAAAAGGATACACAATGCCACAAAAAAGAATTTATCTTTATGTCCCATTTAAAGATAAAGAAAAAGTAAAATCATTAGGTGCGATGTGGGATGAAAAAGAAAAAAAATGGTTTGCTCCAAAAAGCTTAGATAAGAATATTTTTTCACAATGGCTTTATCCACACCAAAAAAAAGAATTTTCATTTGATGAAGGTGAGATTTTAACCACTTTTAAATCTGCTTTAGAAAATCAAGGTTTAATTATTGATGGCTTGCCTATTATGGATGGTAAGATCCATAGAGTAAAAACCACAACAGATAGGGGTAGAGAAATGAGTGGGGCATATAGTGGATTTTTAGATGAATATCCTGCTGGTTTTATTCAAAATTTTAAAACAGGTATTAAAGAAAATTGGAAAATGCCTTTAGAGAATATAAGACAAAACATTGTAAGTTATCAAGCACCTAGTCCAAAAAACTTCAATAATTCTATAAGCAATAATACTAAACATGATATTTTAGAACTTCAGAAAAAAACAGCATTAAAAATTGAAGAAGAATACAATCAAGCCAATTGGGCACATTCAAATCATCCTTATTTAAAGAAAAAAGGTTTTGAAGAAAATTTTTATCTTAAACAAGACAGCAGGGGTTCTTTACTCATTCCTTTAAAAGATGAAAATGGCAAGTTATGGTCTGTGCAAAGAATATTCCCAAATGGCGACAAGATTATTGGCATTATTAAAACCAAAGAAGAGAAAGAACAAGGTATCGAATATTCTGCAAAAAAAACTGGTTGTTTTCATATAATAGGTGCAAAAAGTTTAGAACATTGTAAAGAATTTATCATAGCAGAAGGTTTTGCCACTGCAGCAACCATACACAAAGCACTCAATAAACCTGTAATAATGGGTATAGATGCTGGAAATCTGCCGAAAATAGTTGAAATTTTAAAAAACAAATTTCAAAACATTCCTATTACTTTAATAGCTGATAATGATAAAAAGAGAGAATTAAAAGGATTATCAAACGTTGGTGTAGAAACTGTTAAAGACATTAAACAAAAGTTTTCTGATATTAAGGTTATTATTCCAAAAATTAGCGATCAAGAAGCAGAACAAGGAATAAGTGATTTTAATGATATTTTTTTAAATAAAGGGCTTAATGAAGTT
>NZ_NXMA01000023.1 GCF_005406215.1 Campylobacter aviculae | reverse complement strand
AAATCTACTTTATCTCTTGCATTTTGCATGGTATAAGTTCCTTTTACAAAGGTTGTTTTACCACTTGTGTTGGTTTTGCCTTTTTGGCTCTTTTTTATCCCGCCTTTATGATAAAAACCATATTCTATAAACCTAGCATAATAAGCACTTGCGAAATACTCCATTCTTTGTTTTTTATCGTTTTTCTTTTCTTGTGTCCATTTTTTCTTTTTTGTCAGTTTTTCATAACGTTTTTGAGATACTTTTTTCATCCTAAAAACAACGCAAGCAGCACGATAGACGCCTTTTTGTAAAATATAGCTTGAAACCGCTCTAGCACTTTGTCTTAGAAGTCCTGTTTTTTTTGGGATATTGCGTTTATATTCTTTGGTGATTTCTTTGGCAACTTCTAAAGCGGATTTTTTAGCAGCATTAGGTAAAGCTTTTTTATTTATATTTGCTAAACCTTGCATTAATTCATTTAAACCTTCTACTTTAAGCATTATCTTTTTCCTTTTGAGTGTCTTTTTGATCTATCTTAGAAAGATTAAGCGGGATAAGATGATCGTTTCCATTATCGATTGGGTTCATTTCTTCTAAGGCTCTTACTTCATTTATACTCATCACACCATTACTTAAAGCTTTGGTGTAACTTTCCCATCTTGAAGAACTATCAGCTCTTAAAATGGCATTGATATTGAATTTAAAATAAAATCTGCCCCACTCCTCTTTACTCAATAAAAAACGATTTAAGGCTTGTTCTATCTTAGTAGTTAAAGGAGTGATGGTTTGCACCATATAATTGGTTTCTTGTTGCTCGATATTTGAAAAGGTTGCTCTTGAAAGATCGCCTAGCTTGTGAGGTGGGATATTAAAAAGCCTTGCAATTTCTATCACTTGAAATTGTTTGCTTTCTATAAATTGACTATCTTTATTTGCACTTGTGGTTTGTGCGTAAGTAGCTCCGCTTTCTAAAATGGATATATTGTAAGCCTTTTTTTGATTGTAATTTTCTTTAAATGAGGTTTTTAGTCTTTGATAAGCTTCATCGCTTAATTCTGTTGGAATGGAAATCACCCCACTTGTAAAACTTCCATTTTTAAAAAAGCTTAAGCCGTGTTGCTCTATAGCTGATGCAAGTTCAGCGGTATTTTTACTTTTTCTAAGGGGCGCTATACCTAAAACACCATCTTTTGTATGATAAGGAACATTGACAACCTCATCGTAATTTAACACTATGCTTTTATTATTAGAATAAGCTTGATAATAATACTTTCCGTTTTGTTTAAAAAGGTTTATGTCTTTGTGTTCTAAAAGCTCTATGGAATGAATTTGTCCATTTCTTTTTCTAAGTGGATATAAAAAGCCATTTCCATAAATCAGCATTTGTACCATAAAAGCTTCAAAAAGCGTAAAAGGTGTCATGTTTTCATTGGGTGCTATTTTTATAAGATGAAACAAGGGATGATTTGTAGCAAGTTTTGATCCATCACTTGTTTTTTGATATAAATTTAAAGGAAGACATGCTATGGTTTCGCTTATGTTTGAAATCGCAGCAATGACTGCTGAAAGCTCCTCAGCTTTTATTTTGTCGTTCAATAAAAAATCAATTCCATTTACAAGCTCATCGCCTCTTTTTTGCTTTTTTAAAAATAATGATCTTAATTTATCAAACATGTAAAAAACCTTTTACTTTTTTGCATATTTTAAAAAAAGTTTGAGGCGTTAAAGTGCGTTTTAGAAAAAAAATGTTATAATTGAGTAATCATAAGAATTGTAAAACTTTAAAGCAAGGTTTTAGACTTCTTCTGATGAAGGAGATTTGGCTCACAATGTGGGTTACCCCGTCTTAGTGCGGGGATATTATCTTATTTATTTTTTCTCTTATTGTTTTTAAATCTTCTTTTTTAATTTTTCCATTATAAAAACTTATTATTCTTTTTGTATCAAAGGTTCTTATTTGCGATAATAAAGCAACTTGCTTTCTATTTTTACTATCGGTAAAATGATGATAAAGAAAACCTGTTTTATTTTCTGTTTTGCTTGTAAGTGGAATACCAACAAAAAGATTAATATAATCCTTAATGTATATTTTATTTAAAACTAAAACCGGTCTTTTAAATTCATTTTGTTTTCCAAAAACTTCACTGCCTATATTTTGTCCTATACTAACCCAATAAATCTTTCCGATGCTTACTTGTTTATTTTCTCTTGTTTGTAGTTTTTTCTTTTCATTGTTCCATTTATCAAATTTATCATCATAATTCATCAAATAAACTCCTTGAAAAATATAATTTTACCTATTTTTACTTCCAAATTGATTAATCTACAAAAACCTTATACCTCTTGTTTCATAAACATTTATTTTTGGTTTTTCTATGCTGTTTTTAGTTGCTATTGCAGTTACTAAGGCTGAAATTGCATCTATTCTTTCACTTGATCTTTTCTTATCAGGTTTTATGTTTTCTCTTGCGTCTTTATCTACGACTAAATTTGAGTTACACCATCTTAAAATAGGGTTTGCATTATGATTTAAAGTTTGTTTTAAAACTCTAATTTGATATTCTTTTAAAGGTTCGCTGATGGTAGCAAAACCTTGTCTTATTTGAACGCATTCTAGATTTTCTTCGCCTAGCTTTTTAGCTACCTCGTGAGAATTCCATGGATCATAACCTATCATTTTAATTTTAAGTGCTTTATTTAAAGCTATGATATCCTCAATCAAATAATCATAATCGACACTATTACCAGGTGTTAGGGTTAAAAACCCTTGCTTTGCCCATTCTAAATAAGGGACTTTATCTCTTCTGCTTCGTTCTCTTGCACTAAGCTCTGGAGCGTAAAATTTAAAATCTATGTGTAAAATTTTATTCACTTCACAAATCATAGCAAGAGCAGTTAAGTCAGTGGTTGCTGAAAGATCTATTCCTAAATAAACATCTTTGCTTAAATCAAGTTCTCCTAAATTGCACTTTATAAAATCATCATCTTTTACAAAAGCTCCCGCATTTGAAGTCCAAATATTTAAATGTTTTGTTTTAAAACTCACCTCATCCTCTGCATTATTTTTTGCTTTTTCGAAATATTCTCTTAATTTTTCAATCTTTACTCCATAACCCAAAGCGGGATTTACTTTGATCCAAGTTTTCTCATCTTGCCAATCATCATTTTTATCAGGTTCGTAAATTTTGGCATAAGTTGAAGGATCATTTATGATCCCACTTTGGACTTTTTTACAATAATCATATTGCTTTTTCATTTCTCCGTTTTGATTATAACCTGCAGTTGAAATGACTATGCAAAGCGAATTAGATCTGCTTGCTGTGCCTTCTTCTAAAACTTTATACAAACTTCCATCCTTTGCAGCGTGAAGCTCATCATAAATAAAAACATAGGGTCTTAAACCATCTTTTGTCTCGCTTGATGCCGTTAATACCTTGATAAAATCTTCAAATTTAGCATTTTTTTTGCGTATTTCTCTATAGGTTTTGTATTGATGGCAAATTTCGTTAAGTTCTTTCTCTTGACTCACCATAGAAGAGGCAGCGTTAAAAACTAATTTTGCTTGTTCGGTTTCATTTGCCGCGCAATATATTTTTTTACCTTTTTCTTTATCTATAAAAAGAAAATAAAGTAAAATAGCACCTATAAGCTCTGTTTTACCATTTTTACGCGGTATAAAAAGCAAAGCATAAGAATAACGCCTTGCTTTTTTCTCTTTAGAATAAGTAGCGATAATATCTATAATAAACTCGATTTGAAAATCTAAAAGTTGAAAAGGCTTACCTGCAAGATCTCCATCGGTATGTTTTAAAAGCGAAATAAATAAAACGGCGTTTAGTGCGGTTTTTTCATCAATATAAAAGGGTGAGTTTTGAAATTCATTATTTTTTATTTTTATGTATTTTTTTGCGTATTCTAGTATGTTTTCTCTTGTTCTTAATTTGATTTCATTCATTTTCCGTCTCGTTTAAAAGAATATCAAAAGTTGAATTTTGTTTGTTTTCTTTTGGATTTACTCTTACTCTATTTGGTGCTCCAATTCCTAAATTTTTTGCTAATCCTATAATGTTTTTTGTTAAAGAATTAAAAGCGGCAAATTCGGGTGAAATTATAGGTGTTCCTTTATCACTTGTAACATAAAAACCTTTATTTTCTATCTCTTTACTGGAACATTCAAACAAAATAAGATTTTTAGCATAAACCTTGATGATATCATTCTCTAAAGGATCATAAATCCCTAAATTTTCTAATTCATTAATAGTTTTTTGCGTTAATTCTTGCTCGATATCGCTTAAATTTAATTTTTTTTGAGGTGTGATTTGTTCCTGTGTTTTTTTAGTCTGCTTTGATTTTTCTTTGATAGTATTATCATCGATATATAAAATTACCTTGTTTTGTTTAGAATTATGATGATTTTCTTCTTGTCTTTTTTTGGCTAGTCTTAAAATCTCATCTTTTGGATAAGGTTTAGCTTTTCCTTTAAAAACCTTAACACCATTTTTCTTTAAATAGCGGCTTAAATATTCTTTGGATTTGATATTGAGTATTTGCAAAACCTCATCGATATTTAAAAATTCTTTTGACATTTAATAACCTTTTTTGTTTAAATTTTAAAAAAAGTTTGAGGCGTTAAAGTGTGTGTTAGTCAAATAGAAATAAAAAATTAAGCTTTTTTTGAATTTTTTGAAAAAAACTATTGATAAAAAATAAAGATTTTTAAGGGATTGAAAGAATTTTTATTCGTTAATTTGTTAGTCAAGTTCAACGTTATGTAAAAAAACGGCTCGCATTTTTTCAAGTCTGCCGTTTCGGTGTATTTTTTTTGGCTTCGTAGAGATTAATACCCCCTACCCCTTAAGCTCTTTTTTAGTTTTTTCATTATGGCATTTTATGCATAGACTTTGAAGATTGTTTTGATTTAACTTATCGCCACCCTGCCTAATTGGAATGATATGATCTACAATTTCAGCAAGTTTTCCACAATGAAAACAAAAAGGATTTTTATTTATAAAAATTGATCTTAACTTTCTCCATTCTGAACTATTGTAAAATTTTGCACTCTCTTTGTTTCTTTTAAATAAATCATAATTCTTATTTATAGTTTTTTTATAAGCTTTGTTGCATTCTTCACATTTTCTTATGTGTGTTTCTATCCTTTTTCCACACTTGCAAAGCTTGTAAGCTATCATTTTTTATAAAATCCTATTTCTGTTTTTTTGGTAATCTTTACTTTAAATTCATAATCAAAGCTTTCATAAGGTTTTATTACATAGCAATCATAGTTAATCTCTAACAATCTAACAAACCATTCAGGTAGCAAAACAAAATAATTGCTCCCTACTTGTTTAATTTTAAAACCACTTCTAATATCATTTACATTTCTGTAAAAATTGTCATACAAACCTATATTAGTTGCAAAAGTTTTTACAGGGATTGCATTGTTAATAATATCATCTTTGTTAAACATCTTGTATTCTTTGATAAATTGAAAGGCAGCTTAAAAAAGTTCTTCTTAGATTGATAATTTTAAAATAAAAAAACTAATAAAAATATTAATCTAATATAAACTTTTAATTATTTATGGAACACTTATTGCTCTTACTAAGAAACTAAAGTTTAAAAAAATACTTTGATAACTTTTTCTAAAAACCTATTCGTAAAAGCTAATTGGTAAGATTTATCCTATTCAATTTCATCGGATTTTAATAATTTAAGCTATTGTTTTTCATCGGATTTTAAGCAATAAAAAACATATTTATTTTAATCGGATTTTAATTTTAGAAAAATTATTTTTTATATGGGTTACTAAGTGGGTTACTAAAAAAAATGAAATACTTAATATGTAAATATTTGTTAATATTTTTTAATATCCGACCTTGGGCACCATTACTTTTTTTATACAAATTCCCTAAAATAAAATCTAGCTGGATATTAAAATTAATATAAATTGTTTTATTGTAAATTAAAAAAAATAAAATAAGCTTTTTTAAATTATTTAAATTAAAAGGAGTAAAAATGGAATTTTTAGGTTTGGCTTATTTTATTATTAATTTTATTGGAGCAATTGAAATTGCTGGAGACGCAAAGCAAAGAAATATGAGTGGCTTATGGTGGGGTATCGGTGCTTTTCTTTTAGGAGTATTTGTATGGATTTTATATATCGCAGTTAAAAAACCTTACAAAAGAGAACAAAAAATGTCTAGAATGAGAGATATAGATTTTTTAGTAAGATTAAGAGAAAGAGGTGTTATCACTGAAGCTGAATATGAAAAACATAAAACAGAAGTTTTTGATTGGATATAATGAGGATCAATCCTCATTCAACTCCCTAATCTTATTTATTTGTATCTCACACTGCTTATATTTATAAAAAAGCAAAGAATAAGCATTTATGATATCAAGTTCATTTTTTACTTGTGGTTTTTCAAGGGGGCTTAGGGTTAGTAGTTCTTTTGGAATTTTCACTTTTTGAATTTGTATTTTGCTTACTACTTGTTGTGTTGTCGTCCCACAACCTATCAATAACATTGTTAAAAAGCTTAGTAAGATTATTTTCATTGCTTTTGTAGATATATTCTTTAACATAATGTATCCTTTCTTTGATCTGATTCTTTTGATTATTGCTTTCATTTAAGGCTTTGAGTTCTAGCTCATGTCTTTGTGTAAGTTCTTTAATTTTTTCTTGATTGTTTTTATTAATTTCTAAAGCTAAGACTAGATCGTTTTGACTTTTTATTCAAATGCATTTTTCGGATACTATCAATCTCTTTTTCAAGTTCATCTTTGTATTTTTTTAACTCATCTTTATCCATAAAACCCACTTTTCTTTTAAAAGCTGAAGTAAGCTTGTCTGTTTTTTCGTAAGCTTTTTCTAATGAGTTTTCCACGTTTAAAAGTCTATCTATTAAAATTAATGGTATAGCACTTTTTGCAAGAACACTTAATTTCCTAAAACCCTCACTTAAGAGTAAAGTCTTTTTATTTATTTCACTAATGCTTTGAGTATTAGAAAGCATTTGAACTCTTTGTTTATAAAGTGCATTTGTACTTTCTATAATCGCTAATTTAAAATCATAATATCCTTTAGTTAGAATGTTGATTATTTTTAATCCTGCAAAAGCCAATCCTAAATTTATTACTATAGGAGTAATATTGCTTAATGTTTTCATTAAATCTTTTATCTCTTTCTCATTATCTTTGATATAAGTATTTATATCAATGAGTGAGTTTTTAAGAGTATCAAAAATAGGTTTTGAAAGTTCAGCTTGTAGCATTTGGATATTGGCTTCAAATTTTTGCATTTGTTTTTCATAGGTTTGGGTGGTGTAGTCTGTATATCTTGTAAGCTCTTTTGTTTTTTCTATGAAAAGATCATAAAGTTTTCCATTTTTCTTTGCCTTGGCCATTGCATCGTTTGTAATTCCTAAGCTTTCAGCAAAGCGTCTTAAATCGCCGCTTGCACTAAATACACCCGCTCCTAAGCTATCCATAGTCATTGAAAGTTGCTCTGTGCTCATGGAAGTATTTGAAGTTGCTATCATAATACTTTCAAAAGCTTTTTTAGCTTCATCAAAATTCATATTATTTAAGGCTGTAGAAGCAAAAGATTGAAACATACTTGAAAGTTCGCTTAAAGAATAACCCGTTTTAGTATGCAAATCATTAAATTCTTTAAAGGTTTTTTCACTGCTTTTTGTAGCGGCTTGCCACTTTTGAAGTTGCGAAATTGCTTTACCTGTAGCATCTACGTTTGCATGTGTGGTTGCTGTAATGAAAGCCAGTTGTGTTTTTGCAGTTTCAAAGGCTTTACTCGCATCAATAAAAGAGCTTCCAAAATCTTTTATATCTAAAAATAAA
>NZ_NXMA01000022.1 GCF_005406215.1 Campylobacter aviculae | reverse complement strand
TCCTGAGTCTGAATTAAAAGATAAAGAATGTTTTAATGCTTATAAAGCACAATATTCTAAATCACTTGAAAAACCTCGCGAAAGTGCAATGGAATTTTTTAAGAACAACAAATGAATGCTGTTATTTGTGTTACAACAATACAAACATTAGCTAAAACTTTACCTTGCTTTTCTGCTTGTGTTAAAGATGTTAGAATGCTTAAAATCGAGGAAAATAACGATTTAATGCCTGCTGTTAAAGCTGTGTTATAAAATCATCGCTCATAATCTTTTTGTATTACGCTTTTAGAATTATGAGTGAATATTTTTCTTAGTAAATCTTACCTATTTAAAAGTAATAATTTATGATAATCTAATTTATTGAAATCTTCTTCAATAAACCATAAGTCATCCATTGTTTTTATTTGAAAATTATTTGATTGAATAGAATTTTTTGATATAATATATATCGGCTTTTTTAAATTATAAAAATAATTTAATTCATATTTGCACCATGGTGATTTTTTTGAATTATCCGATTCAACAAAAATCATTTCTTTAGATTGCTCCATTCTTTTTTCTAACACTTTTAAAGTTTCTTCGCATAGTAATTTTCGTTTAAGATAATCATTATCACATATCCAATCACAGAATACATTTTTATTGTTTTTATTTTCATAAGTTATTAATTTTTGAATTTCTTCACTGTCTAAATAACTATGTGAAATAAAAAAATCATACTCTTTAATTTTTTGTTCTTTTGCATTATTTATGCGGTATTCAAGCTCTTGAGGATTTCCTTGTATGCAACAACGTTCTTTTGCATAAATATTTTTTAAAATTTCCTTCCTTTTTTTATTTTTAGTATGGATCCGTATATACTTTTGTCTTCTGAGTCTTGGTTGATAATTAAAACTTTGCAAATGATAAAATGCATTTTCGCGCAATTGTCTATTTAGCTCTGTATCATTTAATTTAAAAAAAAATTGGATTATTTTACTTGAATAGTATTTTTTCAGTTCTACAAGAATATACATTCTGTCTTTTTGTGATGTATTTTTACTTTCATAAAAACCAATAAGTTTATCTAAAAAACTAGGATACATTTGTTGTGTTTTTAATAATGCTTTATTTATCTTTTTGTTTATTCTATCTATTTTTGGAAATCTTTTATTCCACAATTGGTTCTCCATTTTTTGTTTATATATTTCATCATATTTTTCATAATGTTGTTCTTGATAATCTTTGTTTGTAATCTTTTTAAATAAAGAAACATTTTTGATTAAAGAAGTTGGGTTTTGCATATTGTATCTTGTTCTTTTTTTGTGTTTATTAATATGTCGATCTTTTGTTGTATAGTAATTGTATTTTATTTTTACAGATTTCCATTCATGTGGGTAGTATTTTTTTAATAAGTCAATTACATCTTCTTTTGTATATCTTTTTGGTAAAATCGGTATAATAGTTTTAAGCTGAGAATTCCACATGTGAAATATATCTCTTATATCTTTTTCAAAAATGTGTTTAGTTACTCCAGGCAAAATTATACTTTATACAAAAACATATTTTATTTAAGAAAGGTAAGTAGTCATAAATTAAAATAAATATTAAAATAATACATATACTTCCATAAAAAGGAAGTATACTTATAGAAAAACAAATTTTAGAAACCGGATCAACTTCTTTATTATATCTTTTTGGATCTACATCAAAGAAATTATTATCACTAAACATTCTTGTAGCAATAATCTCATCATATTTTTTTCTAAATAATTTTTCTTGCCTTAAGTAGTATGAATCTAAAATCCAAAAAGCAATAAGAGGAATAAAAGCTATATATTTATGTTCAAATTTCAGAATTAATGCACTTACAACTAAAGCTACTGTCCATTTTTTAATTTCTAAAGAATTTGAAGCCATTCTTTTTATAATTTCTTGTAAATTTTTTACTTCTTCGGTAAGAATTTTTAATTTATCTTCTATTTTCATTTTAACATATTCAATAAGTCATTTAACTTTATTTCTGTCATATTTTTAATAATATCATCAATATTAAAAAAACATCTCATTGGTATTTTTCTATTCTCTTGAAGACTCTCTAAGAAATTTTCATAACCATATGTTATTTCTTTTTGATTAAACATATTTGCAATTTTTAGCTCAAAATAAATCCAAGGGGATTCTGTAGTTTTATTATGTTTAATGTCGATAATACTATTTTCACTTTCAAGAAAAATAAAATATCGACTAGATTGTATCATCTGAGTAATAGCTGTTGAAATCATAATATGTAAATTTTTTAATACAGTATTGGTTTGATATTGTTTAGCGAGATTTATTTCAGCATCATATACAGATTGCCAATACAAAGAATCAACAAAAACTTTTACATTTTTATAGTTATTTTCAATTTCTGATTTTATATATAAAGCTTTTTTGATATCTTTATATGAATGAGATAAAAATATACTAGTTTGTGAAATTTGAGGAAAAAAGTAATTTTGCATTTTTGTTCCATCAAAAGATTCATTTTTTAAATTATAACATTCTTTAATTATGTTAGTTAAATCTTCCTTATTTTTATTATATTCATTTTTATTATAACAGTATTGAATTTTATTAATATTAATTTTTAAATTTCGTTCATGCATAAAATACCTTATCTTTGTTTAAATACCAAAATAACATTATATAATATTATATTCTAATTGAAAATAAAATAAAAATTTTATTAAATTTTTCTCCTTTTAATTAATTATTTTTTAAAATCTTTCAAATTAATTTTCTTATAATTTGTTTCGTAAAAATGTTTTAGTTCATAAAAAGTCTGATCTTTTCCTTTTAAATTAAATCCTGATAAATCTATTTTTCGTTCTTGTTCTTCTTCGTAAGATATTATTATGTATTTTTTTCTATCCTTTGAAACAAAGGCAAAAGTATTTTTACTATTAAATAGATCGTATGTTTTAAGTTGATTGTGTTTGTTTATAATTCCATATAAAAAATTTAAAAAGACATTTTTTGTAAGTTTTATATTTTTTCTTTGAAGTTTTTCCATTAATAACTCAGCCTCATCCCATATTAAATCATAAAGTTTTTTTGACATTTTTATCTTTTCCTTTTAAAAATTCTCAAATAAATCTCTATTGTTATGGATATTTCCAATAACTTCTATCACATTTAGTTTTTCTAATTTTTCTAATTGACTTAATGACATTATGGCTTTAAAATAATTCTCTTTGATTTTTTCTTTATCTTTTAAATTTATATAATGATTAAGCGATGGCACAAGATTAAATACTCCTTTTCTAAGCTTAACAAGCCTAGAATAAGCCATAATAGGAGTATCTATAACATCATTCTCATAAATCTTTTTTCCATTTTTATCATAAAGTCCAGTCCAAAGCTCGATTTCTATATCTAATTCATCAGGCTTTAAAATATCTAAATATCCCTTTACATCTTTAACTCCTAAATCTTTATATTTAATCCCTGCACCGACATTTATTTTTTCTTTATCACTTTTTATAATAAAGATATAAGGATTTGGTTTTAAAAAAACTTTTTTTGTGTTATCCCAAATCCTAAAATCAAAATCACCTAATTTCATATTACACCATTGTCTCATAGAACTATAATATTATTTATTTAAATTAATTTAAATAAATTAAAATATATTTATATTTATTAATATTATATATTTTTGTGTAAATTTATATTTTCGGTTTCCCATTATCATCATAATACATAGCCTTACAACCTTGCTTAAATTCACTACAGCCCCACCACCATTTATTTCCATTTTTACTTTTTATTCTTTGTAAAAATCCCTTATTACATTGTGGACATTGAATTTTTGGTTTATTTTCATCTTCTAGTATTTTAAAGTCTTCATTATTGCTAATTCTTTGAATTTCATTAATAACTTCTTTTGTAACTTCTTCTAAGAATTGATTTCTTTGTAGTTCCAATGTTTCTATCATTTTTTGTTGCTCAAACCATAAAGCTGTCATATCAGGCGTAGTAAGTAATTTCGGAGAAAGTGCGATTAAATTTTTACCTTTTTTTGTAGATTTAACAACCTGTTTTTTGTCTTTACTTACCTCTATATAGCCTCTATAGATAAGGGTTTTTAGATGATTAGATCTTGTTGCAGGAGTGCCAATACCCCCACTCTCTCCTTTTTTATCTTTGTCTTTTTCAATTAAAAGTTTTTTTATTCTTTCATCTGTTACATATTTTGCAACGCTATTTAAATCTTTAAGTAATGTTGTCATAGTATAATAAGGACGAGGCTTTGTTTGTTTCTTTTCAATCTGTATTAAAGAACATTTTGCAATATCACCATCTTTTAAACTAGATAGATCATATTCATTCTTATCACCATCTTGCTCTTCTTTATCATTATCTATATTTTGCCATAAACTCCTAAAGCCGTTTTTTATCGTTTTATTTTGTGTGGCAGTAAAAATTCTTTGATTTATTTCTAAATTAATTGTAGAAGTTTGATATTCTCTAGGATTAAAGAATTGAATAATAAATCTTTTAGCAATTAAATCATAAACATAAAGCTCATCTTGAGTTAATTGAGATGAAATTTTGTTTTGAGTAGGTATTATTCCATAGTGTGCTGAAATATTAGAATCATTGAAAGCTTTACTTTTTATTGTTGTATCGCTATTAGAAATGAGAGTTTTGATTTCATCATTGTTTAAATTCTCTTTTATGCAGTTTAAAATTTTTGGTGCTTCTTCAAACATTGTTTCAGGTAAATATTGACAATCAGATCTATTGTAAGTTATTGCTTTATGTTTTTCTCTCAAAGATTGTGTGATTTGTAGTGTTTTATCAGGACTAAATCCAAAAATTTTTGCACATTCCGCCTGTAAAATAAGTAAGTTATAAGGCAGTGGCGGATATTCTTTTTTATTTTCTATTTTTAAGCTTATATTTGCACTTTGATTTTCACAAGAATTTTTAATTTCTTTAGCTATATTCTCATCTAAAATTTTTTCCTCTGTTTTTAATCTTGCTTTAATAATACTATTGTTAATTTCAAAATCTCCTAGTAAAGAATAATAGTCTATGCTTTTAAATGTTTCAAATTCTTTGTCTCTTGCTACTACTAATCCTAAAATAGGAGTTTGCACTCTACCGACACTTAAAACACCCTCAAAACCATTTTTTTGTGCAATTACGGTATAGGCTCTTGTAAGATTCATCCCAACAATCCAATCTGCTTGACTTCTTGCAAAACCTCTTTCACTCATTCCTTTAAAATCTGTATTTGGTTTAATTTTTGCTATTTCTTCTCTCACTGCTTTTGGTGTTAAATCATTAATTAAAACTCTAAATATAGGTTTAGAAGTTTTAGAATATTGCACAATTTCATCGACAAGAATTTGACCTTCATCGTCCGCATCACCACAATTTACAATAGAGGTAATTTTATTACTATGAATAAGATTGCAAATAATTTTTAGTTGTTTTTCGCTATCTTTTTTGGGTAGATATTTAAATTCTTTAATAGGTAGTGGTAAATCTTCAAGTTTCCATAATTTATATTTTTCATTATATTCTTCAGGTTTAGCAAGTTCTAAAATATGTCCAAAAGCCCAAGTAACAATATTATCACCTTTTTGTATATATCCTTCTCCGCTTTTATAGTTGCCATCCAATCCTTCTGCAATTGCTCTGCCAAGTTCAGGCTTTTCAGCTATAAATAATCTCACTTTTTACCTTTCTAAATTTGTCATTTATTTCTTTATACTATTAATAAATATTAGAAAATATTAATAAATAATATTAACTATAAATATACACCCTTATGGGTGTATATTTTACCTTTCAAAGCTTTTGTCTTGAGTTTTTTGAGGCTCTTTAATTTCTCGAGTTTGTTGCATTAGTTGCTCTTGTTTTTGTGCTTTCATTTCAGCTTCATTAACAACCTTAATTCCAGCATTTGAAATTACGGCTATAAACTCATTACCTTTTTCTTTGAGTTCTTGTTTTAACTCTTCATTATAAAGTCTTACATTAGTTTCTAAATAATGACTTTTAGTTCCATCTTGGTTTTGGCGTTCTATGACCCCAACCCCTTCAATTAATTCTTTTGCAGATTCTCGTTTTTGATTAATTGTGTAATAAAAATAACCCTGTTCATTTACATTAGAGTTTATATAGATAAAATCATCTCTATTTTGTGAATTTGTAGGTTTTAAAACTATATTGTGAGTTTTTTCATCTCTATTGACAAAATAGTTTTTCCACTCATCATTTATTTTCGCTGAAAAAAGCACAGCTCCGTGTTCCATTGCAGCAACTTGCCCAGCTTCTTTAATAACGTCGATTAAAGCAGTATCTATTTTTCTTTGTTGAATATCACCTTCTTTATTCTTGTAGTTTAAAGCATTGTTGGTATCAATAACAATCTTATCATTAACTAGTTTTCCAAATGCCATTTTTTATCCTTTTTTAAAAATTTATGATTTGTTTTTTGCATTTTTTTGTATATAATTTCTTTGTTCATTCACCTCCTTGTAGTGTGATTTGAATACTATTTTTATTCTCATTAAAAATAGTTTTTTTGTTTTTTGCAAAGCTCAAGGTGAAGCTTTTATTATCTTCATTAACAGAGATAGTAGCTAAACCTTGAGTGATTGTATTTATTCTTTCTCTTAATTTGCCATATTCTAAATATTTCGTATAGGTAAGAAGTATTAAAATACCAAGTATTATGCCTACTCCAGTAGATGTAAAACTAAAAAATATAAGATACCATTTAGCATTTTTTGTCATTTTTATAAAAATTTCTGAAAATATATTCAATTTTTGTTTTCCATCTTCGACAAAGCGATCAAGAAAAGTATTATAATTTTTTGCGTTATGAGAAAGTTTATATTCTACTATCTCGCAAAATTTGCTAATTTGTTCGTTATATTTTTTAAGTTTATCGTCCAACGATATTTTTTCAATATTATTAGCAAATTCTGCAAAATCTTCCATTGTTTTTTTAATGGAAGCTGTTTTATTGATAATTTCTTTCTCTTCATCGCTAGGCGGATTTTTAAAGTAAGAAATAATCGCTAGAAAAGTGTTATCTAGCTCTATAATATTACTTTCTAAATCTTTAAAAATACCATCTTCTGTATTGTTTTGTGAGTTTTGTTTGCCAATATTAATTTTGGCAATAATCACCTTTATAAGATTTTCAAACTTTTCTAATAACTCATTATAGTTTTGTGCAACTATATTTTTTGAGTTATTTTCATCATTGACACATTCAAGTTCAAAAAGATCGTTTTCTTCAGGGTTAATTTCATTCATTTTTATTTCTCATTTATCCAACAATCTTTTTTGATAACTATTTTTTGATAATAACCAATATCAATTCTATAATATTTGCGAAATCCTTCCTGTTTTCTTTTATTAGCAGGTAATCTAACAAATTCCACATAACTTATAGGAGTTAATTTCTCTCCTTGTTCTCTTTGTGAAACAGGTAAAGCATTATAGATTTCTTGTGATATTTCTTTTAACTCATACCCATTATCCCAATCCTTTTTTTCGTAAAATTTACTATTGCAAGTATATTTTAAATGGTAATCTGTATATTTGGATGAAGCTAAAAGCTTACAAGAATTTGTAAGTTGTGGATTTATTCTATATCCATAATATGAAACATCTTTGCAAGTGCTTCCATTTCCTGCTCCATTTGAAGTGCAAATAGTTTCTGTTCTTAATATAGTCTTTTCAATTCTTTTATTTAAGGAATCCGTGGAGCATTCACCATCTAAATTAACTAAAATTTCATTTTTATATTTAGATAATTCAGGATCTTTTTGATCATCTGTAGGACATAAATTTAAAAAATTACGTCTTTTAGTAATAACGTCACTCCAATGTCTTGCATCTATTCCAAAATATCTAGCCAATGCAGGACCACATTCAGGTGGTTTAATAGGACTTGCCAAACAAAGTAGGGCTTCACAAGATAATTTAGTATCACCTGTAAGCGTTTCTAAATTTAAAGCATTTACGCTACTTATTGCACCAAAAATAAAGAATGGTAGTAATGTTTTTTTCATTTTTTCTCCTTTTAAAAATTAGTTTTGTTAAAAAATAAAATATTAACTTTGTTAAAGTCTTCCTCTATCGGATCTACAGGTTGTAATTCAATAGGTGCTAAAACTTGATTTTTTTTAAAATACTGCTTATATTGTTCGATCAAATCTTCTCTACCTACTAAAATAATTCTTGTAGCATTATGAGCGAGCAAAAAAGTTTTAGTGATAAGATCATTTTTAATGAAATCATCATTAATTGTTTTTTTCTCCACTACAATATGATAAGTCCAATTAAATCCACTCAAATAAGGATCTTTAGGGACAAAATTATATTTTTTTTCTAAAATAGAATTATTGACAGCCAAAGCAGAACTATTATCTAGTTCCATTGGTTTAGGAGCCGAACATCCTACTATTACAAAAGCCATAAAGGCTAAACTACTAAGCGATTTTTTTGTCATTATTTTCTCCTATAATTTGAATTTGAATTTTACATTCCCCTTTTAAGATAGCGTTTTCTAATTGTTTGCGTGAAGGGATTCTTTTTATTGTTGATAAACTTTTTGAAACGGATTTAAATTTATCCATAAAATAAGAATCAGAATAATAAAACGCTTTGTTGCATAAAATAGGTTTGCCACTATCAATAGTAATGAGTTCATTTTCAAAAGGCATTTCTCTAAGTTCTTGTGGTAACATTAAGGCTCTACTTGCTTCACTAATGCTTCTTGATCCGCCACCATTGCCACCTGAATTAATACTTCTTGAACTTGTTTTAAAAGTAGTATTTCCTAAAATTCTAGAAATAGCCTCTGCGTCTTCTTGTTCTCTTGGTGCGTAAAAAATTTGACAAGCGTGATTTGTTAAGAGTGTCTTAGCACCTTCTTTACCATAGCCTAAAGGCGGTTGTGTTTCAAGCTGTGAATTAGATTGATAAATCATCAAAGAGCGTAACCAATATCCAGCCATAAAACTTATTGCAGATTGATAAATAGGAATTCTACCAGGTGCAGTGAATTCATCCATAACCATTAAACAAGCATATTTTAAGTCTTTATTACTTTGTGGCAATTCTTTGGTGTTTAATAAAATAAGTTGCGACCAGAAAATATTTAAAATAAATTGTGCATTTGCTAATTGATCAGGCGTAATTCCTATATAAATTGTCATTTTCTTTTTACGTAAATCTCTCAAATCAAAATCACTTGTTTCTGTGCTTAATCTTAACGTTTCGCTTTCAAATGGAACAAGTGGAGCGTTAAAAGAACTCATTACACCTGATTTAGTGGCGTCTGAATTAATATTAAAATAGCTTTCTAAACGCCTTATAGTTGCTTCATCTAAGATTTCACAATAGACTAAAAAATTATAAGTATCATCAAAACCTTTTAAAGTTTGATTTTCATTTTTGAGTGAAAAACCTTTTGAGAGTTGTAAAATATTGTAAAAGTTAAATTTTCCTACATCTACATTAAACTCACTTTGAAAATCTTTTCCATTGTCGGTTAATTCTAAATCTCTCCACATATAGCAAAGTCCTATAAATAGGTTTTGTGCTAAGCCATTAAAAAATTTCGATGTAGAATCTCCGTCAAGTGGATAAAGTATATTAGCTAAGTCCATTAATTGACTATCACAATGTTCTTTATCGCTCATATCAATATAGGTTAAAGGGTTATAGCGATGTGTTTGTCTTGAAAATGGATTAAACAAATAAACTTCTTGTTCTAAAATCTCTTTTCTATATTTGCTTGTATAGTCAAAACATTCTTGTTTAATGTCTTGCACTACAGCACTTTCTTGCCATTCTAATAAGTTTGGAATAACTATACCTACGCCCTTACCGCTTCTTGTAGGAGCTCCTAAAGCTACAAATTGCTGTCCATCAAATCTTAGTAACTTTTTTTTGTATTTACCGATAATAATGCCTTTATTACCAAATAAATTCATTTTTTTAATCTCATTAAAATTTGCAAATCTAGATTCACCAAATTGAGATTTTTTGGCTTTTAAAGATAACACCAAAATAGAAAATATAAGAAAACAAATACCAAAAGTAATACCTAAAGAAAGCCATATTTTTGGGTAATTATTAGTAATTGCTTGTAGAGTAAAATTGATATTATAAATTTCAATCGCTTTTATGATTTTCACTTTATTTAAAAAGAAAAAAACAACAGGTGTTAGTAAGTATGTGAAAATGAAACTAGCTACAATAAGAAAAATAACTTGAATATTTTTATTATTTTGCATTTGTGGCTCCAATGTTATATCTTTTTATTTAGATTTTTTAAAGAAATATTCATTTTTATCCTTTATTTGATTGTTAATAATTATAGGTTTACTCATCGTTTTAACTCCTTTTCTTTAGTTTGAGTATAGTTCTTATTTTTGGCGTTAAATTCTTCCAATTTTGTTTTAAAATCATTTGTAGATTTGTCTTTTTGTGCTATAATTTTTTCAGTAGTTGCTGAATGTGCATTTGCA
>NZ_NXMA01000021.1 GCF_005406215.1 Campylobacter aviculae | reverse complement strand
GCTATTCTCCACCATGATAAGGGCCTATAGCTCAGCTGGTTAGAGTGCACCCCTGATAAGGGTGAGGTCACAAGTTCAAGTCTTGTTAGGCCCACCATTGGATAGTAATACTAAATTGTTTCAATTGTATTTTTTAATTTTTAGATAGGGTGTTTATAAATTTCTCAAAAGCTTTCATTCCTTGTTCGTTACGTTTAAAAACTCCACAATTTTCTAATACTTCTATAAATGCTTTAGAGATTTCTTCTTGTAGAATTTTTTCTATATTTTTACTACTCATATTCTTATATTTAGGTAGAAAACTTTGAACCCATTGGGCGTGTTTTTTAATCTTTTCATTAGTGTTTATATTTTTATTATTAAGGATATAATCACTTAAAAGTTTTAGTTCTTCTTTGAGTCTAGGAGGCAGTATAGCAAGTCCCATAACTTCTATAAGACCTATATTTTCTTTTTTTATATTATGTAAATGCTCATGTGGATGAAAAATACCAAAAGGATGTTTTTTATCTGTTCTATTGTTTCTTAAAACTAGATCAAGTTCAAATTTAGAATTTTTCATTCTTGCTATTGGAGTAATGGTATTGTGATATATATTTTGAGTTTTTGCTAAAATATTGACGCTTTTATCACTATAGTTTCTCCATTTTTTTAGGATAAAATTTGCCAATTCTATTAATTTTTTATCATCTTTACTTGAAATTCTTATGATGGACAATGGCCATTTGACAATACCAACATCTATATTTTCAAAATTTTTAATTTTAATTTTTTTGTCTATTTTTGCATTATTAAGAGCAAAGGTATGGTTACCTCCTTGAAAATGATCGTGGCTTAAAATAGAACCTCCAACTATAGGCAAATCAGCATTTGATCCTATAAAATAATGAGGAAATATTTTTAGAAAATCAAATAATCTTTCAAAGGTTTTTTTGCAAATTTTCATAGGTGTATGTTTTTGATTAAGAATAATGCAATGTTCTTTATAATAGACATAGGGTGAGTATTGAAAAAACCAATTTTCATTAGCAAGTTTTATAGGCAAAATTCTTAAATTCTGTCTGGCGGGATGGTGATAATTTCCCGCATAAGCTTCATTTTCTCTACATAAAACACATTTAGGATAATCAGTGCTTTTATTTTCTTTGGCTTTAGCAATAGCTTTTGGATCTTTTTCTGGTTTTGAAAGATTGATTGTGATTTGGAATTTTCCATATGTATTTGAGCTTTGCCATTTGATATCTTTTTTAATTTGATAAGTTCTAATGTAATTGCAATCTTGATTGAATTGATAAAAAAAATCACTCGCTTTTTTTGGATCTTTTTGGTAATATTGTTTAAATTGTGAGATTAATTCACTAGGTTTTGGTGTTAAAAGTCCCATAATTTTAACATCAAATAAAGATCTTGCTATACTATTATCTTCACAGAGTTTATTTTTACAAGCATAATCCAATAGAGTATTTAAAATGTCTTCTAATGCCATTTTAGAAATTTTATTTTCTTGTTTATATTCTTGAAGTTCAAAAAGATCAAGCAGGGTATTGATGTGAAAGATTTTGTCTTCTTTTTTAATAAGTTTTTTTTCTATAGCGTAAGAAATAAGTTGATCAATAAGAGAATAAATCATAATTTTGTAGCACCCACATTTCTTATATTTAGCATATAGCAAGAATCTTCACCAAAGACTTTCTTCATATTTTCTTCATATTCTTTTACAAGCTCATAAGGCACAAAAGCTTGAATAGTTCCTGCAAAACCCCCACCATGAACTCTACAAACACCTTTATCTCCTAAAATTTTTTCACTCAAAGCTAGAGCTAAAGCTAAATTTTGCTCTAAAGGTTTGGATAAAGAAAAAATATTTTGTAAAAATTTAAAAGAAGAATCACCTGAATTTTTAACTAAATTTTTAAAGCTTATAAAATCATTACCTTTTAAAGCTTCGGCTTCCTTAAATGCGTTTTGGTTATCTTTAAAAAAATGAATGGCGCGCAAAAGAGCTCTATCATGAATTTTTTCTCTTAGCTTTGCAATATTGTCAAAAAAATCTTTTTCATTTACTTCTCTTAAAACTTTTTTATCAAAAGCTTTGGCTACAAGTTGCATTTCTTGAGTAATTGAAGCATAATCTGAAGTAAGATCCGCATGATTTCCTTTTGTATTTACAATACATAAAAAATAATTACTTTTTTGAAAATCAAAATTTATTTTTTCTACAAAAGGTTTTTGAGGATCTTTAAAATCCATAAAAGAAAAACCTCCTAAGGCACTAGCCATTTGATCCATTAAGCCGCAGGATTTACCAAAATAAATATTTTCAGCATATTGACTTATAAGTGCTATTTGGGTTGGCGGAATTTTAGCATCATTGAATTCATAATTTAAAATAGTGCCAATTAAATTTTCAAAAGCAGCTGAAGAAGAAAGTCCCGAGCCTTTTAAAACATCTGAAGTGATGTAAGCATCAAATCCTTGTATATTATAATCCAAATCTTTAAATTTAGAACAAATTCCTTTTATTAAAGCTTCTGAAGTACCAAATTCATTTTGATTAAGCGTTAGATCATTTAAATCAATTTCTTTAAGATTAAAACCTTCTGAATTAATACAAATAGCATTTTTGTGATTAGGTGTAACTACAGCAATAATATCTAAATTTACAGCAGCAGCTAAAACCATACCATGTTGATGATCAGTATGATTACCACCTATTTCTGTTCTACCTGGAGAAGAATAAAAACTAAAATGACTGTGATCAGGATAAAGTTTTTTAAAATGTTCCAAAGCTTCTAAGTATCTTTGTTCTTGCTGGATTAAAAGTTTTTCTCCATATAATTTTTCTAAATTTTTGTTTAATTTTTGCATTTTTAAAACCTATTGAGAAATTTGTTCTAAACTTTGTTTAGCAATTTGAGTAATTTGATCCCATTTTTTATCTAAAATTAACTCTTTATGGGTAAGCCAAGAACCTCCGACACAAAGAACATTATCTAATTTTAAATAATCATTCATATTATTCAAATTAATTCCACCGGTTGGACAAAAATTTACATTCTGAAAGGGAGCGGAAAATGATTTTAACATATTTATTCCACCTGCGGCTTGTGCTGGAAAAAATTTTAAATTTTCAAAACCAAATTCAAGAGCAAGCATTAATTCACCAGCAGTAGCAATTCCTGGAATTAAAGGCAAATCAATATTTTTTGCTTCTTTAGCAAATACAGCATTTAAACCTGGACTTATGGCAAATTTAGCCCCTGCATTTTTTACTTCCTCTAACATTTTAGCGTTTAATACCGTTCCAGCTCCTACAATAGCTTCTGGAACTTCTTTTGCTATGAGTTTTATAGCTTCAATAGCTTCTTGAGTGCGTAAAGTGATTTCTAAAATTTTAATCCCTCCATCTATCAAAGCTTTTGCTAGATCTACACTCGTTTTTAGATCATAAATTGTAATTACTGGAATGATTTTACTGACTTTTAAAATTTCTTTTGTTTGCATTTTTTCTCCTTTATTTAAAATATCCACCAAAACTCATCGCACCGGTTTCAGCACTTGAGCTTTGTGTTCTAAATCCTGCGAAAAGCTCTCTTCCGCAACCAAAAACCTCTTTCGTTTTAAATTCACTAGCTTTTCTTTGCTTCCATTCTGTTTCATCAATTAAAATTTCAAGAGTGCCATTTTTTGCATCAAGCAAAAGCATATCTCCATCTTTGATTTTAGCTATATTTCCATCAAGTAAAGCTTCAGGACTCATATGGATAGCTGCTGGTACTTTGCCAGAGGCTCCTGACATCCTTCCATCTGTTACTAGTGCAACTTTGAAACCTTGATCTTGTAAAATTCCTAACGGAGGAGTGAGTTTATGCAGTTCTGGCATACCACTTGCTCTTGGACCTTGGTAGGGTAAAACAGCAATAAAATCTTTTTGCAATTCTTTATTTTGAAATCTTGTTAAAAATTCTTGCTGAGAGTGAAATACTATTGCTGGAGCTTTAATAACTTGATGTTCTTCTTTAACGGCTGAAATTTTAATCACGGCTCTTCCTATATTTCCTTTTAAAATTTTAACCCCACCATCTTTTGAGAAAGCATTGTTTATACTTCTTAGTATATTTTCTTCCTTGCTTGCTTTAACCCCATCTTTATAGACTATCTTACCGTCAATTAAGAAAGGATTTTTGGTATAAGCTTGCATTCCTTGACCCATGATAGTTTCTACATCATCATGCAAAAGCCCTTCTTGTAAAAGTTCATTGATGATAAAGGCTAAGCCTCCAGCTGCTTCAAATTGATTGACATCGGCTTTACCATTAGGATAAACCCTTGCTAAAAGTGGGATTATGCTAGAAATAGCGTCAAAATCATCCCAGTTAATGATAATTCCTGCTGCACGAGCTATAGCTACTAGATGGATGGTATGATTAGTTGATCCACCCGTAGCCATCAATCCTATCATAGCGTTGATGATATTTTTTTCACTGATCAGCTCTCCTATAGGTTTGATTTCGTTTTGAGTCATGTGAGTTGCAGCTTCTTTAACTAAAGCTTCTCTTAAAGGTGTATTTGGATTAATAAAAGCAGAATTTGGTAAATGTAGTCCCATAAATTCTATCATCATTTGATTAGAATTAGCCGTTCCATAAAAAGTGCAAGTGCCAATATCATGATACGATTTCATTTCGCTTTCTAAGAGTTTGTCACGTGAAATTTTACCTTCAGCAAAAAGTTGTCTTGTTTTTGATTTTTCATCATTAGAAATCCCGCTAGTCATAGGTCCTGAAGGCACAAAAATACTTGGTAAATGCCCAAAACTTAAGGCTCCTATTAAAAGACCTGGAACGATTTTATCACAAACTCCAAGATAGAAAGCTCCATCAAAAACATTATGAGAAAGAGCTATAGCTACACTCATAGCTATCACATCTCTAGAAAACAGGCTAAGTTCCATTCCCTCATAACCTTGAGTAATACCATCACACATAGCTGGAGTTCCACCAGCAAATTGCCCAAAAGCGTGATTTTTAAATAATTCTTTTTTGATAATATCTGGATAATTTTTAAAAGGTTGGTGAGCTGAAAGCATATCGTTATAAGCGGAAATTATGGCAAAATTTGAATCTTTATTTTCTTTGATTCTTTCTTTTATGTGATCGGGTATGCTAGCATAAGCATGAGCTAAATTTGCACATCCTAAATCCTTTCTTTGAATTTTTCCTCCATGACTTAAAATGCGTTCTAAATAGCTTTCTCTAGTTTTTTGACTTCGTTCTTTTACCTTTTGAGTGATTTGTTCAAGTTTTTTTAAAGCCATATTTATCCTTTATTTAAAATTTATTTTTTTTATTGTAACATTTTTTGTACTTAATTATGCCATAATTTTAGATAAAAATTCTAAAATCTATGTTTTATTATACTGATGATAGTATAAAAAGTTAAAATTTAGTTAAAAGGAAAGATTATGCAAAGTTTTGATTTTATTTTATTTGGAGCTACTGGTGATTTGGCGATGAGAAAGATTTTCCCTTCTCTTTATCAAGCTTATATAGATGGATTTTTGCCTCCTATTGGGAAGATGATTGCTACAGGTAGAAGTGCCTTAAACACGGATCAGTTTATAGAAAAGCTAAATAATAATTCTAAAATTCATATTAAAAATTGTAATGAACAAAAATGGGAAGAATTTACACGTAATATTAAATATCTAAGTATAAATTTAAATGAAACAAAAGATTTTGATCTCTTAAAGGAAAAAATTGATAACAAAAGTCAAAACATTGTTATTTATTTTTCAATTTCACCAGAATTTTTTATTAAAGCATGTGAAAATTTAACTTTGGTGGGACTTAATGATGAGAGAGTAAAGATTATTTTAGAAAAACCTTTGGGTATGGATTTGCAATCTTGTCAAGCCATTAATAACGAAATAGCAAAGTATTATAAAGAAGGACAAATTTATAGAATTGATCATTATTTAGGAAAAGAGAGTATTCAAAATCTTTTAGTATTAAGAGCCTTTAATCCTATTTTTACTTCTTTGTGGGAAAAAGATCATGTTGATTATGTAGAAATCAGTGTTTTTGAAACTTTAGGTGTTGAGGGCAGGGGAGAATTTTATGATAGCACAGGTGCGTTAAGAGATATGATACAAAATCATATTTTACAAATTCTTTCTTTGGTTGCTATGAAAATACCGAAAAAATTGGATGCTGAATCTATTAGGGGTGCAAAACTTGAACTTTTAAAGAGTTTAAAACCTTTAAATGATGAAGATATAAAAAATAACGTTATTAGAGCTCAATATGATAAATCTGGTGAATTTAAGGCTTATTTAGCTGAAGATAACATTAAAGAAAACAGTCAAACTGAAACTTTTGTTGCAATAAAAGCTGAACTTTTAGATGATAACTGGAAAGGAGTTCCATTTTACATTAGAACAGGTAAGAGGATGGCTAGCTCTTTTGCACAAATTGTGATTTATTTTAAAAATAAAGAAGATTTAAATTCTAATCCTAATAAACTTATTATTCGTTTGCAACCAGAAAATCAAATTTCTTTAAATTTAAAGGTTAAAAAAATTGGAAAAACAATGGATTATGAAGAAAATAATTTGATTTTGAATTTAAATAGTGCTTCGGTGATGCAACCATACGAAAGATTAATTTTAGATGTAATTGAAGGTAATCAAGCATCTTTTAACCACAAGGAAGAATTAGAAACAGCTTGGGCTTGGGTTGATCCTATTTTAGAAAACTGGCAAAAAAATAAAACCCCTTTATATTATTATCTTGCCGGAAGTTGGGGACCTAAAGAAGCATTTGATCTTATCCGAAAAGATGGGCATGAATGGCATAATTGCTAATAAAATTTGACATATAGTTTTATATTGAGTAAATTTGAAACATTTTTTCAAAATTTTTAATAAATGATTTATTAATTAATTGTTTATTTAAGTAAAACTTTGTTATATTCTTGCTTGATCAATAATAGAACTAAATGTTTAAGAGTTTTTCATAAAACTAAATAAGGAGGAAAAAATGGCATTCCAAATGTATGAATTTTCGCACATAGAAGAATGCAACAAAGCTCTAGTTGATGCTTTTGTTACATCTGTAAAACAAAATTTATTGACTCAAGATAGTGTGAATTTAGCTTTTTCAGGAGGAAAATCTCCTATTTTGTTTTTAGAAACATTAAGCAAGGAAGCGTGTGATTGGGGAAAGTGTAATATCTCACTAGTTGATGAAAGAATAGTTGATCAGAATCATGAAGATAGTAACGCAAGATTGATTAAAACTCATTTTTTAAAAAATTTAGCCGAAAAAGCATGTTTTAAACCATTTTTTGAAAATACCGATCTTTCTTTAGATGATTTAGTGAAAAACGCAAATATCTTTTACAAGCAACCTGATATTGCTATTCTTGGTATGGGTGCTGATGGTCATACGGCATCTTTATTTCCTGAAGCAGATGAAATTGATTTTGCTTTAACAACAGATCAGAATATAGTCTTGACAACTCCAAAAAACGCTCCTTATAAAAGACTTTCCATGTCTTTATCGGCACTGGAAAGATGTAAAAAATTATTTTTATCAATAGCTACAAATGAAAAAAGAATTGTTTTTGATGAGGCAGCTAAAGGCTTAAATCCAAAATTTCCTATATCTTATATACTTCATTCAAAAAAGGTAATGTGTGATGTCTACTTCTCAAAATAAAAAATCTTATCCAAGACTTTTGGCTGATATTGGAGGTACTAATGCTCGATTTGCATTAGAAACTATACCGGGTAAAATTGATAATGTAGAGGTTTTGGCTTGCCAAGATTACAATACTGTTGTGGATGCAGCAAAAGCTTATTTAAATAAAGTTGGCAATCCAGTAGTTCGATTTGGTGCTTTTGCTATTGCCAATCCTGTTTTAGGAGATTGGGTTCAAATGACAAATCATCATTGGGCTTTTTCTATTGAAACAACAAGACAGGCTTTAAATTTAGAAATTTTGATACTAATCAATGATTTCACAGCTCAAGCTTATGCAATAACCAAAATGCCTCCTTCAGAGCTTATGCAAGTAGGTGGAACTTCTCGCGATTTATATGCGCCTAAAGCTGTTTTGGGTCCAGGAACAGGGCTTGGAGTAAGCGGTTTGATTCCATGTGAAGGGTGTGGCTATATAGCTTTAGCTGGAGAGGGGGGGCATGTTAGTTTTGCACCTTTTGATGATACTGAAATCATGATTTGGCAGTATGCGAAAAAAAAATATGGCCACGTCTCTGCTGAACGTTTTCTAAGCGGATCAGGTTTGGTGCTTATACATGAAGCCTTGGCTAGCAGAGAAGGAATTAAAAATTCAAAGATGACTCCAGAACTCATTAGCGAACAAGCCTTAAGTGGCAAATCTCCTTTATGTCGTTTAACTTTAGATATATTTTGTGCAATGTTAGGAACAGTTTCGTCAAATTTAGCTTTAACTTTAGGAGCTAGAGGAGGAGTGTATCTTTGTGGAGGTATTATTCCTAGATTTATCGATTATTTCAAAACCTCGCCTTTTAGAATACGTTTTGAGAATAAGGGAAGGTTTGATGCTTATTTGGCCGCAATTCCTGTTTATATAGTTTTAGCAAAATACCCAGGTATTAGTGGGGCCGCAGTTGCTTTAGAAAATCATTTAAAAGATTATAATTTAAAACAAGTGAAGGGTGAAAAATGAAATCTTTAACACATTTAAATTCTTATAAAGAACTACATAATCATTTTTTGTCAGTAAAAGACATACATATGAGAGATTTGTTCAAAGAAGATCAAAGTAGAGGAACTAAATATTTTTTAGAAACTGGAGATTTGAAACTCGATTATTCAAAAAATCGTATTGATGATGAAACTTTAAAACTCTTATTTAATTTAGCCAATGAATGCTCTTTAAAAGAAAAAATGGCTGCTATGTTTAAAGGTGAAAAAATCAATACAACCGAAAATAGAGCCGTTTTACACACAGCTTTAAGAAATAAGGGGAATTATCCAATTAAAATTGATGATATGGATATTATGCCTAATGTTAGAGAAGTTTTGACAAAGATGCAAAATTTTTCTGATGCCTTAAGAACAGGAACTTGGCTAGGTTATACAAATCAAGTGATTACCGATGTTGTTAATATAGGAATAGGAGGGTCTGATCTTGGAGCGTTAATGGTGTGTGAAGCTTTAAAGAATTTTGGACATCCAAGATTACATATGCATTTTGTTTCCAATGTAGATGGTACTCAACTACAAGGGGTTTTAGATCAGGTGCATCCTGAAACAACTTTATTTATAGTGGCTTCTAAAACTTTTTCAACTCAAGAAACTTTAACCAATGCATTTACAGCTAGAAAATGGTTTTTAAATCATGCTTTAGATGAAAAGTATATAGCCAAACATTTTGTGGCTGTTTCAACAAATAAAGAAGCGGTGAAAGAATTTGGTATTGATTCAGAAAATATGTTTGAATTTTGGAACTGGGTAGGTGGGCGTTATAGTCTTTGGTCTGCCATAGGTTTGGCTATTATGATTTATTTGGGTAAAGAGAATTTTTCATCCTTATTAGAAGGGGCTTATTTAATGGACGAGCATTTTTATAATGAGCCATTTGAAAAAAATATGCCCGTTCTTTTAGGTTTGATTGGTATTTGGTATATTAATTTTTTTGATGCAGGTAGTCATATCATAGCTCCTTATGATTCTGTATTAAAATATCTTCCTAAATTTATACAGCAATTAGATATGGAAAGCAATGGTAAGCAAGTTAGAAAAGACGGCAAAAAAGTTGATTATGATACAGGCCCTATTATTTGGGGTGATACAGGTATTAATGCTCAACATGCTTTTTTTCAGCTTTTACATCAAGGAACACACTTAAGTCCAATTGATTTGATTGCATCTTTAAGCAAAAAGGGGAGTTTGCCGGGACATCATGAAATTTTACTTAGTAATGTTTTTGCACAAGCTGAGGCTTTTATGAGAGGAAAAACTCTTGAAGAAGTTCAAAAAGAAATGTCTAATAGGGGTTTTAATGAAGATCAAATTCGAAAGCTTGCGCCTCATAGAGTTTTTTCGGGCAATAGACCTAGTAATATTATTTTACTTGAAGAAATTAATCCTAAAAATATAGGTTCTTTAGTAGCCTTATATGAACATAAAATTTTTGTTCAAGGTGTAATTTGGGATATCAATAGTTTTGATCAATGGGGTGTTGAACTTGGCAAAGAGCTTGCTAAAACCATTTTAGCAGAATTGCAAGGAAAAGAAAATCATGATCATGATAGTTCTACAAAACATTTAATTCAAATTTATAAAAAAGCTAATTTAAGCTAGAAAGAGAATATTATGCAAACAAGATCAAATAATTTTGTATTAACAGCACTAACAGCATTATTTTTTGTTATGGGTTTTATTACGGTGCTAAACGACATTTTAATACCCCATCTTAAAGTGATTTTTGAGCTTAATTATTTTGAGGCAGCTTTGGTCCAATTTTGTTTTTTTGGAGCCTATTTTGTAACTGGAGGAATTTTTGGAAAGCTTTTAGAAAAAGTTGGTTATCCTGCAGGAGTTATTTTAGGTTTTATATTAACAGCAATAGGCTGCGTTCTTTTTTATCCTGCAGCTTCTATGGCTTCTTATCCTATATTTTTGGGTGCTTTTTTTATTTTAGCAAGTGGAATCGTCTTACTTCAAACAACAGGAAATCCATTTGTAACTTTACTTGCTCCAGGAAAAGAAGCTACAGCCTTAACTTTAGTACAAGCTTTTAATTCTCTAGGGACAACTTTAGCACCCCTTTTTGGTGCCGCGTTTATACTTTCAGACACTGTAAAATATGCTAGCAAAATAGAAGAAGCACAATCGGTGCAAGTTCCTTATTTGGGAATTGCTGGAGTTTTAATACTTTTAGCTGTGGTGATTTATCTTTTAAAACTCCCAGATGTAAGAGAAAAAGCCGAACAAGTCAGTAATGAAAACCATGATGGAAAGAAAAGTGTATTTGAATACTCTCATTTTGTTTTAGGTGCAGCGGCTATATTTTTTTATGTTGGAGCCGAAGTATCTATAGGATCTTTTTTGATTTTGACTATGAAAGAGTTTGCAGGCATAGAAGAAATAGCAGGAGCAAAATATATAGTTTTTTATTGGGGTGGAACTATGATAGGAAGATTTGTAGGAAGTGCTATTATGACTAAAATTGCTCCAAATAAATGTTTAGCATTTAATTCTATTATGAATATTTGTTTGATTACATTAGCTGTTTTGGTTAGTGGTGGAACAGTTGGTATGATAGCATTAATATTAATTGGATTATTTAACTCTATTATGTTTCCAACTATTTTTTCTTTAGCAACGAAAAATTTAGGTAAATTTACAAGCCAAGCTTCTGGAATTATCAACATGGCTATTGTTGGCGGTGCTCTTATGCCACCTGTTCAAGGTTTAGTAGCTGATTATTTTAATTTGCTTTTATCTTATATAGTTCCGATGCTTTGTTACTTTTTTGTTTTATTTTTTGCTTTGAAAGGATACAAGACTCGATAATTTTCGAATAAAAAGTGAATTCCTCACTTTTTATTTCATATTCCCTTAAGCTTATTTTGTATATAATTGCAACTTTTACTCCACTTTAAGAACCATACGTATTTTATTTAATAAAATTATAACCAAAATCTTAAAGTGTGTTCTATTTACTTACCAATGTTAAAAGTCACAAGCAAGTTTTAAAAACAATTTTACTGAACTTGTTAAAGAATAAAATTTTAATTATCTTTTTCTTTA
>NZ_NXMA01000020.1 GCF_005406215.1 Campylobacter aviculae | reverse complement strand
TTGGAAGTTTTTTACAAAGCTCGTAATTAAAAACGAAAGCTTTATCATCCTTATAAGCTATAGCGATTTTTCCACTGATAACACAATCGCTTTTTAGCATTTGCACTCTTTGCTTAGCACTTGGAACGACTCCTTGAATTTTCAATGCTTTTGCGATCATGCTTTCTTCTTTGGGGCAAATTAAAATCCCTTTAAAATTTTGTATTTTTTCAAAATCATAAATTTTTTGCTGATCTTTACTTAGATAATCAAAACTTCTTTTCAAACCTTTAGAAAATTTTTCAACAAAAGAATTAGAAAATTCTTTTCTTATATAGTTTCTAAAGTATTTTACATCGTCATTACTTTCATCATTAAAATAAAAAATTTCATTCTCTTTTAAAAAATTTAAAATTTCATTCTTGCTTACGCAAAGCAAAGGTCTTACAATGCAATATTTTTCATGCTTTTCAATTTCACTCATTCCTAAAATCTCTGCCAAACCCGCTCCTCGAGAAAGCTGCATTAAAAACCATTCAAATTGATCATTAAGATGATGGGCTAAAATAAGATGATCATAAGAATTTTCAAGGCAAATTTGATGAAAAAAATCATAGCGAAAATCCCTAGCTTCTTTTTCAAAATTGCCTTTAAATTTGGGAGCAGTTTTTATAAAAATTTGTTTTTGAAATTTTAAAGCAAGTTTTTTAGCTTCATTTTCTTCTTTATCGCTATTTAATCTAGTTTTATAATTAATCAAAGCTAGATCAAATGAAATGCCATTTTGCATTAAAAAATAAAAAAGCGCACTTGAATCACTCCCATAAGAAAAAGCGAGTAAATTTTTACCCTTTTTTAATAATTCTAAAATTTCATGCTTAATTTGCATTGATTTTTCTTAAAGCCTTAGCGATTAATTTTTTATCCAAACTTTGAGTGATCTCGCACTCATAAATTTGTCCCATTTCCAAGTTACCACACTCGCTTTCATTGATAAGAATTTCTCCATCAATTTCTCTGTCCCATCTTAAATCTTTTCCTGCGATGAAAAAAGCCCCTTCACTACTTTCTCCAGTACAAACCACCAAACGCTTTTTACCCACTTCTTTTTCAAAACTTTTCTCTAAAACACTATCAATAATTTTTTCGATTTTTTTAAGACGAGTATTGATTGTTTTAAAAGGAATTTGCTCCATATCAAAAGCTGCTGTATCTTCTTCTTTGGAATAGGCAAAAACACTCACTCTATCAAAGCCAAAATTTTGGACAAAATCACAAAGCTCTTCAAAATCCTTATCACTCTCTCCAGGATGTCCCACAATAAAACCCGTGCGTAAAAAACTATCGGGTGCGTTTTTCATTAAAGTGAGCATTTCTTTAAGTTTTTTTTGTCCCGCTCCACGTTTCATGATTTTAAGCATAGAATCACTAATGTGCTGCAAAGGCATATCAAAATAATTCACAAAAATTTTAGAAGCTATAATGCGTTTTATCAAAGCTTCACTCGCACTCGTTGGATAAAGATATAAAATTCTAGCTGCTTTTATACCCTTTATTTTTTCTATCTCATCGATTAAGCGTATAAGTCCATCTTTTTCGCCTTTGTCAAACAAATAAGAACTCGTATCTTGCGCGATAAATGAAAAATCCTTATAACCTTTTTGCACCAAATCCTTAACTTCAGCAACAATGCTTGAAATTTCTCTTGATTTTAACTTGCCTTTAAAGCTTGGTATAGCACAAAATGAACATTTTTGATTGCATCCTTCTGCGATTTTTATAAAAGCATGAAAATTAGAACCCGTGATCACTCTTTTTGTATTTTCATTTTGCAAATACGTCGAAGAAGAAAATAAATTTGTTTTTTTAAGTATCATTTCATCGATTCTTTCATAATCAGCCACGCCAGTAAAAAGATCAACTTCGGGTAGTTCCTTCATCAACTCTTCTTGATAACGTTGCATCAAACAGCCTGTAACCACTAAAAGCGAATCTTTTTTTCTTTGCTCGTGTAAATTTAAAATCGCATTGATACTTTCTTTTTTAGCGCTTTCTATAAAGCCGCAGGTATTTACTATCAAAACATCTGCCATGTTTGGATCATCACACAATTCATAAGCACTAAGACGCCCTAGCATAATCTCACTATCGACTAAATTTTTATTACAGCCTAAAGACATTAGATAAAGTTTTGACATATTTCTCACTTTTTTAAATTTGAATTTTCATTTTTTTTGATAAAATTAAGTTTTTTAAAATTATAACAAAATAATAATTAGGAAATTTTTTATGGATAAGAAAAATGTGGTTTTGCTTGGCGGAAGTACGTTTTTCATGATTAATGGTTTGCAAAAAGGATTGAAAGAGAGTATAGAAAAAATCAATCAGCATAATTACGCAAAACTAAAAATTTTATAATTTTTCTCTAGGATCCTCTAATTCTAGTCAAAGAATTTTTTTCAATCTATGAAAAATAATAATATTATAAATAAAGCTTTTATGGTTATAACTAGGTATCAATACAAATGAGTATGATATGGTTGGAGTTTATAATTTTTCTATAAAAACATTGAAAAGAAATCTAGAAATTTTATGTAAAAATTTTAGCAAATTTAAACTCAAAAATTATTTTTATAATTCAACCCATATCAACACAATCTAATAAAGATAAATTAGATATAATTAACAAACTAATAAAAAATAAAATCTATCATTATAATTTTAACTATGATAGATATGCAACGATATTATTAATGAAAAAATATCAACGAATTCTTTAAAACAAATGATCTGTATCATCAATTACGCACCATAATGAGAATTTTAGGAAAAAATATTATAGAAAATATAAATCATTATTTATAATAATCAATTAAAAAATATGAAATACCAAATTTTATTGTAAAGTCTCCTACTGATTTATTTCAACTAAATACAAAACTTGATAATCAAACAAAACTTCAATTTAAACCAGAATTTAAAAATTATTGCATTATAGGAATTGCCACATGCAATTTCTTTGAGTAAGAACACAATTGCTTTTCAAGTTTTACTTTAGAAAATAAAACAACAAAAATTGTCAAAGGCATTAGAACTCACTATTATCTTTTTCATACCCTAGAAAAAAAATTATAATCGATAAAAATAGTTTTATTTTTCTCAATCAAAACAACGAGGCTTTAACAGATCCAAGTGTATGAATCCATAAAGATAAATATATTAACAATATCCATCATTGCGGTTTATCTTATTTTTTATTGGCTAATTTTGAAAAACTAGTATAAAAAAATAACTTCTACTGACAAAAAAATAAATGTTTCAAAAAAATATGATTTTACACATTTAATTCCCGCTGTGGAAGATTATAAATCTATGTATTAAGAATACAACCAAAGAATGAATCTTATAAAACTAGCCCTCTTGCAAAATCAAATTAATGCTTTAAATATTCAATTATCTGATTTAACCGATGAATAAAAAGTACTTGTTAAAAAATCAATCAAAATTTCCTTCCAAGTTGAATACGGCACATCCAGAGCAAGAATTCGAAACCAACTTTCTTATAAATTAGGACAAGCTCTAATAAAAGCTAATAACAATTGGTATGGGGGGGGGTATATCAAATTGTGGTTTGAGATAAGAAAACTTAAAAAAAGAATTTAAAAATTAAAGATATATGAAATTCTTTATATTTAAAGACTAAATTGGATTACTTTTAAGAAAAATCTTATTTAAAAAACTAAAGTTTAAGAAAAACAATCCCAAGCCACTTTGATGATAGTTATACCTACTACGATTAAAAATAGACTTAGCTTATTTTTTGATAAAATTTGTTAAAATTGCATAAAATTAACTTTAGAAAGAAATTTTTATGGATAATTATGAATTTAGCGAACTACTAAAAACTCTTAAAAATAAAGTAGGCAATATAGCCTCTATCATCAAACCACAAAGCATTCAAGAAAGGCTTAAGGAAATTGAAGAGTTAGAAAATTCTCCTTCTTTTTGGAACGATGTTAAACAAGCTGGAGTTATCGGAAAAGAAAAAACTAAAATTGCAAATTTATTAAAAAAATACGAAGAAGCTTTATCGGCCGTTGATGATGCAAGCGAACTTTTTGATTTAGCCAATGCAGAAAACGATATGCAAACCTTAGAAGCTTTATTTAATGATGCGCCAAAGCTTGAAGATACGATAACAAGCCTTGAAATTTCCATGCTTTTAAGTGGAGAAAATGATAGCAAAAACGCAATTGTTTCCATTCATCCAGGAGCAGGTGGAACAGAAAGTAATGACTGGGCAAGTATGCTTTATAGAATGTATTTAAGATTTTGTGAAAGAGAAGGATTTAAGGTTGAAACTCTTGACTTTCAAGAAGGCGATGAAGCAGGACTTAAAGACGTAAGCTTTTTGGTTAAGGGTGATAACGCTTATGGTTATTTAAAGGCTGAAAATGGAATTCATCGCTTAGTAAGAACTTCTCCTTTTGATAGTGCCGGACGTCGTCATACAAGCTTTTCAAGTGTTATGGTAAGTCCTGAACTTGATGATGATATAGAGATTGAAATCGAAGAAAAAGATATTAGGATTGATTATTATCGTGCTAGTGGTGCAGGCGGACAGCACGTCAATAAAACAGAATCAGCCGTTAGAATCACACATTTTCCAACAGGAATAGTCGTACAATGCCAAAACGATAGAAGCCAACATAAAAACAAAGCAACCGCTTTTAAAATGCTAAAATCTCGCCTTTATGAACTTGAACTCATGAAACAACAAGATAGTGCAAATTCTGGCGAAAAAAGCGAGATAGGCTGGGGGCATCAAATCCGCTCTTATGTGCTTTTTCCTTACCAACAAGTCAAGGACAATCGTAGTGGAGAGGCTTTTTCTCAAGTAGATAATATCTTAGATGGAGATATCAAAAAAATGATTGAAGGTGTTTTAATTGCTTTAAAAGCAGAGTGATTTTATTCGAATAAATTTTTATGCAAAATTTCCCCTAAAATCACTGTAGCATAAGAGCCTTTTTGTAAGAAAAATTCCATACAAAAATGTGCTTTTTGCTCATCGTATCGCCACTTAACATCCTCCAAATACCCCCACATAAAGCGTCTTGAGCCCTGCATTTTAGTTTTAAACTCCCAAGCATCTTTGAAAATTTCATTCTCTAAATTTAAAGCTAAACCCTCTTTAGCTTCATACGCTTTTGCGCCTATTAAAAGTCCCATAGTGCTAATATCTCTTGCCTTAAAACGCTTAATCTCACTTTCTAAATCTTCACATAAAAAACATTTACCAAAAGGATAATGTCCTAAAATCTCACCTTTTAACAGCTTGAAAAAATGATCTTGTTTTTTTAAGCTCTTAGCTTCTTCTTTAGAGATATGATAAATTTGCATAAGCTCTTTTTCGCTAAATTCTTTTGAAAAATGTGATAATTCCACTCTTTTACTCAAATAGCGATTAAAAAGTTCGCTTTGAAAAGCTGAAATTAAAAATTCTTTTATTTTAATATTTTTCATTTTCTTGCCGCGCAAAATTTCAAGCCCTTCTTTGTAATTATCTCCAAATTTACCAAAACGCTGATATCCAAAATAATTTGCAAAACCTTGTTTGTCTAAATTTATAATGGCTTGTTCAAGTTTTAAAGCATCGCTTGGCAAAACTTTTTTTAAACGAATAAAAAAAGAATTGCCTTTTAAATGTCCTATTCTTAATTTATTTTCATGGGTAAAAGTTTCTAAAATTTTTAATTTTGGATGAGAGAAATTGTTTAAAGCATGTTCAAATTTTTTAGGCATAGAAATATACTGAAAGGTTGAACCTTGCTTATCCTTAAGTCCAGCATAACCAAAATCGCGTATTTTTACCCCACTAATTTCACTTAAAATTCTTAAAGCTTCATTGGTACTTAAATCTTTTTTATTGATGTGTAAGATAAGATGTTCGCCTTTGCCACTAAATTCATACAAGGCTTTTTCACGCACCACAAAATCATCACTATTTTTGCTAAAATACGCATTAATAGGGGAATGTTTTAAAGTATATAAAGGCTTAAAAATGGTGTTCTCTTCCATTAAATTCATACTTTCCTTTCATTGCTTTTCCAAAAATATTTAATTTCACACGATGTTTTTTTGCAATTTGCTCTATCTTAAAACGTTGTATTTCATCAAAAGCAAATAAAATTTCATATTCTTCCCCACTATAAAGAGTATAATCATCCAAATTTTTTAGCCATTCAATGCCACATTTATTTTTTACTAAAAGCCTTGATAAATCTTTGCTCAAACCATCTGAAATATCCATAGCACAAGAAATAAAAGGGGCAATTTCATAAAAAAAATCTGCTCTTAATTTTGGTTTTATAAAACGATGATTTAAATTTAATTTACCACCATTTTGCAAAATTTCAAGTCCTCTTAAACTCTCTCCCAAATTTCCCGTATAAGCTAGTAAATGTCCTTTTTTTAAGCCTTTTCTAAAAATAGCTTTTTTTCTTATTTTAGAAATAATAGTAATGCTAATATCTATTTTATCATTATAAATCGTATCGCCACCTATGATTTTTATGCCAAATTTTTTTGCTGTTTTTAAAAAACCTTTTTGTAAAATTTTGATTTCTTCATTGCTTAAATTGGGTAAAGCGAGTCCTAAAAGTGCGTATTTTGGTTCTGCATTCATCACGATGGCATCTGAGATATTAACAAGCATCGCCTTAGTAGCAATTTGCTCTAAGCTAAGCCATTCTCTTTTAAAATGTACATTTTCAAAAAACAAATCTTTGCTATAGCACCATTGATTAATAATGGCACCATCATCGCCATTCTTTTCATTTAAAAAAGCGTGGATTATAAAATCTTCTTTATTCATAAAAAAATTTTATGAAATTTCTTTTTAAATTCTATTAAATTTTAATTTTTTTTTATATAATATTTCACTCGTAGAAGATTATAAATAATATTTTTTTAAGGAAGGGTTATGAGGAATTTAGAACTTAGAATTTTTAGATTTGATAAAAATAAAGATTATGAGAGTTATTATAAGCCTTATATTTATGATAATTATGAAAATTTTACAAGCCTTTATGATCTACTTTTACAAGTACAGGATGATGATATTTATTTCGAATTTGAAAAAAATGAAAATTCTCACGTATTTGTAAACAAACAAGTTACATCTCTTAATACTCCTTTAGAAGAACTGATTCAAAAATATAACTTTAATCTTATTATTGAACCTTTAAATACCAAAAGAGCTATAAAGGATTTAATTATCAATAAAGATGATTTTTTGAGCAAATATCAATATCTTGCTCCTTTTGGCAATGAAGAAGATAGAAAATTTTATGAAAAATACGATTATTTGTACTATGCCAATGAAATTTTAGAATTTCTCCCTGATTATATGGGCGATGCTTTATTTTATCTTGCTTTTGAAATGATTAAAAAATATCCAGATAAAAAAGTAGAAATTTTAAAAACCATTGCTGATCCCGAAAAAGGAATTTTTTATCATATTAATGGCACTAATCAAAAAGTAGAAAATGTGATTGAAAATTTAAAAAAAGAAATTTTGAATTTAGGTCTTTTTGATGAAAATTTATTACATGTTGACTTACCTAAAAATAGTGCTTTTGAAAATGAGATAAAAGAACTTGGTGAAGTTAAATATGATTTTAATAATTTTAATATAGCTTTTTATGGATTTAAACCTTGTGATAATTTAAAATCAAAAATCAAAGCTACATTTATTTCATACGAAAATGCCCAAAAAAATAATGGCTTTGATATCTTAAAACTCAATGGTGAACTCAGCTATAAAATGGCAGCAAATATTCTTTTAGACGCTTACGATAGTGGAAGTGATTTTTTAGTTGTAAAAAATCCTCAAGATTTTTACATGTTTGATACATGTGCAAAAAAACTCATGGATATAAGCAATAGAGATTTTAAAGATTTTTATGTTTTAAGCCATTTAGAATTTTTATCTTTAATTCAAGGTATTAAAAGCCCAACTTTACAAAATCATGAATTAAAAGTAACCTTGATATGAAAATTTCCCTAGAGTGCAAAGACATTCTTATAGAAAGAGCTTTGGAGCTTTTTTTAAAAGAACATTTGGTAATGAAAAAAGATTGCGATTTTGTTATTAGTGATGAAAAAATCTCTTCAAGCAAACCTTTATTTCTTATAGCTCCTAATTCTCCTTTTTTGAGTGTTCCATTTAGCAAAGAGGTGTTATTTAAATCATTAAATGATTTTGATAGTGCCTTAAAGGCAACAGCGCAAAAACTTGCAGAAGAAAAAAAGAAAATTTTAGAAGTAAAAATAGACTCTATAGCTGAAGAATTTAGAAAAGATTATCAAACAAAAATTGATTCTGCCATTAGCGAACTTAAAGACAAACTTGTAAAAGCCCTAATGCATGAATAAAGATTTTACTTATGTAAAAGATTTTTTAAGTAACCAAAAAAACATACTGAAATCAAATCACCAAGCAAACAAAAACCACTTGATTCAACCTAAAATTTATGCCTATATAGAAAGCGGTTTGTATAAAGGAAAAAAACTTCTTTTACCCTCGTTTGAAAAAACAAGAAGTACTAAAAGTATAGTGAAAGCTTGCGTTTTTAATGTAATAAGGCAAAATTTAAAAAATAAAATTTTCATTGAAGCCTTTGGCGGAAGTGCTTTAATGGCAGCTGAAGCTTTGAGTAATTACGCTTTAAAATCTTATGCTATTGAACTTGATAAAAATGCTTATAAAATCGCGATGCAAAATTCCAAAATTGATAACAATTTAAGTGTAATTCATGGCGATACTTTTGAGATTTTACCATCTCTTGTGGAAAAATTAACCAAGGAAAATATTCCAATGATTCTCTATTTAGATCCACCTTTTAATATTAGAAAAGGATTCGAAGAGATTTATAAAAGAATTTACAATCTTTTGATTAGCTTAAATCGAAAAAATATAGAAAAAATTATTTTTGAACACAATTCACAAGTGATAATTCCTGAAAATATAGAGGAATTTTCAAAAATCAAATTCAAAAAATTTGGATCAACAGCTCTTAGCTTTTATGAAAATACTTTAGAAATTTAAAATTGGAACACTTTTTGCTTTAATCTGTAATTAATATAGATTAAAGGAATAATCCATGAGAGTTTTAATATTTTTTTTACTCTTTATGACAAGTATTTTTGCAATACAAATCAAGGATGTAGCAAATACAGTCGGTGTTAGAGATAACCAGCTTATAGGTTATGGACTTGTTGTGGGTCTTAATGGTAGCGGAGATGGAACAAGTTCTAAATTTACTTTACAATCTGTATCTAATCTTTTGCAAGGTATGAATATTAAAGTAGATCCAGCAGATATTAAATCCAAAAATACGGCAGCTGTAATGGTAACAGCAAAACTTCCTGCTTTTGCTAAAAGTGGGGATAAGCTTGATATCACCGTTTCATCGCTAGGGGATGCAAAATCTTTACAGGGTGGTACACTTTTGCTTACAGCACTTCGCGGAATCGATGGCGAAATTTATGCTATAGCACAAGGTTCTATCTCAACTGGAGGGCTTACAGCTAGACCAGGGGGTGCAGGTAGCCATTCTACTGCGGCCACTGTTATGGGTGGAGCCAATGTAGAAAGAGAAATTCCACAAAATTTCAGTCAGAATAATGATTTAACATTAAGTTTAAAAGTGGCAGATTTTCAAACTGCTAGCAATATAGAAAGAGTTCTTAATAATATTTTTGGTGAAGATGTTGCCAAAGCTATTGATTCTCGAACTATAAAACTTAAAAAGCCTGAAGATTTTTCAAATGTAGATTTTATGGCAAGAGTTTTAAATCAAGATATAGCTTATACTCCAGAAAGTAAAGTTATTATTGATGAAAGAACAGGAACAGTGATAGCGGGTGTGGATGTAGAGGTTGAACCTGTTTTAATCACTCATAAAGATATTACCATAAAAATTGATCCAAATAATAATGCGGCTGCGGCTCAAAATGAAATTGATATGAAAGATGGTGGTTTTATAAATCCAAGTTCCAATACCTTAAGAATTAACAATGGTAAAAGCACGGTTGCAAATATAGCTAGAATGCTTAATAAACTTGGAGCAACTCCAAATGATATTATAGCTATTATGGAAAATTTAAAGCGCGCAGGTGCTATTACAGCTGATTTGGAGATCATATAAATGAAAGTGGATAATTTTTTAAATACATTTAATATGAATGATGTTTTATTAAATAAAGCATCGAGAAATTTAGAATCTAAGATCAAAATAAATGATAATGATATAGTAACCAAAACAAAAGAAGATGAAGCTTTAAAAGAACAAACCGACGCTTTTGAAGCAGTTTTTTTAAAACAGGTTTTAGATATAACTTTAAAAACTCAAAATTCACTTTTTGGAAAAGATGCAAGTGATGAAATTTATTCGTCCATGTATAATGACACTATGAGTAAGGCTTTAAGCGGTGGAATGGGTTTTTCAAAATTATTATACGATTTTTTAAAAGAAAGGGGTTAAGTTTTTTAATTTTTGGCCGATATAGCTTGTAGAGGATTAAAATACAAAAATTTCAAGGAGGCAGAAATGATAAATCCTATACAACAAGGCTACGTGGCAAGCTCCACATTAAATACAGCACAAACAAACAAAGAAACTAAAACAAACGACACTCAAAAAACAGAGAACGATAAGGCTGCAAGAATTGCAGAACAAATTAAGAATGGTACTTATAAAATTGATACAAAGGCCACAGCAGCTGCTATAGCTGATTCTTTAATTTAAAAATAATTTTCTCTCTTTTTTGAGTAAAAAAAGGAGAGAAAATGCTTAAAAAACATCTTGATGAAGTTAATGCTATTTTAGAGAAATTAATAACATTAACACAAGAAGACATTGAAAATATAAAAGTTGCAAAACACGATACGGTTACATCTAGCGTTGAAGAAAAAAATAAACTTATTTCTGAATTTACGATAGCTAAAAAACAACTCGATGCTGCCTTAGTAGAGTTAAATAATAGTTCTACTAAAGGACTTAGCGAATTACTTGATGATGAAGATAAACAAAAATTAGATTCACTTAAAAAAAATCTTCAAACCTTGCATACTACAAATAAAGAATATGCCAAATTTGTTCTCATTGTTAAAGATTTTTATGATGGCTTGGTAAATAAAATGTTTAATCTTAATGATGGAACGAATAATGCTTATGGAGATAAAAAGACAACTCCAGAGTCAATTTTTAAGATTAATGTATAAGGATTAGAATATGAGTATTTTTGGAACTTTATATACAGGTGTTACAGGATTAAAAGCAAATGAAGTGCAAATTGCAACTACAAGTAATAATATTTCTAATGCTAATGCAACTTTTTACACTAGACAAAGGGTTGTGCAAACCACTAATGGCTATGTTACTACAGGTGGAGTGCAAGTTGGTACAGGAACGGCCATAGAAAGCATTGTTCGTTTACATGATGAATATTCTTATTATAAATTAAAAGGGGCTTCAACCCAACTAGAATATACCAAATATATGGCCTCAACTTTACAAGAAATATCTGAACGTTTTCCAGATATACAAAAAACAGGTATTTTGCAAGATTTGGAAAACTACAATAAAGCCTGGAATGATTTTGCATCTAATCCAAATGAAAATGCTACCAAAATAGCTTTAGTAAAGGCTTCTCAAACTTTAACCGAAAGTATTAATAATACTTTTTCAACTCTAGATAAAATTCAAAAAAAGATTAATAATGATATTAAATCGACAGTTGATGAAATCAATAGAATTGGCGAAGAAATCGCCACCATTAATAAGCAAATTTATGGCCAAGAAGCTCTTCCAACTGAACATGCCAATGAATTAAGAGACAGAAGAGATGAACTTGAACTTACACTCTCAAAACTTGTAAGTGCTGTAGCCAGTAAAACGGAAATCAACCAAGACAATCGCTTAGACACAACCATAAATGATCCGGGACATCAATATAATCTTAGCATAGAAGGCTATAGTATAGTCGATGGAATTAATTTTCATCCCTTAAAACTTGACTATGATGATAAAAATAAATCCTATAGCATTTATTATGAAACTGCGGATGAAAAAGTAAGGGATCTAACAGGTAAAATTTCAGGAGGACAACTAGGAGCTCAGCTTGATTTACGTGGTAGAGATTATGATAAAACCAAAGGAAAGTATAATGATGGAATTATACAAGGTTATATGGATTCTTTAGATACTTTTGCAAAGACAATGATTAATGAAACCAATAATCTTTATGCAAGTTCTGCAAAGACTTCGGTAACTTCTGACTATCTTCCAGGACTTCAAGGTAATATTCCTTTGATGAATTATGATAGGACTATACAACCAGGAAGTTTTGATATTGTAATTTATGATGAAAAAGGTGATAAACAGGTTACTAAAACTATTAACATTGATGTCAATACAACGATGGATGATATTGTACGTCAAATCAGATCTAATACAGATGATAATGGAGATAATAATGCGAACAACGATGTTGATGATCTTATCAATGTAAGTTTTAGTTATGATCCAGTATCTGGAGATGGCTTGTTTCAGATCAATGCAAAACCAGGATTCAAAATTGCTATAGAAGATAAGGGAACTAATTTTGCAGGTGCTTTTAGCGTGGGAGGATTTTTTAGCGGAGGTAGTGCTAGTGATATAAAAGTAAAAGATTCTATTTTAAACGATCCAAGTACGGTAAGAGCGAGTTTAAATGGAGTAGATAGCGGTAATGATATGGCCAATAAAATCATACAGCTTCAATATAATAAAATTAATTTTTATAATGAAGACGGAACAATTGATCAACTTACTATGGAAGAGTATTATCGTAAATTTACAGGAAAAATAGGATCTGATGGAGAAAACAATAACATAGTAAATGCTAGCAATCAGACTTTTTACAATTCTGTATATAGCGAGTACCAGTCTAAAAGTGGAGTTAATACTAATGAAGAGCTTGCTGCACTCATACAATGGCAATCAAGTTATGGAGCTGCATCAAAGATAGTTACAACCATAGATCAGATGCTTGACACCTTGCTAGGACTTAAATCATAATTTTGACAAGTTTTAATTTGCTAAATTTAATCTTAGCAAAAAAAGGTTGTGTTTGAAACACTTAAAGGAATTAAAAATCAAACTTGATGCTCTAGTTAGTTTAAAAAATACTAGAGAAGCTTTATTTGAAAATCCTGATCCTTTGCAAGTAGCTAAAATTTACAAGGATGAATTCATAGCTTTACTTTGTGCTTTATTTGCTTATGGTAATGCTAAAAACATAGTTAATTTTTTAAATAAGCTTGATTTTTCTTTGCTTGATGCAAATGAAAAGCAAATTAGAAAAAATTTAAAAGGCTTAAAATATCGTTTTCAAAATGAGAAAGATATTTTGGAAATTTTTATTACCCTTTCAAGACTCAAAAATGAAATTTCTTTAAATGAACTTTTTACTCAAGCTTACCAAAAAAAGCAAAATATTACAGATGCTATCCTTGCTTTTATGCAAAGAATCCGAAAAATCAATTCCTATTCAAGCCATGGATATGATTTTTTCTTTGGACAAATTTGGAAAAATGAACCAACTTCACCACTAAAGCGTTATAATATGTATCTTAGATGGATGGTAAGAAAAGATGAACTTGATTTTGGAATTTTTACCAATATACACACTAAAGATCTTTTGATCCCTCTTGATACTCATCTTTTTAAAATTTCCTTGACTTTAGGACTTTTAAAGCGTAAAATATATGATTATAAAAGTGTATTAGAACTTACACAAAAACTGAGAGAATTTGATGCAAATGATCCTATCAAATATGATTTTGCACTTTATCGCTTAGGGCAAAGCAAGGAGATTGATACATGGGCTTTGAACATTTAGATACTATTTATTATTTTGTATTATTTTTTGCGGCACTTTTTGCAGGTTTTATAGATTCTATAGTAGGTGGAGGCGGACTCATAACCCTACCGGCACTTATAGCTTGTGGAATTCCTGCACATTTATCTATTGCGACTAATAAAGTTCAAAGCGTATGTGGAGCTTTTACTGCAACTATCACTTATTTTAAATCTACAACCTTACCTTATCTTGCTTGGGGGGTATTTTTTACTGCAATAGGAGCAGTTATAGGAAGTTATAGTGTGCTTTTCGTTAAGGATGAGAATTTAAAAATTATTATCCTAATCTGTTTAACTTTAACTTTCTTATATACGGCTTTAAGACCCAATCTAGGAAAATATGAAAATGATCCAAAGATTAAAAATATTAAGATTTTCTATCTTATATGCGGATTAACTTTGGGTTTTTACGATGGTTTTTTAGGATCTGGGACAGGATCTTTTTGGATATTTGCTTGTGTAACCTTACTTGGTTTTAATATGAAAAAAGCGAGCATGAATACAAAAATTTTAAATTTTACAAGTAATATTGTCGCCCTAGCTATTTTTCTTTGGCAATATGAAGTTTTATGGAAAGTAGGTTTGATTATGGGTATTGGACAAATTTTAGGAGCTTTTTTGGGTTCTAAACTTGTATTAAAAACCAATGGAAAATTTATCAAAAGCCTATTTTTAATCGTAGTAGGTATAACCATCATCAAAGTTGCTTGGGATTATTTTTCTTAAACTTTAGTTTTTTAAATAAGATTTTTCTTAAAAGTAATCCAATTGTTTTTTTAATTTCAAATTTTTATTTGAATTCTTGGGCTTATCTTTTAAAAATAATTAAATTCGATCTTAAATGAAAAATTATGCTTTTTTATTTCTAAATTCTTTTTTAAGTTTTCTTATCTCAAACCACAATTTGATATACCCCCCCCCATACCAATTGTTATTAGCTTTTATTAGAGCTTGTCCTAATTTATAAGATAAATGTTCTTTAAATTTTAAAGCTTCTTTATAATCAGGATA
>NZ_NXMA01000019.1 GCF_005406215.1 Campylobacter aviculae | reverse complement strand
AGATTGTTTTTTTCAACCAGTATTTTTTGTTTTTCATTGGTTAAATTGGTTATTTGAGTATTTAAAGTATTGATTTGGTTTTGTAGAGGGGCTAGTTTTATAGGATCCATTCTAAAATTATATTCCTCGATAGCAGATTTATAATCTTCAACAGGAGGAACTAAATAACTAAAATCATATTCTTCATCTACGAAAATATCATTATTTTTTACGAAAGCAATTTCTTTGCTAAAATCAAATTTTCCATTTTGATCAGCTAGAAGAAATGCTGAAATATCTACATGATCCAAAGTACTTGATTTGTTGTCTTCAAAAGCAACCATAAACGAATTTTCAGATATGGGTAAATTTTCATTATTAAACCTAATGTGAGAGAATTCGTCAATGATAAATTCTTCTTTAATATCTAAAAAAGTGTTAAAACACGCAGCTGATTTTACAATCGTTTTATTTTTATTTGATATAACTAAGCTACCATAACTCTGTCTTTTTCTCATCCAATTTCTTATTGTTAAATCTTCAATATAAGTATGAATTCCTATTAATATACAGTTGTAAAAATAATTAGGAAATTTCAATTGAATATCTTTTTCAACTCTGTAAACTTCACACTCTTGAAATATAATGTGCTTTCGTAATATATATTTTAATTTTTTATTGGGATGCAACTCTAAAGGAGTTAGAAAATAAAATTTGGGATTGGTTAATTTTATATTTTTTTTAGGTATCTTAAAATATTCTAAATGATCAACAATATTTTTACCGAGATTATACATAATGGTATGAATTTGATGCACAGGATCTGGATGAGAAATATAAAAATCTAAAATTTCTTTACTTTCGTAATAATCATGCATATCAATACTATTAAAACCATATTTATTACACAAGTATTTATGAATATTTCTAATATATACCTCGACTTGGTTTTTCTTTGAATTAACCAATAATAAATTTAAAACTTTTTTATTTAATTTATATAGTTCTTCATATAGCCAACAAGTATTTCTAATGCATTCATTTAAATTTATATCTTTATATATAACTCTGTCAACATCTGCCAAATTACATTCCAAAATTATTAAATCAGCTTTTTTTATCTTTTCTTTATGTTTTAATATGGTATAAATTTTACTTGAAGCAATTGAACCACCTATGGATAAATTATCATATATAACATGATCTTGACTAAGACCTGCTCTTAATCCCCCGGGTAAACATGAATTACTAGCACCCATGATAATAATATAAGGTTTTGCGTGCATAAATCTCCTTATTACTCTTAATCTATAATTTCAAAGAATAATATCAGTTTTATTTTAGTATAATTTAGATCTAAAAGTCAATGAAATATATTTTATAAAGGTTTAAAATGCTTAATGAAATACGAAATTTAATTATACAGTTATTAAAATCATCTGCTGATGATTATGAAATTGAAGAGCTAAAAAATTGCAAAGAAGATACAAAGCTTTATAATGGACTTGGCGGATGCTTGGATTCATTAGCTTTAGTTAGCTTGGTTTCCGATTTGGAAGCTTTATTAAGTGAAAAATTTGGCAAAGACATAATTTTAGCAGATGAAAAAATGATGAGTTCCAGAAATTCTCCATTTAAAGATGTTAATTCTTTAGCAGAATATATTGTACAAAAAATTGAAGAATAAGATGCAAAAAATTATCGTTATAACTGGAACCAGAAAAGGCATAGGTAAAGAACTTAGTGAGTATTATTTAGAAAAAAATCATATTGTTTGCGGGTGTTCAAGAGGCAAGGCTAGCATAAACCATCCAAACTATAGACATTTTGAATTAGATGTTAGCGATGAAATGTCAGTTGTTAATATGATCAGAAATATCAAAAAAGAATTTAAAAAAATAGACATATTGATCAATAACGCAGGTATAGCCTCGATGAATCACCTATTAACAACGCCTAATAAAAGTGTAGAAAATATTTTTAACACTAACTTTTTTGGTAGTTTTTTGTTTATAAGAGAAGTGGCTAAAATTATGAGTCAAACTTACAAAAAAGAAAATACTTCTATGCCTTATAGAATTATCAATTTTTCTACAGTAGCCACCCCTTTAAGATTAGAAGGCGAGGCTATATATGCAGCTTCAAAAGCAGCTATTTGTAGTCTTACTCAAATTTGCGCTAAAGAATTAAGTCCTTTTGGCATCACTTGCAATGCTATAGGCCCTACTCCAGTTCCAACGGATCTTATAAAAAATGTTCCTAAAAATAAAATTGATGATTTATTAAATAAACAAGCTATAAAAAGATTTGGTGAAGTTAAAGATGTGATTAATGTTGTTGATTTTTTTATAGATGAAAAGAGTGATTTTATAACAGGACAAATTCTTTACTTAGGTGGCATTAATGGCTGAATTTAGCAATGATTTTTTAAAAAAGATATTTAAACTAAAATTTCAAGATCATCATGCCTTAATTTATGAAAATAAACATTATACTTACAAGCAATTACGCGAAAATACCCTTAACAAAATTGAAATTTTAAAAAGCAAAACCAATAGTAAATTAGTTGCAATTATAGGTGACTATGATTGTGATAGCGTGGCTTTATTTTTAGCTTGCATAGAATTAAACAAAATCGCCATTCCCTTGATTGATGAAAAAGAAATTGATAATAAATTAAAAGAAATTAATTGCGATATCTTATTTAAAGATGGACAAATTAGTTTCAATGATCAACAAGATAATTTAACCCAGCATGAAATTATTAAAAAACTGACAAGTCAAAATAAAGCGGGGTTAATTTTATTTTCAAGTGGCAGCACTGGAAAACCAAAAGTAATTGTACATGATTTACAAAAAATACTTAATTCTTATATTGATAAAAAATACAAACATATCAATATGCTTCTTTTTCTAATGTTTGATCATATTGGTGGATTAAATACCTTATTAAATTGTTTGAGTATGAATGCTTGTGGTATAGCAATAAAAGATAGAAAAAATGTTGATTTATTGGCAAAAAGTATAGAAAAATATAAAATATCGCTGCTGCCAGCTTCTCCGTCTTTGCTCAATTTATTCTTAATTTCTAATGCGGTTGAACAATACGATTTAAGCTCTTTAAGGTTAATTACTTATGGAACTGAAAAGATGCCTGAGGCTTTATTGGAAAAATTAAAAACAGTATTTCCTAAAGTTAAATTTCTTCAAACATTTGGCACAAGCGAAATAGGTATTGCGCAAACAAAAAGTTATAAAGATTTTATTAAACTTGAAAATGTTGATTATAAAATTATCAACAATGAGCTTTTCATAAAGAGTAATACTCAAAGTTTAGGATATTTAAACGCTGACAATTCTGCTTTTGATAACGAGGGATATTTTGCAACTGGAGATTTAGTTGAAGTTATTCATGAAAATGGCGAAGAATATATAAAGATCATAGGCAGAAACAAAGAAATAATCAATGTTGGCGGAGAAAAAGTTTTGCCTCAAGAAGTCGAAGGAATAATTTTACAAATTCCTTTTATTCAAGATTGTTTAGTATATTCTCAAAAAAATCCTATTACCGGACAAAGCGTGTGTGCTAAGATAGCTCTAGAACAAGGAAAAATATTAAATTCTTTAGAACTCAAAAAAGAAATTAGATTATTTTGTAAAGATAAATTAGCAAATTATAAAATTCCCACCAAAATAGAGATTGTCGAAAAACTAGAATTTAGCGAAAGATTTAAAAAAGTAAGAAATTAATAAGCAATTTTTATTTTTTTAAAAATATATACTTTTACTTTTAAAAATTTTTAAATTAAATTGGTTTTATAATCCAATTTAATTTTTATTATATTTCAATCTTACTTCAATTTATTTTAGTTTTAAAACAAAATTTCACTTTCATTAAAATTTATATTCTTTCTTGGTAAAGGTGATTTAGTGGTATAATAAGCACTTTTTCCTTTATAAGTTCCACGATACACACCATTTGGGATACTGAATTTTCTCGTTGTATTTGGAAATTTTTCTATATACTGAGTTAAAAATTCTCTAAATACTGGTGCTGCAGTTCTAGCACCACCTTCAGTGTAGCGCATAGGTTTATTGTTATCATTTCCATACCAAATCAACGCTTCAATTTCTGGAGTAATCCCACAAAACCAAGCATCGACATTTTTATTGGTTGTTCCTGTTTTTCCGGCTATATCTATACCAGCAACTTTAGCATTGCGTCCTGTACCATAATCAACGACATTTTTCATCATATCAAGCACTAAAAAACCTTGTTCTGGTTCACTTACCTTATGCTCACTTGATTCAAAATGCATAATAACTTTACCATTTTTATCTTGAACTTCTTTTATGATTTGCGGCTCTTTAATCGTTCCATAATTTCCAAACATAGTATAAAATTTAGAATACTCCAAAGGAGAAATTCCAAAACTTCCTAAAACTATAGATAAATTAGGAGGAATATCCTTAAATCCAAATTCCATAAGTTTAGAATAAAGCACATCAAGCCCCATATCGAGTGCGAGATTAATGGTGGCAAGATTTCTTGAACGCGTTAAAGCTTCTTTTAAAGTGATCAAACCCAAAAATTTTCCTCCATCATTTTTAGGCTTCCAAATCTTATCACCACCTTCAAAAATTCTAGAAATATCCGCAATTTCACTCATAGGAGAATAGCCTAAATTAATAGCTGTTTGATACACAAAAGGCTTAAAAGAACTTCCTGGTTGACGCATACTTTGAGTGGCACGATTATAATTGCTTTTTTCATAATCCACCCCACCAACAAGTGCCAAAACATCACCACTTTGATGATTAACAACAACCATAGCACCATTTAAAGTACTTAAATTCGCATCCTTATCGCGCTTGATTATTTCATCATAGCCAAATTTTAAAGCATTTTGCGCCATCTCTTGAACATCTAAATCAATATTTAGATTAATTTTATATCCCCCTGTTTTTAAATCTTTAATACTAGAATCAAGCTGTTTTATTACCTCATCTACAACATAAGGAGCTGCATTTTGTGTTAAAGTGTCATTATAAACTTTAGGAACTTCTTTAATAGCACTATCGTAATCACTTTTTGAAATCCAACCTAAGCTATACATTCTTGATAAAACATTATTCGCACGTGCAATAGAAAGATCAAGATGTTTTGTAGGATCATAGCTGCTTGGAGCTTTAGGTATTCCTACTAGCATAGAAATTTCTTTAAGGCTTAACTCGTTTAGATTTTTATGAAAATATCCTTGTGCAGCAGTTTTAATGCCATAATACCCATGTCCAAAAAAAATGAAATTTAGATATCTTTCTAAAATTTGCTCTTTGGTTAGCAAGGTTTCAATTTTATAAGCAAGCAAGGCTTCTCTAATCTTTCGAGTGATAGTTTTTTCTGGGGTTAATTCGGTATTTTTTATAAATTGCTGAGTAAGAGTAGAAGCTCCTTCTACTGGTTTTCCAGCATTTTTTATTACCTTTAATCCTGCTCTAAAAATAGCATCAATATTTACTCCGTTGTGTTCAAAAAAACTCGTGTCCTCAATTGCTACTAAAGCTTCAATAAGGCGTGGAGGCAATTCATCGTATTTTGCGTAAAAGCGATGCTGTTCAAAAATATTGGCTACTAATTTTCCATTTCGATCAAAAATTTGTGTTGTAAGAGGTGGTTTATATTCTTTAAAAATATAATCTTGAGTATCCATACTTGTAAAAAGATATCCAATATAAATAGCACCTGCGATCAATAATAAACTAAAAAATGAAAAAATATATCTTAAAATTTTCATAAATAAGCCTTTAAAGTTTGGGTATCAAGCCCTAAAGCTGTACTTGAATTTCCTATTTGTTTTTTTATAAATTGCCCATGAAAACCTTCATGCATAATGCAACCCGCCTTGCCTTGAAAAAGATTATTTTCTACATAATCTTTTAAGGCATTTTTATCAAATTCTCTAAAATAGAGCGTTGTTTTAGAAAGAGAAAAAACTCTTTTTTGAGTATTAACCAATAAAAAAGCACTCAAAATACTTGCACTTTTACCATCTTGTAAAGCGAGCATTTCATAAGCTTCATTTTTATCCTTTGCTTTGGTTAAAATTTTATCTCCTATGCAAACAATACTATCAGCAAAAAGCACAGTTTCGTTTAAAAAATCTTTTTCAAAAGCAGCAAGAAATTGTTTTTCCTTTTGAAGAACGACATTTTGAACATATAAACTTGCTAAAATATTTTTATTTAAATTTTCATCATAATCAAAAGTAATTTGCTTAAATTCAATATTTTCTTCTTGAAGCAATTTTGCCCTCGAAGAAGAACTTGATGCGAGAATTAACATTGAATTGCTTTTTCTATATGATCCAAGCTTTGCTTTAAAGCTTCATCGAGTTTAGTTATATCTTTACCTCCTGCTGTAGCAAAATCATCTCTTCCACCACCATTTCCACCTAAAATTTGCGCCGCTTCTTTAACCAAAACTCCAGCTTTTAAAGGAGCGTCTTTTACTCCAGCGGCAAGAAGAACTTTACCCTCTTTTACTTGAGCAAGTAAAATCACAGCTTTACTAAATTTATTTTTAAAATCATCAATCATAGCTTTAATATCACCGTTTTGGATACTTTCAACGCAAATTTGTATCCCATTAATATTTTTTGATTTTAATTCTGTTTTATTTGAATTTCTTAATTCTTCTTTTAAGATAATAATTTCATTTTTAAGTTTTTTTATCCCATTTAAAACATCATTATTTTTTAATTCTTCTTTGATTTTAGCCATTTCATCAAGCTGATTTTTTACAAATTTTAAAGCCGCTTTAGATACAACCGCTTCTATGCGTCTTATGCCTGCACTCACGCCACTTTCTTTAACGATATAAAAACTACCAATCTGTGCTGTATTTAAAACATGAGTTCCACCACAAAGCTCTTTACTTTCTCCTAAAGTTAATACGCGAACATTATCTTGATATTTTTCATTAAACAAAGCTATAGCTCCGCTCTTTTTTGCTTCATCTAAAGACATACTTTCAAGCACTGCATCGCTTGAAAGTATAATCATTTCATTGACTCTTTTTTCAATGCATTCTAGCTCTTTTTTACTTAAGGCTTTAGGATGGGTAAAATCAAATCTTAATTTATTAAATTCCACCAAAGAACCTGCTTGAGAAACATGACTGCCTAAAATTTCTCTTAAAGCATGATGTAAAAGATGGGTTGCTGAGTGATGACGTGCAATCTGCTCTCTTTTTTCAAAATCAATCTTTGCTTTTATATTATCATTGATTTTTAATTCTTTATTAGCATTTACAAAACTAAGATTAAGTCCAAAGAATTTTTGAGTGTCTAAAACTTCACAATCATCTAAAAATCCCACATCGGCACTTTGTCCACCGCTCGTTGCATAAAAAGGCGTTTTTTCAAGCATCGCCCAACCTTTACCCCGAAGGGATGAAATTTCTTTAAAATTTTCATCCAAAAGAGCAAGAATTTTAGTTTCGCATTCTATTTTTTCATAACCAACAAATTCATTTTCTCCAAATTTTTCAAGCAAAATCTTAAAATCACCGCTTGCATTTTTACTTCCACTTCCTTTCCAAGAAGCCTTGGCACGCTCTTTTTGTTCTTGCATTAAAGCTTCAAATTTTTCCTCATCCACTTTAAGATTTTTTTCTCTAAGCATATCTTGAGTTAGATCAAGCGGAAAACCATAAGTATCGTAAAGTTTAAAAGCAACTTCTCCGCTGAAAATTTCTTGAGTGTTTTTAAGCTCTTCGTTAAAGATTTCAATTCCATTTTCTATAGTGCTTAAAAATCTTTCTTCTTCAAGTCGAATTTGTTCTTTAACAAATTCTTTTTTTTCATTTAAATAAGTGTAATGATCTCCCATTAAATGGCAAACTATATCAACTAATTTATACATAAAAGGCTTTTTAAATCCCAACAAATAACCATGTCTTAGAGCGCGACGCAAAATTCGTCTTAAAACATAGCCTCTGCCCTCTTTATCAAAATTTGTCCCTTGTGCAAGCAAAAATACACTAGAACGTATATGATCAGCGATCACTCTAAAACTTGCGCCACTTTCGTATATATATTCTTTTCCGCAAAGCTTAGAAATTTCATCAATAATTGGCATAAATAAAGAGCTATCAAAATTACTGAATTTCCCTTCTTTGATCGCCATAACTCTTTCAAGACCCATTCCTGTATCAATACTTGGCTTTGGTAAAGGACTTAAAGTTCCATCAGCACTTCTTTCATACTGCATAAAAACAAGGTTCCAAATCTCTAAAAATCTATCTCCATCCCCACCCATATAATCTTCAGCGCTATTAAAATGTTCAGCACCTTGATCATAAAAAATTTCACTGCAAGGACCGCAAGGGCCTGTATCGCCCATTTGCCAAAAATTATCCTTATCTCCAAATTTATAAATTCTTTCTTTTTCTATATGCTTTTGCCAAATTTCAAAAGCTTCATTATCGTCTTGATGAACGGTTACATAAAGTCTATCTTTAGGAAGTTTTAAAATTTGAGTGACAAATTCCCAAGCATAAGAAATCGCTTGTTCTTTAAAATAATCTCCAAAACTGAAATTCCCAAGCATTTCAAAAAAAGTATGGTGACGTGCTGTATAGCCAACATTATCCAAATCATTATGTTTTCCGCCCGCTCTAATACAAGTTTGACAGCTTGTTTTTCTTGGAGGATTTGGACGCGGAATTTCTCCGGTAAAAATACTTTTAAACGGCACCATACCTGCATTGGTAAAAAGCAAAGTCGCATCATCAGGAACTAAAGGGCTTGAAGGAGTAATTTCATGTCCTTTGGAAGCAAAAAAATCTAAATAAGCTTTTCTAATATCCATAAAACTTCCTAAAATTTTTATAAAACTATATGATACCAAAATTACTTTAAATTAAGTAAAACTAAACTACAATAAATATTTTAAAAACTCTTAATAATGCAAAAAAGGTATATATGAATTTCATTAATCTCAATGCACAATATTTAGCCTATAAAGATGAAATTGACGCTGAAATTAAAAGCGTTTTACAAAGCTCTTCTTTTATAGGGGGTTTAAAACTGAACGAATTTGAAAAGAATTTAGCCAATTTTGTAGGCATTAAACACGCTATAGGATGTTCAAGCGGAACTAGTGCTTTATATTTGGCCTTAAGGGCTTTAGACATTAAAGAAAATGATGAAGTGATTGTTCCTGATTTTACCTTCATTGCAACAGCTGAAGCGGTAGCATTAGTAGGTGCAAAACCTGTTTTTGTGGATATCAACCTTGATAATTACAATCTTGATTTTAAAGCAGTGGAACAAGCCATCACGCCTAGAACAAAGGCAGTTATTGCTGTAAGTATGTTTGGACAAATGAGTGATTTAAAAAATTTAAATGAAATGCTAAAAAATAAAAATATTACTCTTATCGAAGATGGAGCGCAAAGTTTTGGTGCGAGTTTTAAAGGAGAAAAATCTTGCTCTATTGCACCTATTTCTTGTACCAGCTTTTTTCCATCTAAGCCTTTAGGTGCTTATGGGGATGGAGGGGCTATTTTTTGCCACGATGATGCCTTAGCACAAAAAATAAGAATTTTACTCAATCACGGACAAACCGAGCGTTATAAGCATGAATTTATAGGTATAAACGCACGCCTTGATACGCTTCAAGCAGCTATTTTAAATGTAAAATTAAAATACCTTGAACAAGAAATTGCAAAAAGACAAATTCTAGCCAAAATTTATAATGAAAATTTAAAAAACTGCGTGATTCCAAAAATCGATAGCAACGCTAAAAGCGTTTATGCACAATATAGTATTTTAGTGGAAAATAGAACAAATATTTTGCAAAAATTTGAAAAAGCTAACATACCTTATGCCATTCACTATCCAACCCCACTTCATAAACAACCTTGCTTTAAAGAGGCAAATCATTTGGAAATTAAAAATTCAAGCTATGCGAGCGAGCACATTTTATCTTTGCCTTTTTCAGCTTTTTTAGAAGAAAAAGAGCAAGAGCAAGTTATTGATCTTTTCAGGGATTAAAAAATGAAAATCGGTATAATAGGTCTTGGCAAAATGGGACAAAACCATCTTAATGAGCTTGCTAAAAATCCTCATTTTAAAATCAATGCCTTACTTGATCTTTATCAAAATTCAAATTTAAGACAATTTGATAATATTTTTTTCAATAATTTAGATGAATTTATAAAGCAAAATAATGATATTATCATTATCGCAACGCCTACTAATTCACATTTAGACATTGCAAAAAAAGTTTTAAACTCTGCAAAAGCACTACTTATAGAAAAACCTTTGGCTTTAAACTTAGCACAAATTGAAGAATTGAAACAAATAGCGCAAAATAAAAAAATAGCTGTGGGCTTTTGCGAACGCTTCAATCCTGCCGTTTTAGCCTTAAAACAAAATCTAAAGGATGAAAAAATTATCAGTATAAACATACAAAGATTTTCACCTTATCCACAAAGAATTAACGATGTTGGAATTTTACATGATTTAGCTGTGCATGATCTTGATTTGATTCGCTTTTTAAGCCAAAAAAATATCACGAAAGCTAAGATTATCAAACGTTTTACTCAAGATGAAAATAGAGAAAGCGAAAGCATCTTAGCTTGTGAGCTTGAAGGGATTATAGCTTCTTTACATCAAAGTTGGAATTGTTCTTTAAAACTTAGAAAAATTCATCTTATAACAGAAAAACATTTTTTTGAGGCTAATTTGGCTGATTTTAAATTGCTTAAAGACGGTAAAGAGATTCAAGTAGAAAAAAGTTCTCCTTTATTTAACGAGCATCAAGCTTTGCTGAATTTAATCAACAATAAAGAACATTTCTTAGCAAATATTGATGATGCTTATGAAGTCCAAAAAATCTTAGAGGAAGAAAATTGAAATTGGTTTTATTTTTAAATATGGGCGGAGCCACTCATTTAGAAGATTGTAAAACCTTTTTAAAAAATATGTTTAACGATCCTTATATTTTAGGGATTGAAAATAAATTTTTAAGAAAATTTGTGGCTTGGATGATAACCTTATCACGCACCAAAACCATGCAAAAAAATTATATTAAAATGGGCGGAAAATCTCCTTTAAACGAAATTACGCAAAATTTATGTCACAAACTCAACTCCTTACAAAATGAATTTAATTTTGATTTTGTCAATTTATACGTCCCACCTTATGCCAATGAAGTTTTAAAAAAATATTCCTTAAATTCAAAAGATGAAATCATCCTTTATCCACTCTACCCTCACCACTCTTGTACCACGGTAACTTCTTCACTTGAAGTTTTGCAAAGAGAAATTAAAAAATTAAACATCACAAGCAAGATTAAAATAATGGATATTTTTTATAAAGATGCAAATTATAATCAAATGATTGTCTCTCATATCTTAGATAAAAAAAATCAATTTGATGCCAAAACTCTTATTTTTTCAGCCCATTCTTTGCCAATTTCTCTTATACAAAAAGGAGATTTGTATGAAAAGCACATTAATGAGCATATTCAAATTTTAAAAGAAAAGCTGAAAAATCATTTTGAAGAAATCATTCTTTCTTATCAGTCTAAGTTAGGCCCTGTAAAATGGCTAGAACCTAGCACAAGTGATATTTTAGCAAAACTTAAAAATAAGGCCTTGATTTATCCTATATCTTTTTGCATTGATTGCTCTGAAACTATCTTTGAATTAGGTATGGAATACAGACATTTAGCTGCACAAGATTATGCATTAATTTCTTGTCCAAACGATAGTGATGAATTTATTGACTTTATTTTAAAATCTCTTAAAAATTAATCTTATGCTTAGTTTTTAAAAAATTCAAAAGCTCTTCTTTAGCTTTTGAAATATCATCGGTATTAACTTTAAAATCCATTTTTTGCGGTTGTTTATAGGTTTTATCATAATATTCTAAAAGCATTGCTATAACTTTTCTCCACTCTTTTTTTTCATAATTTTGCAATAAATCTTGTTTGAAATTGGCACTGATATAAGGAGTGATTTTTGCAACACATTCTTTAAATTTTAAAGGAGTCATTTTGTTTTTATAAAATTTTTCAATTCTTTTAATGCGATTTTCTAAAGAGCAAAAACAATAAATTTTAAAAGCATTTTGCATACTCTCATAAAGCTTTAAAGGTAAGATTATTTCTCCGATTTTACGACTTTCACTTTCAATAAAAGCAAAATCATTAATCTTGCTAATCTCACCAAAAAGCAAGGATTCAAAAGCTTTTTGAGTAGGTTGATCGCCCAAAATATTTCCAAAAGAAGATCCTAAATGATTTGCCATTTTTTCTAAATGAATGGCATGTGGCAAAGATTCTAAAAGCTCGCTTTTTCCACATCCAGTATTTCCACAAAGCGAAAATAATTTCAAATTTAAAGATTGATCAAAAAAATTCAGTAAAAAAGCTCTATAAGCTTTAAAACCTCCTTTTAAACGCACTACTCTATAGCCTAATTCGCTTAAAATAACCGCTATAGATTTAGAACGCAACCCACCTCTAGCGCAATAAATTCCAACTTTAGATCCTATGCGAAATTTTTGAGTGATCACAGGAATATGAGAAGCCATATTAGCACAAATACAACTTGCACCCTCTGCTTTGGCTAAGGCCTGATTTTGTTTATAAAGTGTCCCTATTTTTTTATGCTCATCATCGTTTAAAGCATAAAAATTTAAAGCTCCTTGAAGATGAGAGTGGGTAAATTCTTTTGGACTTCTTGCATCGATTAAAAGATCAAATTTTTCTTGATTGAAATTTTCAAATTCTAATTCACTTAACATTGTTAAAAGCATTAACTAATTTATAATACACATCTTTTAAATCTGTGCCACAAACCCTAGTTTCTCCTATAGTTGTAATAAAATTAGTATCTCCAAACCAACGAGGCACCAAATGGTAATGACAATGCATCGCAATGCCTGCTCCCGCATCTTTACTTAAATTCATCCCGATATTAACACCACTTGCGTGAAGTTCATTTTTTAAAATTTTAACACCTTCTCGCACCCAATAACTCATTTCTTGCCAAATCGCCTCATCCAAATTTTCTATATGCTCTTCATGTAAATAAGGTATGATCATAAAATGTCCCGCGGAATAAGGATAGCGATTCATCACCGCAAAACAATGTTTAGCTCTAAAAATAACGCCTAATTTTTCATCATCATCTATTTTATTAGCACAATCACAAAAAGGGCACTTGCTCTTTTCTTTCTCAAAATATTCACTTCTCCAAGGCGCGTATAAGTATTGCATTGATTTTCCTTAATGATTTGCATTGCTTATTAAAAAAGCATCGATGCCTAATTTTTGTAAATATTGTAAATTTTCTTCATCATTTACACTAGCAATAATGATTTTAGAATTTGGAATTTGACCTATGAGTTTTTCACATAATTGCACATAATTTGAAAAATTTTCATCCTCATTGCAAATACTTAAAAGATCAGCTCCAGCTAAAATTGCCTTGCCCAAATCTTCTTTATCGCAAATTTCAACCAAGGCTTCAAGCCCTAAGCGCCTTGCAAATTCAAGCAATTTTTTAAGCTCTTTGATGCTTAGCATTTTAGCAATCAATAAAATAAAATCTCCACCATAAACTAAGGTTTCTAAAATTTGATACTCATCGATAATAAAATCTTCCCTTAATAAAGGAATTTGAGTATAACGGCGTATCATGCTTAAATTTTCAAGCACCCCATTAAAATACGGCCAAGTAGATATAGAAAGAGCAGCCGCTCCTTTTTTTTCACTCTCTAAAGCTAAGGATAAATTTTGACCTAAATCCTCTTTGATTTGAGGGATCAATTTTATCTCTTGATCTATTCTTTTTAAAGCCTTATGCACATCTTTAGGAAAAAAAGGATTTGAAGCTAAAGATCGACCTAGCATATCATAGGGCAAAATCTTTTTTCGTTTTTCTAATTCTTGTTTTGTCTTTTTATAAACTTCATCTAAACTTATGGCTTTAAACATGCTTTAATGGCCTTAATATGAGCTTTACTTTCATTTGAATTTGAAAATTCTTTGTCTTGAAAAGTTTTTTGCAACACTTCCCATGCTTTTTTACAATCTCCAAGCTTATAATATCCCCAAGCCAAAGAATCCAAATAATACAAATTCTGTGGATCCTTTTTCAAAGCAAGTTCTACAAATTTAATCCCTTTTTTAACATCCAAATCATAATCAATCAGTAAATATCCATAATAATTTAAATACAAATCATTAGTATTTTCATCAATCGCTTTTTCAAATTTTTCTTTTACAGATTGAACGATTTTAAGTGTAATTTTTTTCTTTAAACTCGCATTTTCAAATTCAAAAACTGCTGCACGTAAAAGATATTCTTTATTGTGAGTGCGTTTGTAAATTTGCATACTTAATTCTTGCGCCTTATCAAAATATTGCAATTTTTGATATAGATACAACTTAACATCATCATCTAAATCGTATTGCAAAGCAATTTGTAAAGCTTGAGTAGTTTTGTTTTGTGAATTAAGCAATTCAACCAAAGATAAAACAAAATCTTTGTTTTTTGTGATATCATAAAGTTGTAAATAAACTTCCCCCAAGGCTTTAAAATTTTTCTCGTCGTTGTAAATTTTTGCAAGTAAAATACAAGTTTTGAAAGTACAACCATTTGCCTTTCTTGAATTTTCCAACAAATTTTTAATACTTGTAGTATCATTTAAAATAGCATAAGCACTTACAAGCTTTAATAAAGTCTCTTCATTTGAAGAATGACTATACGCCATACGATAATATTTTGTAGCATTTTTTAAATCATTTTGGCGCATTAAAATATCACCGTAAAGCTCCAAATTTCTCGGATCATTATTTTCTTTCTTCAAAAGCTCTTGGGCTAATTTTTTGGCATTTTTAACACTATAAGAATTCAGTTCATAAAGAGCACTTAGACGTTTAAGATTATCATTTTCGTTTAAATGAAATTTGACTATATTGTTAATTTCTTCTTTTTTATCTAAATCATTAACCAAAGTTATTAAAAATGCATTTTCTAAAAAATGCGTATCATTATAATCTTTAAAGAGTTTTAAAAATTCATCTCTAGCTTCTTTATATTGGTTAAAATATTCGTAATTATAAGCTTTCATCACCCTCAAGTCAAAACTATTGCTTTTCAATTCTTTGTAGTCAGGATATACAACTATAGTTTTTGAACCAGTGCAAGCACTCAATAAAAGAGTTGCTATTAAGATAAATAAATAATTCCTATACATTCCTTTTTTACTTCCTCTTGATGCGTTTTAAAATATTCCCAAAAGGGAAAGGTGCGACATTGCATTGGACGATAATCATAAATAGAGCAATTTCTTTTTATGGGATCAAAAAAGATACACGCATAACCATCTTCAAATTTAACTTCTTGAAAACTCATCTTAAAACCTACTTTTTTAAGATATTTTGAAGCAAAATCTTTTTCATCCAAACCCAAATATTCTCTTAAATTTTTAAGTTCTTCTTTGCTCGCAAAAATATTACCACTATCTCCTATACAACATTTTCCACCACAATTTTGACAAGCATTTTCATCAAAACAATAAGAAAAATCTTTTTTAAAAATCATAGCTTTTCAACCTAAACCTAGAGTGAATTGTTTGCATTTTTTGACTTAAAATTCCATTTTCATAAACAAAAAAAGGAGGCAATATCTCGCAAGAAGATTTTACACTTTTTCTTGCCTGAACTAATACAAGTCTTGCTTTCTCATTTTGATCGGTATACACAAAACAAATTTTAGTCATTTTTAGCTTTTTCTTTTCTAAAGCCACGCAAATTTGGTCAAACATTGAAGCTTCGTAACAAAAATACAAAATACCTCTTGGTTTAAGTATGGAATTTGCCTTAGAAATAAATTCATCTAAAGGTAAATAAGATTGGAATTTACTGATATTTTTGTGTATATTTTCACTTTTGCAAGCATCCTGTCTATAAAAAGGTGGGTTAGAAACTATAAAATCAAATTTCTTTTCAGTTCTAAATTTTAAAAAATCATCATAAAAAATTTCAGCCTCAATATGATTTTTATCTAAATTTTGTCTTATCAGTTTTATATTCTCTTCTTGGATATCAATTACAGACAATCTTAGATCTTTATTAAATGTTTTAAATAAAATACCCAAAATTCCACAACCTGATCCTACATCTAATGATTCATTTTTAATCCCACAATTTAAAATAAAATCAGCTAAGATTAATGAATCACTATTGTAGCGATAGCCTTCTTTTAGTTGCGCTAATGAAATAATTTCTTTCTCCATTTTAATGAGTAGGAATTTTAATGCGTTTTAAAGAATTTTCCTGACTTATATTTTGTTCTTTTTTAAATGTATTATTGTGATCAAAATCTAAAAAATTTTTAGCCAAGAGATTAAAATTTAAAAAAAATAATAAAAAAAATAATTTAAACATAATCAAAAACTTTTTTTGGTTTTATTATTATAAAAACAATAAATAATATCATACATTAAAATTATAAATCCATATTAATTAAAAATAAATTTTTACAATTTTTTTTCAAAGCAAATAGTTAATTTAAATCGCTAGTATATTAATTTTATTTTGTCGTTATGCTAAAACTTTTAAAATAGCTTTAGCGTATTCTAAAATCAACTATTACCAATTTACACAATTATATTAAATTATATTAAAAAATAAAAAACTCCTAAAGCACTAAAATTCACCACGAACATTACTAAAATATCTATAAAATAGGATTTTTAAAAATTTGATTTAAACAATCAACTGTGATAAAATAAATACACTTTAATACAAAGGAGAAGTCATGATTAAAAAGTTATTAAGCATTGCAACTTTAGGTGCTTTATTAACAAGCTCTGCCTTTGGGGATGATTTTTTAGCTAAAGTTAGTAATGGTGCACTCAGCGATAATAGTGCAGGTGTTAAAGTTCTTAGTCTTAATGAGATGAAAGATGTTAAGGGCGGGTGGTATTTTAATTTTTCTAGAGCAAGTAAATATGATTATACTGCAGGACTTAGAAGTTATGCTTATCTTGTTTATAATAATAATTATAATCCTGTTAATTCTGAACTTCAAGTGGAAAATTATAAAAAAGTTATTGCTACATTTCGTTTTGTAAATAATCAAAAAGAATATTATTTACAAACTTATAATCCTCTGACGGGTTCCTATGGAACAATTTTCCCTAATTATTCTACATCTTGGGGAAGGTATGCAATGGATATCATGAGAGAATTTCAAAGCAGATACTAAACTATTTCCTTGTTCCACTTATCCAAACCGGAACACTTCTTGCTTATATTTAATTAAGATATTTAGATTTGAAGGCAGAACAATTCTAAAATCAAAGGAATAAATATGAGTATCTTTAG
>NZ_NXMA01000018.1 GCF_005406215.1 Campylobacter aviculae | reverse complement strand
TTTTGAACTCCTTATTTATAGGTTTAACCACATTTGTTTTTTTGGCGTTAAATTCTTCCAATTTTGTTTTAAAATCATTTGTAGATTTGTCTTTTTGTGGTATAATTTTTTTAGCAGTTGCAGAAAGTGCGTTTGCACCAGATGGATTTTTATCCATTAGCTCCAATCCATTAAGTTGGTGTGTAGGGGGTGTTGGGGTCTCTACCTGCAACAGATTATCTTTATTGTTTAATCTATTAAACTCTTTTATTCTTTTTTTATTTGCATGAAATATCTCGTTTATTCCACTTTCATTTTTTATAACTACATCAGCCATTTTTTTATCATTTATAATTTTTGCTGCTTTAATAACTTCATAATCTCTCTTATTTCTATTTGCATCAACAATGATTTCAGGTTCTTTCACTACTTCTTTAATTGTGTTTGAAACATCTTGCATATCCTTAAACATTTCAGGGTGATTTATATATAATTTTTTCAAATCAGCAATTGCTTCTTTATCTCCTAAAAGCTCTGATAATCTTTCACAAAGTTCAAAAATTTCTAATTCTTTATCACTCATTAAAATCCTTTTTCATATTCTCTATTTCTTTAAAATAAATTCCACTGATACGCCTTTTTCCATGATGAGCGTGGATATGCACGACAATATCTATTAAATCTTTAAGCGTTTTTTGGATAATTTCAAAAGGTATGCATTGACCTTGTGGATTTTGTAAAGTCATTAAGGCAAGTCGAGTAAATGTTTCTTCAGGGCTTCCTGCGTGGCAACTTGTGATACTTCCACCGTGACCACTAGCTAAAACATTGATAAAATCATAAGTTTCAGCACCTCTAAGCTCCGCTAATAAAATTCTATCAGGTTTCATTCTTAGACAAGATTTTAAAAGCGTTGCAGAATTTAAAAAATCTGTGCTTTTTGCTTCGCTAGGATAAAATAATTGCACAAAATTTTTGTGTTCGTAAAATTTGATTTCTTCAACATCTTCTATTGTGATAATCCTGTCATCAAGGCTTATAAAATCGATAAGAGTTTTCATAAAAGTAGTTTTACCACTGCCAGTTTCACCAGCAATGATAATATTTTTACCATAACTGACAGCTTTAGAAATGAAATTTTGATAATCCCTTGCTTCATACAATTTAATTAATTCTTCATCACTTGGTTTGATTTTATTCTTATCATCAGGGTTTAAATCTTCAAAAAGTCCGCTTTTAATATGATCTTCCATTTTAAATCTAGTTTTGCTTGGTTTTCTGATGGTAATTGAAATATGATCGCTTTTAGTAGCGGGCGGAATAACAATTTGCATACGTTCTCCACCCACTAAAATACAACTAAGAATAGGGCGTGATACATCTATTTTATCTTTTTTAAAAGATGCTGAAGCGGTTGCAAAATGTCCAGCTTGTTCAAAATCAAGTTCGGTATCTACAGATTCCCATAGTCCTTTGGAGTTTTGCACCCAAATTTTATTATCGCCGTTATAGCAGATTTCATTGATATTATTATCTTTTAAAAATTCTCCAAAAAATTTTTGAGTATATTTATCTAGCGTTATTGACATTCTTTTTCCTTATTAGTTTATAAACTTTTGAAAAATCAATATCGCGATTAACATAAACACCAACTAAATCACCTTGATTTTTATAAAGTGTAGGTTTTATATCAATCATTTTTTCTAGTGCAGTATTTGCAATTTCTTTTGCAGAATCCCTTGTGTTTTCGGTGTAATCAGCATAGTTAGTTTTGTTATCTTTGCCTGTAATTTGATCTGCTAAAATAGCAAGAGAATCATCTATCATTGATAATAAGACAGCAGAGCCAAATCTTTTTAAATAGTGATGATCTACCCAACCTTGAACGCCACTTGCACCTAGTTCATCAGTAGCTCCTGAATATACAGGTATGATGATATTGTTTGGTGTTCTAATTTCTTGCCAAATGACAAAAAGTCTGTCCATACCATCGTCCATTTGTCCAGTATTAAAAGTTCCAGTAATCGTGCTACCTTTTTCAATTAAAAGAGTATTGCCATTTGCAGAATAAACATCGTTTGATACAATACAAGCTATTCCGCCTTTAATAGAGCTTACTAGTTTCGTTTTTAAAGCACAACCTATATAAGTTCCTTTAGGTAAAAGTAAATTTTGATCAAATTCGCTAACTTTAGCAATTGATGGACTGAAAACATCGCCTACAAAATCTCCACCACTTTGTGAGTTATTAGAGTTTTGTAAAGCACCTGCACCATTTTGCCCAAATTCAAACACTGTGTTAGGTTTTTCTCCAAATTCTACTCCGTTTCCTGAGTTGCCATTATTTCCAAATCCACCATTACTACCAGATGAAGCAATAACAGTAACTCCAGCACCTTTTACAATTCTAGGTTTTGGAGACTTAGGTTCAAATATTATACTTTGCGTTGGTTTTGCGGGTTCTTGTGCAATTAATTCATCAAATGTTTTTTGTGGTAGCGGTGCAATAAATTCCTTTGTTTTAACGCTTTGTGCTAAATCTTTATTATCTTCTTTTTTTGTTTCTTCAGTAGTTGCATTGCTACTTAAAAATGATTTTAAAAAATAGACTAATATTACAATTAATAATAATCCGCCCACAGAAAAAATTGCATAAGCCTGTATTTTTCTAAGATGATTCTTTTGATTACTTAAATCGCTTGTGTGATTTTCAAAATCATTGTCTAAATTATCTTGTTCTTTATCTTGCATACTTGCTTCCTATTTTTTCTTTATTTCTCTTTTTATATTTTCGTTAGAGGTTTCCCTTGTTTTATCTAAAGGATTTTTTGCATAACCACGATTAAAAATACCAACCACTTTATCGCCACTTCTTAAAAGTATTTGCTTACTAATTTTATGTATAACTAAAACATCATAATTTCCATCTTTTTTAATATGTGTATTTAAGATACTTTCTTTGCCATTTTGATACATAAAAACAGCAGGAAAGGTTTTAGTATTATCAAATCCTAAATATGTAAAAACACCATCATCATAAGCAAAATTTGGGCTTATATCTTCACTACCTTTATTAATTTTCATATAAAAATCCCAATTTCTAGGAATAGTATTTTTATTTAAAGTATCTTTAATATTTTGTTCTTCTTGTAAATTTAATATTTGTTGAGCACGTTTTAAATCTTTTTCCGGATAAGAAAAGCTAAGCTTATAAGTAGTTTTTTTATTTGAATTTGCAAGAACTAAATCAAAAACATAAAAATTAAGATTTGTTGTAACAATTAAGTTTGTTTTCCAATCACGTGGATTAGGATCAACTACAAATTCTTGAGAGGTTTGGCTATCTTCCATAGTGCTATTTTCATCTTGTTGAATTAATTGTGTTTTATAAGCTTTTGGTTTTATAAATAAAAGATTATCTTTTTCTATTAAGTCCCAACCTTCTGCAAAACCTGTTGCCGTGTTTATAATACGCTCATCTTTTCCAAATTCTAAAACGCTAACATAGCCATTTTTTGCATTAATTTGAAATACATCATTTGCATTAAAAATGGCATAAGTAATTCTTGGATCATATTTTGAAGGCTTTGGGATATTTAAACCCCAAAGAATTGAATTTAAAAATAAAATTGTTAATAATTTTCTCATTTTTTCTGCACCTCGTCATCTATTCTATAAGTTAATACTTTAAATCCTAAAGGATTTAAAATTCTGTTTCCTTCACTAGCTTTTGCCAAAATATAGTCATAGCTTAATGTTATTACTTTTGTAGTTTGAGTTGTTGCCTGAGAATTCAAATTTTTTGTTGTAATAATTGCTCTGACTGTAGCAGTTTTAACTCCGTTACTTTCACTTAAAACAATACTTAAAATTTGCACACTGACTTCATTAAAATTTTTTAAGATTTGATCTCTTGCATTATCACCTTCATACCAAGCTCTATATTCATTTGCCACCTTTTCAGAACTCATCAATTGAGTAAGCAAATAATCTTGATTTAAAAGATCATAATAATAGCCTTCTCGAGCCTTAACATAAGTGCTAATAAAATATTTATCTAATGCCTCATTTGATTTAATTTCTTTTTCATCAAGTATAGTTAGAATATCTACCATCCCTGTAGTATTATCCACTCTTATTACATAAGGTTCTACGGTTTTTAATGGAGTAAGTAAAACAACTGCAATAACAGAAATAATGGCTATAAAAATAGAAATAAAAGCAATTAACCAAGCTCTTTTGTTACTTTGTTCGATTAAATATCTAAAACTTGCTTCATAGTCTATTGCAGTATTAAAGTCATTTTTCATTCACAATTCCTTTTAAATCTTTGTTTTGAGTATTAACAGGAGTCCATCCTGTTTGATCATTAAAAATATAATCATATTTACTCTGATTTTTAGTGCTACAAGCACTAAAAAATAAAACACCAAATAACAAAATGAAAATTAATTTAGTTCGCATTTCTAGCCCTTTCATACATTTTTTTCGCAAAACTATAACCGCCTTTAGCACCTTTAATACTAGCCCCTACACCTTTACCTAATAATTTTCCACCGACTTTTGCTGCATTTACAGCTTTTCCTGCGGTTTTACCTCCAGCCATACCTGCTAACCTTCCAGCAGGGTTTAAGACAGATCTCATTGCTCCACCCATTTCACCTTCCATCGATACATTTGCTATTTTTTCAGCAAAAAGTTTTGCAGAATAGATCATAATTACTAGTATTAAAGAAGCGATGACAAAGAAAATACTTGTGCCCAATACTTCATCACCCGTTTGAGTTACTTTTGAAAAATAATTAATCCAAGTTGATATTTGTCCCATAAAAACCTTTAAAAATAAACCTACAAGTAAAATAACTAAAGTATTTGAAAGTAAAAGTCCTATGTATTGAGTGAAAACATTTTTAGTAGCTTTAAAAATTAAAAGCCAAAATACTATAGGGGCAGTGATTACAAGTAAAGTTTGTGTAAAAGTAGTAACAACATAGATAGCAAGTGTCGGAACTGCTGCAATAGCAAAACCTATATAACAAAGTATCATTGCCGCAATTGCTAAAATAGAATCTCCAATACCACTTGACTTATGCCAAATTGCACTCGCTAATTGTGCAGTGCTTGAAAACATTTCGTCTAAATTTTTATACATTTGTGAACCACCTCCAGCCCATTCATACAATCCATCCATTGCTGAAATCGTTAAATCTAACCAACCGCCTAAATTTAAAGCAAAAGTAATGGCACAAAGCTTTCCTACTATATCCCAAGTAAGCTCTCTAATAGGACTTTGACTTCTGCCCATTAATACCTCATAACCTTTATACATAATGACTAAAGTTATTATGATAGAAAATAACACGCTAAGTTCAGCAATCTTATCATTTGTGCCCACTTTTCTAATAGTATCAACAATTTGCTGTATGCTTTCGCCTAAAGTTTGAAAAAGATCTGATTTCATTTGTTGTTCTTAAAAAATTCCATTGCACTTTCGCGAGGTTTTTCAAGCGATTTAGAATACTCTTGCATAGCCTGATCTATTTTTATATTTCTTTGATTTTCATAACTTGCATTTGCTAATTCTACTTGTCCTTTAACCATTTGAATTTTTGCCACTTCTAATTGAATTGCATTACCTACGTCTGTGCTTTCTTTTATATCTTTTGAATTGATTAATTTATCTTGCAATTTTTTAAGTGTTTGGCTTATGGTATCCATTTGTTTTGAGGCTTGATTATAAGTTTCTACTTGTGCTGCATAAGTGATAAGATTAATTCTACAAATGTTTTTTTCATTTTGGCTCATATAATCAAAATCACACCTGTCAAAGCTTGTATATTTTCCAAATATTTCATTACCTTTATCACTTAAAAAGCTTTTCGGATCTCTTAAAACATCGTTATAAAAAGATTGAATATTTTCTCCAGCTTCTGCAAAGTCTGAATAAATTTGTTGGATATCTTTTAAAAAAGATACAGAATCTCTTACACCTGTTTTTGATAAAAGTTCATCTTTGTAAGCTTGAATTTGTTTTTGATAATGCGATACGGTTTCATTCCATCTTGAAGCTTGCTTAACCCACTCTGCTATTTCTTTGGCGTTTTGTGTAGCCATTTGTTCATTAGCAGTTATATCTACCACAGGAATACCAGCGCTAAATACTAAGCTAGGTAAGACTACCAGAGAGACAAAAATAAAGATAGATTTTTTAAATTTTTGGATATAATTTTTTGGGGTGTTTGCCACAAGGTTCGCACCCTTGTGGCTTAATTTATACTCCAAAAGGAGGTGATGAAATTGAGTTGCACAAATCTCATTATTATAATTATACTCCTTTGTATAATTATAGTCAAGGCTTATTAGCTTTGCCCCATTTTTATGGGGGTGAGATTTCCTTGTGGCTACATTTGTATTAAAAATATTTTTTTTCATTTTATTACCTTTGAAATAATTTTTTTGTTTTTTGCAAAGATCTATTTTTATCCTTAGCCTTAAAATACTTGTGCTTCTTCAGATTCTATATTTGTGTTTCCATAATCAATATCAGGTTCTTTCGGCGGAACTTGCGGTGTTTGTGTTTTGTTGTCATCTTTATCTTTCTTACCAAGCCAATAAAATTTGGATACAATCACACTTAATATTGTTTTAGTATTTCCATCTTCATCTTGATATTGATTAGAGGATAATTCTCCACTACACGCAAACTGTGCCCCTTTTTTAATATGAGTTGAAGCACTTTCTGCACTTTTACCAAATAAAACAATAGGTATCCAAGTTGTGCTACTTTCTTCATTGCCTTTTTCATTTTTCCATCGCTTAGTAATAGCAAGAGAATTTTTTGCATAAAGCTTTCCGCTATTTGTAGTGCCTACTTCAAAATCTTTTCCTAAGTATCCGATTAAATTTACATTATTCATTGTTTAACTCCTTTTTATTGATGTAATATTTTTTCATCTTTTGAACTCCTTATTTATAGGTTTAACCACATTTGTTTTTTTTGGTGTTAAATTCTTCCAATTTTGTTTTAAAATCATTTGTAGATTTGTCTTTTTGTGGTATAATTTTATTAACAGCTGATGAAATGTTCTTTTGAACCAGTCGCCCGTCAAGACTTTGGGCTTGAGTGTAGGGGGTGTGGGCGTCCCTACCATCAGCCACTACATCTTTTTTAGCCATTAAATCTAAGTTTTTTAATCTTTTTTCATTAGCGTGAAAAATTTTGTTGATATTTTCATTTTTGCGAATACCTACTTCACCCATTTTTTCTTCATTAAGTTTTTTCCCTGCTATATAATCTTTTTCACTTTTTGGAGTTGGATTGTTGATTATAATTTCAGGATCGCTAACAACCTTTTTAATTAAATTTGCAACCTGCTCTTTATTCTCAAACATTTCAGGATGACGTTCTTGTAAAGTTTTCAAATCAGCAATTGCTTCTTTATCTCCTAAAAGCTCTGATGTAGATTTATCTTTTTGTGGTATAATATCTCCATTAACAGGATTGTGAAAATCGCGGTCGTTAAACTCTTGGCGAAGCTGACCCCGTTCGCCCCTTCTTGTTTTTGAATGTGCTGTTAATAGCCTATGTCCTTTTCCATAGTCTCTTTCACCATAGTTTAAAATATTTCCATCATTTGCTTTTACACTCCAATCATAGCCTTGTTGTTTTTGTTGTGGTATAATATTTTTAGCGGATTTGCGAAAATTGGAGTCTTTAAATAATGGAGGCAGAATTGACTTTGTCTGCCCATTTCCGCTGTTTTTTCTATCACCATATTCTGTTTTGCTATGAGTAGTTAAAAGTCTATTGATTTTCTCATTGTCTTTTATAAATTCTCTACTACCATATACTAAAATATTTCCATCATTTGCTTTAACTTTCCAAGTATAATCTTTATGTTCTAAATTATATTTAGCTTCCACACCTTTAGCCACCTTAGGGAATGAAAGCATCTCTTGTGTAGTAACCATTCCTCTTAAATTTGGATTATCTAAATGTTTTTTAATTTCTTTATCCATAAAGTCTTTATCTACTTTAATATCTCCTACATTACTTTTAACCCTTGTATGTGTTTTATCTTCTTTTAACACTTTATACATTTGAGAACTTTCTTTTTTAGATTGTTTATCCCAAGCAATATCTTTAAGATGAGTGATTCTTTGTTTAATTGCATTGATAGTTGTTTCAAGTTGTTTAACTTCATTTTCTAAAGCTAATATTTCTTGTTGGAGTTCTTTATCGCTCATTTTAACCTCTTTGGATCTTTTGGTGTGCGATTATCGACAAGATAGTTTAAAGAAAAAATATTTTTAGCTTCTTTAGAATAGGGATTATCTGTGATAATCACACTAACCTTATAATCGTTTTTAGGTAATTTGGGATAGATTATTTCCATTAAATCTGTCAAATATTTATTAGGACTTTTGATTTCATTTCTTAAAAGTTTTTCCATTTCATTAAAAGCATTAATAAAAGCGATTTTAAATCGTAAAGATCTCTTACCTGTAAATCTCATTGCTAAAAGAGAGAATCCATCACGAGATATTTGATAAGCTGTTCTAAGTTCTCCTTTTAAATCTTTATATTTAACCAATCCAAAATTGGATGCGTATTTCAAATCCCCTATTTCTCTTAGGTCTTTCAAAATATTTTCGATATCTCTTAAAACGTGAAAATGTCTTTTCCCAAAAACCTTAGCCACATCAATACTAGTGCAAAAGATTTGATTATTTTTATTTTCAAAACTAACCTTTTGATTATTGATATTAATTGCATTTATATCGCCCACTTTTTTCTCCTATGAGTTTTTATAAAACTCTTTTAACTCTGCTACTTTTTCATCAAGATTTTTATTTTCTTGTGAAAAAATCTTTTCTATAGTGTCTATATGTGCTGTTCCAGTTGATAATATTTTTAAATTTTCATTACCCAAAGAACTAAGATCAAGAGTACAAATTACTTTTTCATCTTGCCTTTTAATTAAAAATTGTCTTTTAGAGGGTTTAAAACCTTTAATGATCATATATTCATCGTAGCTTAAACCTATTCCATTTACATACTCTTCTTCTTTGGCTTTTGGATTTGGTAAAAATATCATTGTTGCTGATTGTTCTATAAGTGTTGTTGCATTTTTGAGTTTTAAAAAGTCCTCTATACTTTGCGTAGCAAGTCTTAAAAATCCGTTTTGCTTTCGAATGGTTTTAAATTTGTTTTTAACTTCTTCTTGCACAATTTCATTTTCTAGCCACTTCCAAGCTTCATCAATATCAATACAAAGTCTTCTGCCGTCTGCTAAAGACATTACACGCCAAAGAATGTAATAACTAAGTATTCCTGATACATCTTTATCATCTAAAAATTCTGTGCCATCAATTCCAAACAAATTAATATCATCAGGAAAATCTAAATTGTCAAATTCATTATCAAAAACCCAGCCAAATTGTTTGCCTTTTTTAAAAAGTGCTAATCTTGACTTAAGGGAATTATCATCATCAACATTCTCAGTTAAATTTTCAAGTAATAAAGAAATAGGATATTTTCTTTCTTCTTTTTCAAAGCCTTTCATAACAGAATTAACGGCATTGTTAAGCATTTCTTCTTCCCTAGTTGTAAGAATTTCATTATTTCTAGTTACTAAAAGTTTTATTAGAGATTGAAGTTGTCTTATGTTTTCTTGTGTGCTTTCAACCATAAAAGGATTGAAACCAGTAGGCTTACCATTTTCGATACTAATATATCTACCACCAGCACAAAGAATGTTACCTAAAGCACCTTTGTCCTTATCTAAATATACTGCCGTAAATTTTCTATTTTTTTCAGGAATATCATCAGGAAAAGTGTCTTTGTTTGCGTATTTAAGCATTTGATCTACAATAAAGTTCATAAACACGGTTTTACCACCACCACTTTGACCCAAAATCAAAGTATTTGCTAAAAATAATTCTCCAAAATCATTTTTGTTTAGACCAGAGTTCTGATGAAAATTGAAATAATAAGGTTGTTTGTTTGGTGTTTTAAGAACACTAACGGCATCACCCCAGCAATTTTTATCTCTTTTTCCTATAGAAAAATTATGCAAACCAATTAGCGATGAATAATTGATTGATGAGATAAGATTAATACGTGGGCGTATTGCAAAGTTTGATGGTAATTGCGAAAAAAATGTCGCAGGTAAAGCAATTGTTGCTAAAGTTACACCAAAGCCTAATCCATTCATTTCAGTAATAACGCGATTTGCATTATCTTTACACTCTTTTACGGTGTTTCCATATACAAGAATTGAAAAATGATATTTTCCAAAAGAAATTTCTCCATTTGTAAGTTGATCTAAAGCCTCATCAATTTGCTCTACTTGTGAATATCCATCATCTTCGGTTGCAATGAGTTGTTTCTTTTGTTTAGAAATTGCTGATTTCGCATCCACTCTAGGAATAGGTGAAAAACTTTGAGTTATAATATATTCCACGTCTAAATACATCAAAATATCTAAAATTCCTGCAAAAGTTTCACTTGTATAATCTTTAATTTCAATACATCTTGCAAATCTTTTTGTGCCATTATTGCTATTAAGTTGAATAGTATCGTGCCCAAATTGTATATTTTGTAAGTTACCATTTAAATATTGATCTATAGGACTTGGTAATACTCTTATAGGATTAAATTTGCCACCAAGCAAATAATTATAAAATTCTAATTGTTGAGAGTATGTTTTATCATCTTTGGAATATGTTTTTAATCTTTTTGGATTAAAATCTTTAATATTTGCTTCCAATCTATCAGTAAATTCGCTAAATTTAGCTAGAAACATACTAATTGTTTTTCTTTTATTTTCAAAAGAACTTTTTATAAAAGTTGTTTTTTCTATTTTAACTTTTAAAGGATTGAAAATTAATGTTAAATACAAAGAATTTTTTCTAAGAGTTCCTTGTTTAAAACTTTCATAGTATCTTCTGTCAATTTCTTCCAAAAAAGCATTGTTAAATTTTGAAGTTAATTTATCTTCAATAGAATATCTACAATTGTGAAAATAAAAACTTACAGGTTCATTTGCAAAAGATTTAAATAACATATTCAAAAGATCATTTTTAATATCTAATTCATCGTCTTCCTCTGCTTCAAAGCTAATACCATTAATTTCCCAAGTTGTCATCAGAAAATAATCTTTTGTAATCACTACAGAATCATCTATGAGTGATGAAAAAGGGATTAGCTTTTCAAAATTAGGTTCTGCATTAAGTCCGAAAACAGATATTTTTGGAAAATTAGAATTTTTTGGCATTTGTCTATAAGAGTTTGTGCTATAGGTTTTAACCTTATAATAATTCTTAGAGGCAGGGTTGGAGAAAAATCTCATTTTCAAAAACATTAATCGAAAAATAAAGTCATCTCTTTTTGTCATTGCCTTCATAATAAAAAATACGGGAATAGAAAAGCCGACTAAGAAAATGTTTCGACTATAAAATGCGATTAAAATGATACTTCCCATTGCTATAACAAAAGGCGTCATTGGAACACCAAAAATCATAGGGGGACGTGTTAGGCCTTTGAAAAGTGGATTTTTCTGCATTTTTTATCCTAATTTTTATGTAATGATATAACCAGCTATTGCTGAAGCTGATCCAAAAATAACGCCACCGATAAAAATAGGTGCAACTTCTCTAAGAGTTTGTCCTTGAAACATAATTTTGGAACCACCCCACATAAATGCAATTGTAAGCAAAACAGCACCAAGTGCATATAATGCGGAACTTAGATTTTCCATAAATGTATTGACCTTATCAATCCCACCTGCCCCAAATACTAAGCCAGGAATAATCAAAATTAACAACAATAAGACTTTTTTCATTCATATCCTTTCGTTAAAAAATCGAGCGTTTTATTTCTGTCTTAAATTTGTATTTAATAAAATAAATTAAATTTAGTTTTATAATTAAATTAATATTATTCAAAAGCTTTTATTTAAGTATTAGCTATTTTTTACTAGAATTTGTTAGGTTTTTGATGAAAGGATAAAAAAATGGCATACCCACTTTTAGGTACAAGAATAGTATTAGATGAAGAAAAGATTTTAAGAGAAGGTAAATATAATTTAGAAGATATGTATAAAATGATAGATGAATATGCTAAAGAATCAGGAATGATAAAAATTAATAAAGAAACTTATCATTGTAAAGGGGATAAGTATGATTTAGGTTGTATGACTTTATTTATATATAAATATTTGATTGATTCTGAATGGTTTACAAAAAATGCAAAAGAATGGATTTGGATTAGTGAAAAAGAAGGAAATAGCGATTTGATTTCTGCAAGTAAAGCTGAAGGAGAAGGAATTTGGGAATAAATTGCAAAGCAATTAATTTTGATTTATCTACAAAAAGTCTTGAAAAATATTTCAAAGATACAAGAGAACCTTATTCTTTGATTAAAAAATTTATGCTTGAAAATGGTTTCGAGCATAGACAATATTCAGGTTATACTTCAAAAGAGCCAATAAATGAAAGACGAGTTATAAGAATAGTTAATAAGCTCACTAAAAAATTTACTTGGCTTGGCGAATGTGTTAAAGAGTTTGATATTACTGAAATAGGAGAGCAGTATAGCTTAAAAGAGACTATACAAGACTTATGTGCTAAAGATTTTCATCAAAAACTTAAAGAATTTACTGAAAAAACACCAAAAAATCAAAAGTTAAAAGATTTAGAACGATGAATATAGCATACATAAGAGTATCAACAAATAAACAAGAATTAGACTCTCAAAAGTTAGAAATTATGGAATATTGTCATAAAAACAATATTCATTTGGATGAAATTTTGGAAGTAAAAATAAGTTCTACAAAATCTCAAGAGAAAAGAAAAATCAAGGATTTAAAACAAAAACTAAAAGCAGGCGATTTATTAATAGCAACAGAACTTTCAAGACTTGGTAGAAGTATGTTAGAAATAATTAATTTAGTGCTTGAATTTAATTCTAATAATATCAAATTCTTATTTTTGAGACAAATGGAACTTAGTAATTTTAATAATCCTGCTTCTAAATTAATCTTATCAGTCTATGCTTATTTAGCAGAAAATGAAAGAGATTTGATAAGTCAAAGAACTAAAGCAGGACTAGAAAATGCTAGAGCTAGTGGGAAAAAACTAGGACGCCCTAAAGGCTCATTAAATAGTATTTATGATAAGGATATAGATAAGATACAAACCTTGCTTGATAAAGATTTATCTATTAAAAGTATTTGGAAGTTATTATATAGAGATAGTGGAAAAAGCTATGATGGTTTATTGTGGTTTATCAAAAAACGAAAATTAAAAGGAAACTAAATTTTTATTTAAGAAAAATATAAAAAATTTTGTAATAGAATTAAATGCTCAATTTTTTTAAGTATGAATAAAATATTATAAGTAGATATTGTTAAAACTTTGTAAATATAAAATTTTTTAACTTAAAAAATAGGAATATGGAATAGTTATTTGATAATTTTTTATTATTTATAATTTAAAATTATGATAATTTTATGAAGGTTTTTTAAATCAAAGATTTTTATTTAAAAAAGTTGGTTTACTTAATATGAAAAAAGAATTAAAAATTAGACCCGAAGCTAGGCTTATCAAAACAATTGGAGAGGATTTAATTAAAAATCCATATGCTGCTGTAGTAGAATTAATTAAAAATAGTTATGATGCTGATTCTGAAATAGTTACAATTTCCATAGAATTAACTAATGAATATATGTATGATAAAAAGCAAAAATTTTTAAAATTTACTATTGAAGATGATGGAGAAGGAATGTCTCTTGAAACTATTAAAAATACTTGGATGGTTCCAGCCACATCTTATAAAGTTAATAAGCAGTATTCTTCAAAAAAGAAAAGAGTTGTTCAGGGTAAAAAAGGTATAGGCAGATATGCTTCTGCAATATTAGGTGATTTTTTGAGAATTACAACAACCGATTTAAATGGTATGACTTCTATAATAGAAATTGATTGGAAGCAGTTTGATGATGGTAAATTTCTTGATGAAATTAATATTCCCTATGAATGCAATAGAACAAATTTAAAAAGTGGTACCAAAATTGAAATATATTCTAGTATTGAAGTTTATTATGATGAAAGTAATCAACAATATAAAGATAGTGTAAATTGGAACGAAAATCAAAACAATTTACTATTTAAGGAATTAAGAAAGCTTTTAGTTCCCACAAATAAAAGTAATGAAACTTTTGAAATAATATTTTCAAATAAGGGCTTAGATAAATTTGGAATAAAAGATAAAAATGAAAAAATTGAACCATTTCCAGTGCTTGATTCTTATGAGTATAGAATTAAAGGAAAAATAAGCTCTAATGGAAAAGGTCTTTTATTTTATGAAAATAAAAATTTTGAAAATTCTAATGAAAAAATAGAATTAGATTTGCGTAATACTTATGGTAATATTTGTGGTAATATAGAAGTTGATTTAAGGGTATTTGATCTTGATTCTGATGTCATACAAAATCTTGTAAATGAACAGAAGGGTAAGGAAGAAAAACTTGGTAAAAGTGAATTCAAAGCCTTAATTAAAGAGTTTAGTGGTGTAGGTATTTATAGGAATTTGTTTAGAATAAGACCTTATGGAGATCATGATTTTGATTGGCTTGGTTTAAATGCAAGAAGAGTTAATAATCCAACAATGTCTATTAGCACTAATCAAGTTGCTGGTTTTGTGAGTATTGAATCAGAAAATAAGTCTAATTTAATTGAAAAAAGTGATAGAGAAGGTTTAAAAGAAAATGAAAATTATGATAATTTAAAAAAGATACTTTTAGATGTTTTAAGTGAAGTTGAAAGTAGGAGATATGAATTTAGGAAAAACACTAAAAGAGGAAGAGTGGTTGCAAATAATATTAAAGACACCGTACGAGATGTTTTTAGTTTTGATGATGTCAATAATAAAATAAGTGTTATTCTCCATAAAGCAAATATAGATGCACATATTATTGAAAAAGTTCAATTTGAGTTAAAGCAAGAAGAGATAAAAAAAAATAATAGCTTGAAAAACATCGAGGAAGTTTTAGCTATGTATGAAGCTCATGCTGCTCTTGGAAAGCTAGTTTTGTATGTGCTTCATGAGGGAAGAAAGCCTATGCAAATTATAGGACTTAAACTTAATAATCTAAAAAAATCTTTACAGCGTTTTATAAAAACTAAAGATGAAAACATAGAACAAGATATAAAAAAATACAATGAAGATAGTTTATCTCAACTTGAAAAATTATCTAATTTATTTAAGCGTTTAGATCCTTTGATGATTACAAGGTTGAGTAAAAGAAAAGAAGTTAATCTTTATCAAAATGCTTTAAATAATTATGAGTTATTTAAAGAAATTTTAAAAAGAGAAAATATAGATTTTGAGATTCAATGTGAAAATAAAGAACTTTTCATTTATGGAAGAGATGAAGATTTATATATTATATATTCTAATCTGATAGAAAATTCTTTATATTGGTTTCAAACAACTAAACAAATACAAAAGAAAATTACTATTTCTATTTATAGGGATAATAATTATTTCTATATTGATTATAAAGATAATGGTATAGGAGTGAAAAAAGAACATGTTAATTTAATATTTGACCCCGGTTTTAGTACAAAACCAGAAGGTGGAACTGGTATAGGATTAACTATAGTAGGACAAGCTGTAAGTAGGAATGATGGAGAAATAAAATATATAAGAGCCGATGAAGGAGTTTATTTTAAAATATGTTTTAAGGATGCTCAGAATGAATAAACAAGTTAAAACTATAAGAATTCTTTTCGTTGATGATAATCAAGAAACTCTTGATACTTATGAAGAAAGTATTAAAGTAGAAAATGATAGTTTGCAAGAAGAATCAATGCAATATAAAGCATATAAAGCACTTACATATGAAAAAGCACTAGATATATTAGATGAAAACAGAATTGATATTGCAGTAATTGATTTAGATTTGGGAAGCGGATTTACTGGCAAGGATATAACAGAATATATTTCAAAGCGTTATAGTATTCCAATATTTATTGCAACAGGCAAACCTGCTGATTTTGACAGTAAACTGATAGGGCCAATGGTTAAAGTGTTAAATAGAGATGATATGAGTTTATTTGATGAAATAAAAAAACAAATGCAATCTAAGTTAGTCCGTTTTTTTTCAAAAAATAATGGTTTTTTAGAACAGCAGATAGTGGAATTTTTCTGGGATCATATGAGTAAAAATCTTTCATATTGGGAGCAATACACTATTGATGAGATTGATCTTGTTTTATTAAGACATACTACAGCTTGTTTAAATGAAAAGTTATATGTTAATAATTATAGTGAAAAATGTTTTAATCAATATCATCCAGGCGAAATGTATATTTATCCTACTATTAAAGATAAACATCATACCGGTGATATTGTAAAAAAGAATGATGATTTTTTTATCATTTTAACCCCGTCTTGTGATATAGTAAACAAAAAATACGATTATTATGTTTTAGCAAGAATAATAAATAGTAGTTGTACAAAAGAAAGTTTTTATCCTATTAAAAACTTTGCAAAAATATTTGAAGTTGACAATAAAGATAAAGAAATTTTAGAACCTAGTATATATTTTCAAGATTTAATATCAGTAAAAAAAGAAGAGATTTCAGAATATCATAGGGTAGCCTCAATATCTTATCCTTTTTTAAAGATGTAATTGCAAAATTTTCTAGGTACTATGCAAGACAAGGAAGCCCTGAATTTATTAAAAATCTTGAATAACCAATTCTTTTATTTTTTTTGCAATCTGTTCTGCCATTTTAGGCGGAACTGCATTGCCTATTTGTCTAAAAATAGAAGTTCTTGGGCCTTCAAAATAAAAATCATCAGGAAAACTTTGCAATCTCGCGGCTTCTCTAATGGATAAAGATCTTAGTTGAGTTATGTCTGGATGGATATAATAATGTCCATCCATAGCCATGTGAGCTAATATTGTATGAGAAGCATTAGTATTTTCTTTAATTACATTAAATCTATTTGTAAAAGAATTTGTATTTTTGTGAGATATAAGTTCTGGTCTTGTTAAAGCTAGCTTTTTATAACACAATCTTTCACGTTTTGTATTCCATGCTAATATAGCTTCTTTGTAAATTTCTCTATCTCTATTATTATGTGGTCTTGTTTCATGTTGTGTTAAAATATTAAAATTAACATCTCTAATATTTGCCATTTTTAAATACGAATTAGTTTTTTTTGTGTATTTATTTAATCCTTCTATTTTTTCTCCAGGATTAATTTTTGGCAAATCTGATAAAACATCTTTTACAAAATAATTTTTATTTTCTATTTTTTCAAATATTGGGTAGGAATATTTTTTATTTTTTTTAATTTTAAAACCAACAATAATGATTCTTTTTCTATTTTGCAATACACCAAAATCTGATGCAATTAACTCTTTTATTTGTATAGAATATCCTATATCTTCTATAGATTTTTTTAAATCATTAAAATACTTACCATTGCCAGCACTTTTTATACCAGGAACATTTTCGAAAACAAAAATCTTAGGTTTAAAAATATTTAAAAATTTAACATAGTATTTATATAAATAATTTCTATGATCATTCTCTATAGAATTTTTCATTCTGGCTCTACCTATTATAGAATATGCTTGGCAAGGAGGACCGCCTATAATTACATCGATTTTTTTATGTTGAGTTTTTTTTAAATTATTTTTTATTTTATAAACAAGATTATCAAAACTATGTTCAGATATTTCTTTGCAAATAACTTCTTCCAAATCTGATATATTGGCTAATTCCCATAATTGTTCTTTAGTTATTTTTTTTAAAAGATAATCATAATATATGCTTAGGTTGTTATTTTCTTTAAGTTTCCAATATGAAGTTCTCGTTTTTAAGGTTTCACAAGCATATTTATCAGATTCTATATGTGCAACAAAAGTAGAATTTGCTCTAAAAAATCCTTCTGATAATCCGCCAGCACCTGAAAATAAGTCTAAAACAACCATAATCTATATTCCCAATATCCTTATTTTATAATATTTTTAATTATTATTTTATAAAAAATCTTAAATCTAACATGTGGGTTTCATAAACCATTGAATTAGTTTTTAATTTATATCTAATTTTTCATTAAAAATTTAGAAATTTTAACTATTAAATATCTTTAAAACGATTTTACTAAAAGGATATATTATCCTTCTTTAATTATATTTTAATCAAACAAAGATTTTTCTAAAATAAATTTATTGCTTTTGGTGTTTAATTGGTTCATAGGATCATTACGCTTAATATATCTTTTCACTCTATTGTTACTTTGGTAAATGAAAAATAAGTCATTTTCATTTTTGTATCGATTATAAAAAAACTCATCATCATAACTTGCAAATTCAACACCTTTTCCATATACATTAATTCCAAATTCTATAAGTTTATCTTTTAATTTAATAATTTCTTTTTTTTGTTTCGAGATAATAGAGCCTTCTTTATAAAATTTGTAAGCTTTAATTTCGCAAAATTCACTATAACTAAGAATTTTTTTATCAGGAAAACTTGTTAAAAATCTTATTAGATCTTGTGCAACCAAAGAATTTAAATTAATAAGAATTTTTGATAAATCATCATCATAAGAAAGAGTGGACTCGGTTTCAAGTTTTTTAATATATTCTCTACGAACTGTTAGCACAAATACAGATACAATTGTCCCATTTTCTTTTGTGATACGCTCTACAGAATCAAACATTAAAATGCCTTTATCTCTTTGTGTAATTGTTTTTTTATCTTTATCCTCTATATTTTGTGTGAAAGCTAAATCGTATGCGAAACGAGAAATTTCCGTAAATTTTTGTTTTAACCAAGAGTAATTATTAGAATTTTTATTGAGATATTGTTTTAAAAATTTATAAGGCTCTAGTCTTACTTCCATATCCCAGAAGTTTTCTTGATACTTTTTTATAACATTTGTATCTACATTTTTTTTGATATATAAAAATAAAGCATCTAAAATATTTCTATGTGTTTGCGTAAGCAAAGAATTCTTTAAACTGATAGCATAAGAGGAGCCATTTGCACCTACCATTTCAAAATCTATTTTATTATCATTTTCTTTAAATACTTTATAAAAATTAGTATCCGTAAGTTTTCGCGAACTTAAATAAAAAACACCCCTATTTTCATTCATTGTTACATATCCTTCTGCTAATTCATTAACACTTACAGCGGATATATCTTGTTTATTGATAATCTCTAAAGTATTAGAATCAATACTATTAGCTTTAATATTTTTAATTAAAGGCTCATCAATACTAGAATTTTGTAATACTTTAATTGTTTTTTGAAATTCTCCAGCGTTAATATTGTTATTATCTTTTAAAACTTCAAGCAATCGATAGGTAGTAGAACTTTTATCTTCCCCTTTTTCAAATGAGAGTTTATAAACCAATCTAGGAGCGTTTATAATTACAGAACTACCCATAAGACTTTCACCCTTTTTGTCTAAGTGATGTAGCAATAAGATTGCTTGATTATTTAATTTAGCTACATCAGTTAGAACATTAAAGAAATTTTGCACATCATTTTGATTATTTTGATCTTTAAATCCTAATGTTGAGAAAAATGCACTAAAAGTATCAAGAACAATTAAATCACAATCTGCCAATTCATTAAGCTCTTCTTTTAAACTACTTATAGGTTCCTTATTAATCTTTGGAAGTTCATTTGAAAATTCAAGTTCTACGGTATTAAAAGAATAAAAACTTTCTACATTTTTAATACGCTCTAAAATTGCTTTATTTTTATCTTCTATACTCCAAAAAAAAGGTTTTAAGCCATCATTTATGGCATTTGCACAAACCTTTAGAGCTAAAAAAGATTTTCCTACTTCACTATTACCACTTAATACAGCTACAGAGCCTCTTTCTAATTTAATGGTATCTTCGCAAATTACAGAAACATTCTCATCGCTAAAAATTCCAAGTGTAATAGTATCAATAGTATTTCTTTTAGGCATTTTTAATCCTTTGCTACTTCAATAATTTCAAAGAGTTGTTTTATGATTTTAGGATGCAAAATTTCCTCACTATGATGAGGAATAACCATTCTATAAAGTCCTTTTTTATAAATTCTATGACTACCTTTTTGTCTATCGATAAAAAAATTATTTTGCAATAAAAGCTTTTCTGCTTCTTTTGCAGTCATTCTTGGCAATTCAGGCATTTGCTAAAACCATTGGAATAATTGAAGTTATCTTACTTTCAATAATTCTTTTTTCTTCATTTTTAAGGCTTTCTAAATAAAGCTCTCCAGCTTCTTTTATATTTCTCAAAGCCTCTTCATAAGTATTACCTTGTGAAACACAACCTTCAAGTTCTAGAATACGTGCAAAATATCCATCTTGATCTTTTTCAATAATAATATTTAATAACATTTGATTCCTTGCTGTAATTGACTTAAATGTAACAAATCTTTTAAAATTCAAAATAAATTATACCAAACTATTACACCTATGTCAATATATACCAAATTTTCATTATTTATAAATAAAATTGACTTAAATGTAAGGGTTTATTACATTTAAGTCAATAAAAATCGTTAAACACTTTCATTATTTATAAATAAAATTGACTTAAATGTAAGGGTTTTTGACTTAAATGTAAGGGTTTTTGACATTTTTACGAAAACACTATATGGAAAATAGGGACTTTAAAAGATTAATTGACTTAAATGTAAGGGTTCCTAAATTCTTAAATTTACTAAATTTATAATATTAAAAAAGGTAAATCAAAAATTAAAATTTTTGAACTTTTATTTTAAAAAACTCCAAACAGAAAGTGTTGCTAATAGAAATAGAAATTATGATATAATGTTTTAATAGAAAATAAGCATAAGAAGCAGAGGTAAAAGAATGTGTAAAATTATTAAATATTTAGATTATGCTAAACTTAACACTCTAGAGAAGCTATATTTTAATTTAACAATTATGTTAATTGTAACTTTTTTAAGTTTTTTATTTCTTGTTTTTGAATTTTTCATTTATGAAAATATTACTGTTTTCTTTCAAGATTGTTTTTTAATGTTTGTGATTTTTATCATTGGAATGACAGGTTTATTTCATACTTGTAAAGGTTTAAGAAAATACAAAGAGATTTTGAAAAATAAGGAGTTTTATTATGAGCAACCAAAAATCAGATTATAATGGAATATTAAATTTAGCTATGGAGAGTTATTCGGCTGATACTTTTAGACAAGTTGCTATTCAGTTTAAAAAAGATAAAGAAGAATATTTGAAAAAAACTCAAGATAATAAAAATAATGAGAAAAATAATATTTCGGTTTCACATTTACAAAAAGCGAAATAGTGCTAATGTTAGAATGTATACAATTTATTAAGGAATTTGCAAAAGATTTGTATAATTCTGAGTTTCTTCGGATTCTTGTGGGTTGTATTGCATTTTATTTTACATTTAGTCAGTTGCGATATGCAAAGAGAAATATGCTTCTAAATATAGCTAAAAATGAAATTGATATTTTTAATAAATTAGATGAAAGACAAAAATTGTTTATAGAATGTCAAATAAAGTTTAGTAATATAAAGAATAATAATAATGATGATGAAGAAATGAAGATTTTATTAAATGAAGAAGAAAGATTAAAAAAGTATTATTTTGATTTGTTAGATACAGTTTGCTTTTATGCAATTAATAATAATATCACTGCTAAAAACTTTTATTCACAATATAAAAATATTTTACTTGCAGTTAATGAACTATATGGGGATACAATTAAGGAATATGAAAATATTTGTAAAGTAATAAAAATAATAGAAAATGATAAAACCATTTAAATATTAAGGCTCTTGCTTTTTAGGATAATGCCTTAATATTTAAAGTTTTTTACTTTTGTTTTTTGAAAAAGAATTAGAACTAAAATTCATTTGTTGTTCTTGAAAAATTCCATTGCACTTTCGCGAGGTTTTTCAAGTGATTTAGAATATTGTGCTTTATAAGCATTAAAACATTCTTTATCTTTTAATTCAGACTCAGGA
>NZ_NXMA01000017.1 GCF_005406215.1 Campylobacter aviculae | reverse complement strand
AGTATTTATCTTTTATGATATTTTTTATCTTATTAATTTAATCTTTTATTCTTATTTATATGGTTTAGTGTTTTTGGATTTAATGTTATTGTTAGGTTTTAGATTGGTTAGTTTGTTTTTATGAGTTGTGGTTTGGTTTATATTATTAGATTTTTTCTATTTTAGGTTTATTAGGTTGTGTGTATAAAAGGGTTTTAGTTTTTAAGTTTAGAGTATTTGTTTATGTGGGTTTTAATTGGTTTTTAGGGTTAAGTTAGTCTTGTATAGTTAAGCTTTTTAGGGTTAGTTTGGTTAGTCTTATTAAAATGAGTTTTATGGATCTTGCTAAATTAATCTTTTATTTTTTTTCTTTGGATGCTTTGTATGTTTTAACTTTGTTGTTTAGTTTATGAATAGGTTTGCTTTAGGTTTTAGAATTTGGGTTTGTGGGTTTAGGATTTTATATAACTAGAAAAAGGATTTTAGTTTTTTAGGGTAGTTTGAGAAAGATTAAGATAAATTATAGTAGTTTTTAATTGTTGGAATAGTTGCTTCTAATGGATTTATAATATTTATAAATTTTTATTATATTGATTAAGGTATGCAAGTATTTAGGATATGATACAAAACTAAAGCAAGTAAATTTAAAAAGATCTTAGAGAAATTTTTAAACAAGTCCTTGACAAACTTACAAAGATATTAGCAAATTCTTAAAAAATTAAAAAACTTATAGCGATTTTTTCTTTATCAAAAGTGAAATTTAGTAAAATAATAAATTATTTTTTTATTAAAGGTTGATGATGCTTTTTACTTTGCTTAATGAAAAAGAATTTTTAAATCCTTATTATCGCAAAAAGCCTATTTTAGAGACAGAATTAAACGATTTTGTTAAGATTTTAAAGGACTATAAAACCAACCTCGAAAACAATCTCAAAAACAACGAAGATTCTCTCGTGGCAAATGCATTAAGCAAATTTTTTGAAAGTTTAAATTTTGAATGTGAAGTCAAAAGCATACACAAAGGCAATAGCGGTATAGACTTAGCCTTAAAAAAAGATGGATCCACTCAAGTCATCATCGAAGCAAAATTGCCTCATTCTAAAGAATTTTTCACCCAAAACAAGCCCAATTGCAAAGCCTTGCAAGAGTGTATTTTGTATTATCTTCGCGAAAGAAAAGCTTTAAATTCATCGCTTAAACATATCATCATTACAAATTTTTACAGCTTTTTCATCTTTAAGGCGGATTTGTTTGAAGAGCTTTTTAACAAAAACAAGCATTGCAAAGAGATTTTTGAAAATTTTGAAAGCAAAACCTCCCTTTTTAAAGGTAATACCGATGAAATTTACAAGGAATTTGAGAAGCTTTTAAATTCAGATCTTTATCTTCAAAGCACTTTAAAAGGGATTTTCATCGACTTAAGGCCGATCTTAGAGCAAGAAAAACCAAGCTTTAGCAGATTAAAACCTTTGTTTAAAATTTTTAATAAAGCTTGTTTATTGGCCGAATTCAATCCAAACGACGCAAATTCCTTAAACAACGCCTTTTATAAAGAGCTTTTGTATATCCTAGGGCTTTGTGAAAACAAACAAAACTCAAAACTTATCATCGCCAAAAGTGAGGAAAGCAAAGAAGAGCAGGGTACTTTTTATACGGCTATTAATTCCAAGCTTAAAGAAGAAAATTTTGAAACCATTTTAAAACTTTTGATTTTATGGTTAAATCGTATTTTATTTTTAAAGCTTATCGAGTCAAATTTGGTGCGTTTTAATGATGATAAAAATTTGAAATTTCTAAATTTCAAAAAAATCCCTGATTTTGACAAATTAAGCGAACTTTTCTTTGAAATTTTAGCCAAAGAAAAAAGTGCAAGAAAGAAAAGCGAATTTGCCTATTTACCTTATCTTAACTCATCTTTATTTGAAAAACAAAGCATAGAAAACACCCTTGAAATTTCAAATTTAAGCAATGATTTAGAGCTTGATTACTATAAACACACGGTGCTAAAGGATGATAAATGCAAAGCTAAAAAAGGAAAAGTGAGGCTTTTAGAGTATTTGTTTGAATTTTTAGATAGTTTTGATTTTGGTAGCGATGATGAGCAAAGCGAACTTCTAAGCCAAAAAGAACTCATAAGCTCTAGCGTTTTAGGAAATGTTTTTGAAAAACTCAACGGCTACAAAGAAGGAAGTTTTTACACACCAAGTTTTATCACTTCTTATATGTGTAAAGAAAGCATCACAAAAGTAGTTCTTGATAAATTCAACGCCAAATTCGATCTTGAGGCTAAAGACATAAGCGAGTTAAGAAAAGCTTTGAGAAAAGAAGACAAAAACGCACAAAAAGAGCTTTTAAATTCCATCAAAATTTGCGATCCGGCCGTGGGAAGCGGACATTTTCTAGTTTCTGCTTTAAATGTGATGCTTAGCATTTATGATGAATTAAATCTTTTCGAAGAAGAATTTTACCTAGAGGTGCAAAACGATGAAATTCTCATCACCGATCGCAAAGGTGAATTTATAGAATACAAACGCCCAAGCACGCACAAAGACAAAGCGCATTTGATTCAACAAGAACTTTTTCACACAAAAAAAGACATCATAGAAAACAATCTTTTTGGCGTCGATATCAACCCAAATTCTTGCGAGATCACCAAACTAAGACTTTGGATAGAGCTTTTAAAGCATAGTTTTTATCAAAGTTTTGATGATGAGAATTATCATGATCTTAAAACCCTACCCAACATCGACATAAACATAAAATGCGGAAATTCTTTGATCGCGTATTTTGACACTCAAAAGTCTTTATCGCATTACCCTAACATCAAAGAGCGTATGAAAAAGTATCAACACATAGTTAAAGACTATAAGGAAGGATTTTACACCGATAAAAATCTCATCGCTAAAGAAATCAAAAACCTCAAAGAATCTTTTAAAAATTTTTGCCTTAAAGACAAATTTGCCAAAGAAATCAAACAACTAACCAACAACGCAAACGAGTATTCTAAAAAATACGGCGATTTTTTAGCTGATGAACATCACGATGAAAAATTTAAAAGCTTTTTTTCTAAAAATATGTTTGAATTCAGTTTTGATGAAAAAGCCGTAAGAAAAGAATTTAAAAAACTTTTAGATCTTTATGAACGTATTTTTGAGCTAGAAAAATCACATCCTTTTGAGTGGCGTTTTGAATTCCCTGAAGTGCTTGATAGTAACGGAAATTTTCAAGGCTTTGATCTCATCATCGGCAATCCGCCTTATATCAGACAAGAAGAGATAAAAGAACTTAAGCCAAATTTGGCGAAAAATTATAAGGTTTATAAAGGCACGAGCGATATTTATACGTATTTTTATGAGCTAGGTTTTAATGTGCTTAAAGAAAACGGCGTCTTATCTTTCATCACATCTAACAAATACACTCGTGCAGGATACGGCGAGGCTTTGCGTGAATTTTTACTCAAAAATACTCAAATTTGCGAATACATCGATCTAAATGGCGTCAAAGTTTTTGGTAGCGCCACAGTGGATACAAGCATACTGAGTTTTAAAAAACTAAAGCCTAAAGATTCTTATTTCAAATACCTTGCCTTAGATAATGAAAATTTAAAAGCTTGTCAATTTCATATCGCTTTAAATACAAATTTCAAAGAACTTCCGCAAAAATCCTTAAGTAAAGAAAGCTTTACTTTTAGCGATGAAAACATCAGTGCCCTAAAGGCTAAGATAGAGCGTATAGGCACTCCGCTTAAGGATTGGTATGGGCTTAATATCAACTATGGGATAAAAACGGGCTATAATGAAGCTTTTATCATCACCACTGAAAAAAGAAATGAGATTTTAGCAAATTGCAAAGATGAAGCTGAAAAAGAACGCACCGCCAAACTCATACGCAAAATGCTACGCGGACGCGATATAAAAAGGTATGCTTATGAATGGGCAGGACTTTGGATAATAGGAACCTTTCCAAGCTTAAAAATCGATATAGAACAATACCCTGCTTTAAAACAATATTTATCGCAATTTTTGCCACGCATAGAACAAAGTGGAGAAAAAGGTTGCAGAAAGAAAACTAGCAATAAATGGTTTGAAACTCAAGATAATATTGCTTATTATCAAGAATTTGAAAAAGAAAAGATAGGTTGGCAAAGAGTAACACAAGAGCCAAGTTTTATTTTAGAAAAAGAATTTGTTTTGTTAGATTCTATGGCATTTATGACAGGGAATTCTAAAAATGAACTTTCTTATCTTTTAGGGTTTTTAAATTCTAGTTTGATTTTTTATTATTTTAAAAATATAGGGCATTTGTATTCTGATAAAGGTTTTTTATTGTCAAATCAATATGTAGAAAGATTTCCTATACCAAAGATAAATTCCAAAAATCAAAAAACAGCTGACGAGTTAGCAACCTTAGTCGATGAGATTTTAAAAGCCAAAGAACAAGACAAAAACGCAGATACCAAAATTCAAGAAGACAAAATAAACACTTTAGTTTATAAACTCTACAATCTCACCGAAGACGAGATAAAAATAATCGAAGGCAAGTAATGGAAGAACTAACAAAAGAACAAGAGCGAATAATAGAAAAAGAAATTAGAAAAGAAATTGATAAAATTAATACTTATTTGGAACCAGAAGACATTTATTTGTGTATTCAAGAATTAAAGAGTTCTATAAGAACTCGATCATTTGAAAGTTTTGAAACGGTATTGAAGAATATTCCAAAATATGCGTATGAGGTTGTAGGAAAAAAAGAAATAAAAAGAATTTTAAATTGTGATGTTGGTTATTTATCAGATGTATTTTGCATTTTTAAAATTCCAATAAAATCTTATAATGAAAATAATTTTGAAATTGAAGAGCAAAAAATAAATATAGACAAATATTCTTGCAATAAATTGTTGCATTTGTTTGAAATATACCCTTTGATGTTTAATAATTGTATATTTGATAATGAAATAAATATTTCTATAGCGTTAAAACAAATTCAAAAACTTTCTTTTTTAATTGTATTTTTAGACAAGAAATAAATTTGAATTTTCAAGAGTGTTTAGATGTTTTTCAAATGGATAATTGTGTATTTGAAAAACAATGTAAAATACAAGGAACATTTAAAGATAATGTCCATTTTAGCAATTCTCATTTTTATGATTATGCTGATTTTCACGAGTGTGAATTTGAAAAAATGGCTAGTTTTTACGGGGTAACATTTGAAAAGGCTCCGAATTTTAGTGCTTGTTATTTTAAGGAGCAAAAAGCTGTAAATTTAATTAATGTTGATATAGACAAATTAAATTTTAAATCAGTAGAAAATTATATAAAGGATAATTATAAAGATAAAAATTACAAAGATGAAATTAACAAAACACAAAATGAAAAAAGTATTTCTAAAATTGAAAATAAGTATAAATTAAAATGCGCTAAAGATTGTAAAGATTCTTTTAGGGTTATTAAAGATGTTTTAACAAATCAAAACAATACCTTAGAAGCTCAAGAGTGGCATAAACTGGAGCTTTATGCCAAAGAAAAAGAATTATTATTTGAGGTAGAAAATTGCCATAGTAAAAATAATATGAGATTGGTTGCTATCAAATCGCAAGATAAAAATTCTATTAATCTTACTGTTGATTTGTTGTTGCTTTGTATTTATAGGATTACAAGTCTTCATCATACAAGTTTTACTAGAATTATTAATTTTACTAGTTGGAATATTGCTATATTTGGAATTCTTATTTATTTAATGTCTTTATTGAGTTTAAGTTTTAATGAAAAAAGTATTTTTTGGTTTTGGGGAATATTTATTTTTATAATTACGTCTATGGTAATTGTGTGGAAAGTATTTGAGAGAAAAAAATTGTATGCTGCAAGCTTAATCTCATGTACCTTTGTAATATTTCTTGCGTCTATTTATTTAGTTATAAACATGACAATATTAAGTTCATTTTGGTATATTACTTTTGCAGCGTTGGCTTATTGTTTTTTTGTAATTATTTTATGTTATTTTTATTCTTGCATAGAAACAAAGCCTAAATTATTTTATTGGTTGAATTGTATTGTTTATATAATTTTAATTTCAATTATTATTGTTAAGCCGCAACTAATAAACCCTTTTATAGGTGTATTTTCATCAGATAAAATTTATGAGAGTCAATTAGAAAAAAAATTAAATGATTTTAATACAAGTGCTATTTTAAATTTAGCGAAAATATCTCAAAAGGATTTTAATCTAAGTATGGATTACAAAGATATTTCCTTTACGGAGTTAAATTCTGCTAAAAAAGCACTTATAGATAATAAAGAAAATATCACAATTTTGCAAGATGAAAAACTAAAAATAGCAAAAGAATTTTTAGGTGATAAATATGAGCAGATTTTGCAAACCATAAATCAAGATGAGATTATGCAAAAAACGATAAAACCTACAAGTATTTTATATAGTATTATTCTTTTGCTTTGTGTCTTTTCACTCCAAAAAACCGCACGTAAAAATTCTATAGTGTCCTAGCTAAAAACAAATACAAGTCAAGGAAATACGATGAAAGTTTTAGTGGATAATTATAAATTTCACAATTTTATTAAAGATAAGATAAAAACAATACAAGGTAAGGAGTAAAAATGAAATTAAAACTTAATTTAGAAAATTGTTATGGTATAGGGAAGCTGCAGAAAGAATTTGATTTTTCAGATAAAAATGTTTTATTGTTTTATGCTCAAAATGGTACTTTTAAAACTTCTTTTGCAAAAACATTTAAAAGTATTAAAAACGATAAGCAAATCAGAGATGAAATATTTCCAGAAAGAATATCAAAAGCTGATATTGAATTTAATGGTGAAAAAATTAGTAAAGAGGATATTTTTATTTTTGATTCTTATGATAGAGAATTTGATTCTTCTAAGAGTGTAACTACTTTTATGGCTAGCCCTAAGTTGAAAAAAGAATATGATGAAATTTTTTCACAACTAGATAAGCAAAAGAAAAGTTTATTAAAGAGTTTAAAAAAATATACAGGTAGTTCTGATTGTGAAAAAGAAATTTTAAAAATATTTTCAAATAAAAATTTTTATCAAATTTTATCAGATAATATAGATTTTATAAAGGAAACAAAAGAAAATTATGAGTTTAAATACCACGATATTTTTGATGATAAGAACAAAGTAAAAGAATTTGTTGATGCAAACAAGGAGATTTTGCAAGGCTACTTTGATAAATATAATGAAATTTTATTATCATCTAAAATTTTCAAAAAAACAGAAAATGGAGAATTTGGAACACATAAAATTAAAGAGCTGCAAAATACCCTAAGTGATAATAGGTTTTTCTTAGCAAGCCATAAATTATTAATTTCTAATCAAGAGATAACAACAAGCGAAAATTTAAACAATTTAATACAAAATGAAATTGATAGAATTTTAGAAAATGATGAGATAAAAAATAAATTTGATGATATTGAAAAAAAGATTACAAAAAATCAAAATTTAAAAGACTTCAAAGAAGCAATTAGTGCGAACAAGGGAATCTTATTAAAATTAATTAATTATGAAGAATTTAGAAAAGAAGTAATATTCTCGTATCTTAATAAAAAAATAAATGAAATTGAAGATCTAGTTTCGTTATATGAAAATCAAAAAGAAAAAATACAAAAAATTATAAATGATTCAAAATTAGAACAAGAATCATGGAAAAAGATTATAGAAATATTTAATAGTAGATTTATAGTTCCTTTTGAAGTTGGCATAGAGAATCAAGATGATGTTTTATTGAAAAATGAAGTAGCAAAATTTGTTTTTAAATTTAAGGACGATATAAATGAAAAAATTATTAATAAAGAAAAGCTAGAAGAGATTTTAAGCAATGGAGAAAAAAGGGCTTTGTATATTTTGCAAATATTATTTGAGATAGAAGCCCAGAAAAATACAAACAAGCCTATTTTGTTTATATTTGATGACATTGTAGATTCTTTTGATTATAGAAATAAACACGCTGTCGTAGAGTATCTCGATGATATACGAGAAAATGTAAATTTTAAGATTATAATTATGACGCATAATTTTGATTTTTATAGAGCTATAGCGAGATTTGGTGCATCAAAATTTATGATAAATAGAAACAATGAAAGGAAGATTATGTTTGAAAGGGGTGAATATGCTAAAGAATTTATAAAATCTCTTAAAAAAAATAATGAAAATATTGAAAAAAATTTTATTACTTTGATGCCTTTTGTTAGAAATATTTTAGAATATACTAAAAATGAAAAAGATAAAGAATATTTATTATTAACAAGTTGTCTACATATAAAAGACGATACAAAAAATATAAAAGTGGAAGAAGTTTTAAATGTTTTAAAAAATAATCTTCAAGAATATCAAGTCAATATAAATAAAAATGATAATTTACTAGATTTTATTTATAACACTTGCGATGAAATTGTAAATTCTAATAATATTAATTCTATAGAATTGCAAAATAAAATAGTCTTATCAATCGGAATTAGATTAAAAGTAGAAGAATTTATATTGTCTAAAATAAATTTACAAAACAAAATCACCAACAATCAGACTAGAGAATTATATAAATTAGCCAAAGAACAAAACATAATAAATGAAAAACAGGACTTTATAATTAGAAAAGTTTTGGCAATCACTTCAGATAATATTCATATAAATTCTTTTATGTATGAACCTATTTTAGATACATCTATCGAACATTTAGTAAAACTATATCATGATATAAAAGAATTAAAATAAGTATAAAAACCGCACGTAAAAATTCTATAGTGTCTAGCTAAATTTTAGGTTTAGCCAGGAAATACACTCCATTAGCGATCAAAACACAAATAAACATCACTAAAGCAAGGATTATCGGTGTATTGGCATTTATGGCACCGACGATGCAAGATATAATGCCTGCAAAGCCAAATTGCATAGTTCCAAGTATAGCTGAAGCTGTTCCGCTATTTTCTTTAAATCTTGCCATGGCTAAAGTCACAGTATTTGGTGCGATAAAACCCAACATAGCTATACTTGTTAAAAGACTGAATTCAAAAAGAAATAAATTTGGAAACAAACAAGCATTCACAAGTAAAATGATAGTTGATAAAAGCATGATCATCAAAGCTTTAGAAAGTATTTTTTTGCTTTCAAATTTTAAAACCAATCTTGCATTGATATTCGCACAAATAACAAAGCTTAAAGCATTAGCTCCAAAAATTAGTGCAAATTTTTGCTCACTAATACCAAAAAACTGCGTAAAAACAAAACTAGATCCAGTAATATAAGCAAACATTGCAGCGAGTGCAAAAGATACGCATATAACACAAGTTAAAAACGTTTTATCGTTAAGGACAATTTTGTATTTTTTTAAAATTTCACTAGGACATATTTGTTTTTCAGCCGTTTTGGGTGCAGATTCTTTAAGTCCAAAAAGTATCATTAAAAAAAGTAAAATTCCAAGAGCAAATAGGGTTGTAAAAATACTATGCCAAGAAAAATATCCCAGTAAAAATCCTCCAAAAGTAGGTGAGAGCATAGGAGCAAGGGAGCTAAAAATCATCATCAAAGCAAAAATTCCCGTCGCTTCTTTGATCTCAAACAAGTCATTGATGATTGCTCTTGCGATCACAACCCCAGCACAACCTCCAAGCGCTTCAAAAAATCTTAGAGCTATGAAAGCATAAATATTGTCGATGATCACACAAAAAAAACTAGAGATGATGAAAAATAAAATTCCCATCAAAGCGGGAATTTTTCTTCCAAAAACATCACTTAAAGGCCCATATATAAGCTGTCCTAAAGCAAAAGCGACAAAAAAACTAGCAAGACTAAGTTGGGTTAAAAAAGGGCTCGTTTGAAAGCTTTGTTGTACGTGAGAAAGCGCAGGCAAATACATATCCGTAGAAAGTGGCGCTATACTTGACATCAAAGCAAGGATGATAATAAGTTTTAATTTTTTAAAGCCGTGAATTTGTGTTTGTTTTTGCATAAATTACCTTTTTAAAAAGTAAAAAGCTATAATTTAATATAATTTTTATAAAAAATCCATTTAACAAAAGGAAGGAATTTGCAAAATTTTCAAAATGAAAAAATAAAATGTCCAAATTGCGGAAATTTTATCGATATTAGCTTAGCTTTATACACTCAAATTTTAGACAAAGCTAAACTAGATATGCAAAAACAAAAGCAAGAATTTGAAAAAGAAGTCAATGAAAAAAGGGCGGAGTATTCTAAAATTTTATCCGAGCTAAAAGCACAAAAGGCCGAACAAGAAAAACTCATCAGTGAACAAGTCAGTCAAAAGCTTGATATTGAAAAACAAAAAATTGAGCAAGAATTGCTTTTACAAAAACAAAACTTTCAAAAAGATTTTATGGAAAAATTTGCTAAAGAACATGAAAATGAAAAGAAAATCATACAAGAAGAGCTTGATAAAAAAAGTAAAGAGTTAAGCGAACTTTTGACTTTAAAGGCTGAAAATGAAAGACTAAAAAGAGAGCAAAAAGAAAATGAAGAAAGATTAAAATTGCAAATCAAAGAAGAGGCTTTTAAGGAATTTAAAGAGCAAGAAAAAAAGAATTTAGAGTTGGAAAAGGAAAAAATTCGTCTTGAATTTCAAAGCAAAAATGAAGAGCAAGACATAAAATTTAAAGAACTTGAGATTAAATTTAAAAGTGTCACTCAAGAACTTGACGCGGCAAAACGTAAAGTCGAGCAAGGATCACAGCAACTCCAAGGCGAAGCAGCAGAACTGCTTATCGAAGAATATATCCAAAATGAATATTTTAGTGATGAGGTTAAAGAAGTGCCAAAAGGCGTTAACGGGGCGGATTGTTTGCACATCGTTAAGGACGCCTTTGGAAATACTTGTGGCAAAATTTTATACGAGAGCAAGCGCACTAAAGAATTCAATAAAGAATGGCTAGATAAACTAAAACTAGATAGCATAGCTGCAAAAAGTGATGTCGCGGTTTTGATCACAAAAACCATGCCTAAAGATAAAGAAAAAACGCATTTTAAAGAGGGAATTTTAATCTGCACTTTTAGCGAGTTTAAAGGCGTTTTAGCTGTGCTTAGAGAAAGTATAATCAATGCTTACAAATTAAAAAATGCTTTACAAAATAAGGATGAAAAAAATCATATTTTATATGAGTATTTAAATTCTAAAGAATTCAATACTCAAATCACCTTCATACTCAAAACTTATCAAACGATGAGAGAAGATCTTGAGGCTGAAAAAAGAGCCTTGCAAAATATATGGAAAAAAAGAGAAAGAGCTATAGAGAATTTAAGTTTTAATTCCACGGCTATTGTAAGTTCGTTAAATGCGATATTTAGTGATTTAAAAGGTGAAAATTTAATCGGTGAAGAAGGGATTAAAAGTCTTGAGAATTTAGCTAAGGAAGATTGATTTGGGAGAGTCCCAAATCAATTATTCTCCTGGAAAATAGTTTGGATTTTTCCAAGGTCCGTATTTGACTTTGATGTATTCTTTAGGATCTAAATTTTGTTGTGGTGAAGCAAAATATTCAGGTTTTAAGGACGGAGATTTGCTATAGGCTGTGTCAAGTCCTGCGCGGTTTTCTGTTGTGGTGATCGGCATTCTTACAAAGCCTGTATTAACATAAGCTGCGATATCTAAAGCATCATTATCGCTTAAGATAGGATTGTCAGCACTTGCACCAAAAGGCATAGCGGATTTTAAAAATCTTGCTAAAAATGGAATCATAGCCATATGTCCGCCATCAGGATAGATGAGCAATGATGGATATAAATGCCCAGTGCCTTTTTCATAGTTTGCATTTTTTACTCCAAGTCCCCTTTCTCCGTGACAAGCGACGCAATTTTCTTCAAAAAGTTTTTTACCGCGAACTGGATCAGCAGGACGATTTGGGAATTTCATTTCAGCAAAGAATTCACCTTGCAATTTCACTCCATCTTTGATTCCATAAGCACTTTTTAGCCATTTTAAATAAGCCACAATCGCTTTCATTTCTTTAGAATTATCAGGAAGTCTATGAGAATCAGTTCCGCCCATACCACGAATTCTATCCTCTAAAGAAATGATTTTCATTGTTTCTATATCTAATCTCGGATAATTATTGATTGCATTTAAAAATGGGATGACGTATTTTTTAGTTCCCGGTAAGCCATTGCCGTCATTGTCCATGTGACAAGAGATGCAATTAACTTCATTGTTAGTTTTTTTGAGTTTGCTATAAGGTCCTAGAGTGCTTTCTGTTTTGCTTAAAAGCTTGATACCATAGCGGATTAAGTCCCCTTCTTTGCCTTTTGGCACGTCATTGATACTTAAATTTTTATTTGGCCATTCTTGTTCGGGTCTTTTTGAAAGTTCTTTAAAATAAGCAACGCCTTCTTTATCATTTAGTTCCTCACCTACTTTGTAATCATTTACACTTTTAGCATTAAGGCTTAAAGTTAAACAAAGGCTTAAAAATAAAACATATTTTTTCATAAATCTATCTCCTAGATATTTTTTTTGATTATTAAAATTTATTCTATCACAAATTTAAATATTTGATGTTATAAAAAATATAAATTATATCGATTAAAATAATTTATTTTTTATAGAGTTTAAGTTCTTTTCTAAAATTTCAAAATTGTCATTTAAATTCTTGTTTAAGTCGACAAAAAAAGGATTTTTTAAAGTTGCAATAAGAAAACAATTATCCTTGTTTAGAATATAATCTAGGGTGAAATTTTTATTTTGGAGTTTTGTATAAATATCATTATTGAATTCTTGCTTTTTATTTAAATTTAAAGCGTGTAGCAAAATTCCACAAAAAAATTGTTTATTTTCATTGATAAATTGCACATCATAGATTTTAAATTCCTTAAAATCAAAGCAATTTTGACTTTTGAAATCTTTTAAATTTTGCACAAATTCCAATTTTAAAAAATCTTTTTGACTCAAACCCTCTTTTTTAAATTTGGCTCCAAAACGTTTAAGAAAGAGATTAAGAGCGTTAATTTGTAATTCTTTTTTAGCAAGGATGAGTTTTTTAGAGGTAAAACGAAAGAAAAAAATGCCTACAAAAATAGCTAAAATAAGAGATATCATCGCATCTTTTATAAATACAAAAGCTAAAAACAATACGATAAAGGCTTCAAAAACGCTTAAAATTTTTAAAATTTTCAAGCGTTTAAGTATTAAAATTCTTTGATTTTCTAAGCTTTTTAAGTCCATTAAGACTTTGCTTTTTCCATTCTTTTTCTTTGGGTTGGATCAAGATAACGTTTGCGAACACGTACATTTTGAGGTGTAACTTCCACAAGTTCATCTTCTTCTATCCACTCTAAGGCTCTTTCAAGGCTTAATTTTCTAGGTGGAACAAGTTTAATAGCGTCATCGCTTCCGCTAGCCCTAACATTGGTTAGATTTTTACCTTTGATAGGATTAACATCTAAGTCATTTGGGCGAGAATGTTCCCCGATAATCATTCCTGTATAAACTTTAGTTTGTGGATCGATAAAAAGCACACCGCGTTCTTGGAGATTAAACAAAGAATACCCCAACGCTACGCCATTTTCCATAGAAATTAAAGCCCCATTATTGCGTTTTTCTACCGCACCACTAAAAGGACGGAATTCTAAAAAGCTATGATTCATCACGCCTTCGCCTTTAGTATCGGTTAAAAACTGAGATCTAAAACCTATAAGCCCACGAGCTGGAATTTCAAATTCAAGTCTTGTTTGTCCATCTCCTGTTGGTGCCATTGTTTTCATTTCAGCTTTTCTTTTGCCTAGTTTTTCTATGACAGCACCGCTAAATTCTTCCGGTACATCGATCACTAAATGTTCAAAAGGTTCAGTTTTTACACCATCTTCTATTTTTACAATAACTTCAGGCCTTCCCATGCAAAATTCAAAACCTTCCCTACGCATATTTTCGGCCAAAATAGTGATTTGAAGTTCACCCCTACCGCTGACTTTAAATTTACCTTCGCCTGTGCTTTCATATTTCATCGCGATATTGGTTTTCATCTCTGCTTCTAGGCGTTCAGCGATTTTATTTGAGGTAACGTGCTTACCTTCTGTTCCTGCTAATGGGCCATCATTGACTGAAAAAACGATACTTAGCGTTGGCTCTTCTATGTGAAGTGGATCAAGTGGCATAGGATTGTTAGGATCTACAACGCTATCACCCACATCTAAGGCTTCAAAACCGGCTATCGCGACTATATCGCCACTTTTTGCTTCTTCAATATCCATTTTTTCTAAGCCCATGAAACCTATGAGTTTAGAAATTCTACCATTGACTTTTGTGCCATCAGCTTTTGCAAGCATTACGTTTTGATTTTTTTTCACTATACCATTAAAAATTCTTGCAATCCCTATCTTGCCTACGAAATTATCATAGCCAAGGGTGAAAACTTGAAGTTGTAAAGGATTGTCATTTGTGCCACTTGGTGCGGGAACTTTTTCAAGTATAGTTTGGAAAAGCGGCTCCATATTGTCACTTTCATCATTAAGATCTAATTTAGCATAGCCATTTTTTGCAGCTGCATAAACGATAGGGAAATCAAGTTGTTCATCGTTTGCATCAAGAGCCACAAAAAGATCAAAAATTTCATTGATAACTCTTTCAGGATCGGCTGCTGGCTTGTCGATTTTATTGACCACTACTATAGGTTTAAGTCCTAAGGATAAAGCTTTTTTTACCACGAATTTAGTTTGTGGCATAACGCCTTCTTGGGCATCAACTAAAAGTAAAACCCCATCGATCATTTTTAAAACACGTTCTACTTCTCCCCCAAAATCAGCGTGACCCGGAGTGTCTATAATATTTATTTTAGTTCCTTTATAATTAATGGCGGTATTTTTTGAAAGTATAGTAATACCTCTTTCTTTTTCTATGTCATTGCTATCCATTACGCGTTCTGAAATTTGTTCTCTTTCACTAAAAGTTCCTGATTGTTTAAGCAATTCATCTACCATTGTTGTTTTGCCGTGATCAACGTGTGCAATAACAGCTATATTTCTGATATTTTCCAAAGGTTTCTCCATAATTAATTTCAAAGCCAAGATTATATAAAAATTTTGCTTAATTTTAGAAAAATAAAAAGTTGGAACACTTCTTGCTTTAAACTGAGTAATATCATTTTTAAAAAGGAAGTTAAAATGTCAAAACCATTTAATGAAGAGTTCTTTATAGAATTAAACACGGATTTAGTTGATAGAAAAAATGAAGTTTTACTTCAAGTTTTAGATCTTTTAGAAGTTTTAAAAACAAATAAAGATGAAAAAATGGCAAGAATTTCAAGTGAGCTTACAGAAATTTTAGAAAATGAAGAGAGTCTTGAAAAAATCATGCAAGCAAAAAATTTAGATGAGCTTTTGGAAATTCTTATTCTTTTAAATGACAATAAAATGATTAAAATTTACGAAAACTCATATTTAGAAGAAAAATTTCCTAACTTGGCGGCAGATAAATTTTTAAAATAATTTAAGGATAAAGTTATGTCAAATGTAACCCCTCAAAGCGATGTCTTAAGTCTTACTCCAAGCAAGACTTCATCAAGCGATTCTTTTAGCAAAACGACAAAAACAAGTCATAAGGCTAAAGAATCAAATGCCAATGACAAAAATTCAATTCAAAATACACAAGAACAAGAGAATGATAGAGAGAATTTTTTAAATTCTTTGCTTGATTCTATCGATGAGACGAATGAATTTTTACCTGATCATATGAAAATCAGCGAAAAAGAAGTAGTAAATGAAGCGATCAACAAACTTCAAAAGGGAACATTTGACGATAATGATAAAATCAGTATTTTTGAATCAGCATCTTTTATGCAAATTCTTTCATTGCTTGATAAACTAAAAGCAGATACGGCAGACATTAAACTCGCAAATCTTTCTAGTCAATTAAGCCAACTTGTAAAAACAGAAGCAAATTTTAATGCTTTAAAGGGTGCATCCAATCTTAATGAGCTTTTAGATATTGCTAAAGATTTGGGTTTGAATGTAAAAAATATTAAAGTTGATCGTTTGCTCGATTTAAAAGCTACTTTTCCAAATCTTGATAAAGCGGATTTTTTTAAAGGTGTTGTGGATAATGTTTTTAAAGAAGTGATTAACAACAAAATAGCACATGTAAGTAAAAATTTAAATCACAATTTACAAAAAACAAATCACTCCCATAGTAATAAAAAAGATGATCATTCCTTGCTTTCTCAAACCTTAAAAAATTTAGATTCTATTATCAATACCAAAGAAAACAAGCAGGAAAAAATTAAAATCAAAAATGAAGATAAAGATCTTGGTATTGAAATTTCAAACATTAAGGATAAAAAAATTCAAACCGAAGATGTTTCAAAAGATATTAAAAGTAAAGATACTCACTTAAATATAGAGCAAGATAAAATTAAAGATACTTTACAAGATTCAGATGAAAAAATAGATTTTAACATTGAGGAAAAACAAGATAAATTAGATGAAAAAATAGATTTTAAAATCGGAGAAAAGCAAGATAAATCAAAAGATAATTTAAAAAATCCGAATGAGATGGAAATTGAAGATAAACAAGTGCAAAAAAACACAAAAGAGCAAATTAAAGAATCAAACAATGAGAGCCAAAATACAAATTTGGATAAAAATTCCAATAAAGAAATACTTAAAGATTCTCAAAATTTAAGTTCTAATTTAACTCAAAAAGATATTACTTTAAAAGATGATAAAATAAACAATAAAGATGTAAAGCTAAATTTAAATGAACAAAAAATAAATTTTGAAAATTTAAATAAAACTCAGGTTGTGCAAAATAAGGATAACACACATCTTAATACTAACAAGGATGAAACTAAAAATAATTTCACCTTAGAACAAACCAAAAATCACAATGATGATACTATGAATAAAGTTGGTTTAGAAGATTTAAATTCTTTAGTTAAAGATCTAAGCAAAATTAATCAAAATAATACAAGAAACATTACTCCAAAAGAGACTTTGCAATATTTTTCAGCAGATCTTAAAGAGGCGGTGGAGCAATATAAGGCACCGATTACAAAATTAAGCATCACGCTTAATCCAAACAATTTGGGTGAAGTAGAAGTTACTTTAGTACAAAGAGGAAGCAATCTTCATATTAATTTTAATTCTAATACCAATGCTATGAATTTATTTATCCAGCATCAATCCGAATTTAAAAATTCTCTTGTCAATATGGGATTTACAGGACTTGAAATGAATTTTAGCGATCAAGGAAAAAGAGAACAAAATCAAAATAAAGGAAAAAATCGTAGTGGCTATGGTTTTAAAGATACTATAGAAGGTAATGGCGAGAATTCAAAAATTAATTTAGAGTTAGTTTTAGCAAAATATTTCTAAAGTTGGAACACTTTTTGCTTTTAATTAAAAAAGACTTAAAATAAAAAGGATGTTAAGATGGCAATATCAGCAAACAATTGGACATATACCAACAATAGTTCCACAAGTAGTTCAAGCTCTAGCAGCAGTTCGACAAAAACAGATAGTTCAAGTTCCACAAGTAGTAGTAATAGTTCGGGTATAGTAAGCAATCCAAATGCTACTCTTGATAAGGATGCCTTTTTAAAACTTCTTTTGATTGAGTTGCAACATCAAGATCCGACTGATCCTATGGATAGTGATAAAATGCTTACGCAAACTTCTCAACTTAGTGCTCTTGAAATGCAGCAAAATACAAATACAACGATGCAAAAAATGGTAGAGACTATGCAAAAGCTTTCCGATTCTTTTTCTACAGCCTTTAGTACTTCTGCTATAGGAGCTATCGGTAAAATGGGAACTGTTGATGAAGATATAATTAAGCTTACAGGTTCAGATGAGGTTATTGCTTTAAAGATGTATTTGCCTGAAGATTCCGATGATAAGGGTTTAACCCTTGAAATATATGATAAAAATAATAAATTAGTTTATTCTGAAAAGAGTAGTGAAGGGCAAGAAGTTTCAAAAGGACTCTTTACTCTAGAGTGGCCAGGTAGAAATAACGATGGCGTTTATGCAGGAGATGGTGAATATACTGTTAAGGTGGTGTACAATAATAAAAATGGAGAAAAAGTTACTGCAAGTTATGGTTCCTATCCTATTGAAGGGATTGTTTTTAAAGATGGTGTAGCTTATGCTAAAATGGCTGGCAAAGAAGTTCCTTTTGATCAGATCAAAGAAATTACAGAATATAAATCAAGCAGTTCTACTGTACAAACTCCATCTGATGATGAAGGAACTTCCGATAATGAGGGATCTTCTGATAGTGAAGATTCTTCGGATTCTGAAGAGAATACATCTGATGATAGTACTAGTAATGCCTAGGAGCTTAAGTCATGATGAATGCATTTTATAATGGGATTTCAGGAGTTAAAACCAATAGCTTTGGTATAGATATTACCGCTAATAATATAGCCAATGTTAATACAACCGGTTTTAAATACTCTGATGCGCAATTTAAAGATATATTTTATACTACCATAACTAGTCAATCAACCAATCCGGCTCAAGGCGGTTATGGTGGTGGTGCAGCATCTTCTCAGGTAATATTTGAACAAGGTTCTGTTGCGGCTACGGGAGGAGAATTTGATGTCGCTTTGCAAGGTAAAGGATTTTTCGGTGTTTTAGGTGCTGATGGAAATGCTTACTATACAAGAAATGGAACCTTTAGAAGAGATGCCAATGGATATTTAGTAGATTCTTATGGAAATTTTGTTTTAGGAACTATGAACCCCGCTTTTGGCGGAATCACTTATAGTGATAGGGTTGCAGGTTTGATGGGAGATTATTTAAATACTGGAAGCCCTGTAAATAGTGGATTTACAGTGAATTCAAGCGATAGCTTTAGTATAGGTACTAGTACAACCCAGCAGCCTTTACAAGTCCCAACTAATATGTACTTAAATCCAGAACCGACTAAAAATGTCAAATGGAGTGGCAATTTAAGCACCAATACAACTACGGAAGTTGTTAAGGTTGATTTAGACCCGAGTAAATTTAAGGTTACAAAAACTGAAGATGGAAAATATATAGTAAGCGGTAGTGTAAGCAAAGAAGATGTTTTAAGTGCAAAATCAGGAGATAGAATTATTTTAAATTTTTTAGATGACAATGGAGTTAAAACGAGTTTTGAAGCAACTTTAGATGAGAATTTAAATTTTAAAAGCAATGAATTAGACTTAAAAGGTTTAGATCCTAATAGTGTAAAATTGAGTTCTGTGCAAATTTCAACCGAACAACAAAAGGCAAATAAAGATATTTTAGAATCCCCAATTTATAATTCAGATGGAAGTAAGAGCACTCTTAGATTAACCTTAGAAAGAATTTTTCCTGAAGATGGTGGAGATAATATTACTTATAAGGCCACAGCACAAATTTATGATTCTAATGGAGAAGCGGTAGGAAATCCAACAGAAGGAAATATAGTATTTGATAAAAACGGAGCTTTATTGCAAAATAATATTACTAGTGTAGCAAATCCTAATGGTGGTAATATCAGTATAGATTTAGGAACTCCTTATGATCCTAGTAAGCCAGGTTCAGGATATAGTGGAATTTATGTACAAGAAGGAAAAGAAAAAAATGTTCTTACCCAACAAGATGGTTTAGCAGAGGGATTTTTTCAACAATATCAAATTACAGATGATGGTAGCGTGGTGGCACAATTTAGTAATGGAAAAAATGCTATTGTAGGAAAACTTGCTCTTTATAATTTTATCAATGAACAAGGTTTAGCTGCTATGGGAGATAATATTTTTGCAGCTACTGCAAATAGTGGCGATGCTAGTTTTATTATGAAAGATGGAAAAGTTGTTAATACAGCCAAATTTAAAGGGGGTTATTTAGAACAATCTAATGTTGATCTTAGCGTAGAATTATCAAATCTTATAGTAACTCAAAAAGCTTTTGATGCGAGCTCTAAGAGTATTACGACAAGTGATCAAATGATACAAAAAGCTATTAATATGAAAAAGTAAATTTAGATAATTTACTTTTTATCTTTGTTCTGTTTTGAGAAATAAATTTTTCAATTAAGATAAATTTTTAAAAAGTTTGATTAATATCAAGGCTTTTTAAGACAATTATGCTAGAATAATACTCGCCTTTTCTTAGACCTGTGCAACGCTATTTTTAAGCACCGCTTCAGGGTGGGAACACAGCAGAGCACTTGATTGTAGTGTGTGCCGCAGCCATCTGAGAAAGGGTTTAACTCTTATTTATCTACGAAAGAATAAAATATATTAATAAAGTGTGATTTTGAAGATTTTTAACTATAAGCCTAACGGCTCATAGTTTTAGTTGCTCTCATTGTTTTCAGATTCTGTATTGTCTGAAACATCTTCAACGGCTTGTCTAGCATTTGAACATTCGATCAATTCTTTGCTAGGAATTTTTCCTCCAGAAGCTATTTCTTGTTGTTCTTTGATTAAAACATCTTGTTTTGCTGCACATTCTTTAACTTTGGCTTTGGCTTCTTCTATGTTTTTGCTATAATATTCAATACTTTTAGAATTTTTTACAACATCTTCTACATTATTACCGCAACCAATTAGAAAAAATAATGCAGCTGAACCTAAAATAATTTTTTTCATAAATAATTCCTTTGATAAAAATTTAAAAAAAGTAATTATAATCATCTTTCTTTAATATCACATAAAAAGTTTAATATTATTCTATAAAACCACTAGCGATAACTTTATCCCCATCGTAAAATACAGCCATTTGTCCGCTTGCTATACCATAAACGCTTTCTTTGAGTGTGATTTTTGCGCTATTGTCTTCAAAAATTTTAACTTCACAAGGGGTAGATTTGGATCTATAGCGAATTTTAACTTCACAATTTAGATTTTTTGCTTCTATAAATAAATTGATATTTTTTAGCTCAAATTCATCGATTTTCAATTCTTCTTTTTTGCCTACGACAATTTGATTTTTTTGAGGATTGATTTTTAAAACAAAATGAGGCTCATGCGCTCCTTTGACTTCAAAACCCCGTCTTTTTCCTATAGTATAGTGCATATAACCTTCATGTTTACCCACAACTTTTCCGCTACTGTCTAGCACTTCACCTGGAATTTTTGTATCCATAAACTGATCTAAAACTTGCACATAGCTATCTTCTACGAAGCAAATTTCAGAACTTTCTTTTTGGGTAGCAAAAGATTTTAAAACCTCGATAGTAGAAGCAAAAGCTTTAACATCCTCTTTTTTCATTTCCCCTAAAGGAAAGATAAGGTATTTTAAAGCCTCTTTATCAGCGCTTGCTAAAAAATAACTTTGATCTTTGCTTTCATCAATTGCTGTGCGGATAAGATTATTTTCAAGTCTTGCGTAATGCCCTGTGGCTAATTTTTCACAACCTAAACTTTTTGCAAATTCAAGAAGTTTTCCAAGCTTGATAAAACGGTTGCATAAAGCGCAAGGGTTTGGAGTTTTGCCTTCTTTGTAAGTATTGACAAAAGGCATATAAACCTTATCTTTAAAATCCTCTTGCAAATCTAAAATATGATAAGGAATTTGTAAAAAATTGGCTACTTTTTCTACTTTTTTGATATTTTCTTCATGATAATTTGGTTTGCCATGCAGTTTCATATAGCAACCTATGACTTCATGTCCCGCATTTTTCAATTTGTAAGCAGTTACTGTGCTATCAACTCCCCCACTCATTGCGACTAAAATTTTCATTAAAGTTCCTTTAAAGTTTTAATTATAAAATCTAAGTCGTCAGTGATTTTATACTTTAACTCATCTCCTTTTGAAATGACTTTTTGTTCGAGTAAAGAATTTCTGACGAACTCATCAAAGCCTCGCCAAAATTTACTCCCAAACAAAATAATAGGAACATTTTTCTTAAATTCAAGTTGTTTAAGCACAAGAATTTCACATAGTTCATCAAGTGTTCCAAAGCCGCCTGGGAAGATCACAAAAGCGAGACTCTTTTCAATAAGAGCCATTTTGCGTATGGCTAAGCTCTCAAAAGTTATATTATACTCTACAAATTCATTTAATTTTTGTTCATGAGGCAAAAATATATTAAAGCCTACAGAATGGATAGAATTTGTATTTTTTTTGGCATTAAAAGCCCCTTCATTAGCAGCACGCATAATGCCACCACCACCACCACTGATCACGCAAAAATCATTTTCAATGCATTTTTGTGCGAGAATTTTTGCTTGTTGGCAGTAAAAACTATCTTCTTTAAATCTTGCAGATCCAAAAAAGGTTATAGCTTTTTTCAGGTTTGGTATATTAGCAAATTTTTCTAAATCTTGGCTTATTTTTTGTTCCATTTTAATAACCTTTAAAAAATAAAATTCATTCTAGCCAAAAATTTAATAAAAAGTGCTTTATTGATGTATCAAGTAATGATATTTAATTTTTAAGTTACAAAAAACTTAAACCCTAGTTTGTCCTATGAGATTATTTAATCTATCCATTATAGATCCAACATAAGAATTGATACTTTCACTGCTTGCTTTCCAGCCACTAGCTTTTGCTTGATTAAACTGATTATCAAACCAAGCTCCACCATAACCTATAACAGAATTTTGCCATTTAACTCCTTTTTCCATTGCATAAATATCTGCGTCAAGCCAACCATCTTGTGCATAGCCTTTTAATAAACTTGCAAAATCAACCTTGCCTGTCATAATGTCGTCTAAGGAAGCTAATGATCCATCAAAGCTTTCTTTAGCCATAGCTTCTTTAAAAGATTTAACTATTGGATTCATTTTGGTATCACCACCTTTTAGAGCATCAGCACCTGTAGATTTTAAAAAACTCATAAATAAATCTTCTCTAGTATAAGTTCCATCTTCATTTTTTGGATAAAATGACATATCAGGATTAAAAGTATATTTGTTTGATGTATTTTGAGTTTGCATACTTTGAGGAGTAAAATCTAATTTTTGCAATCCTGTATTGATACTTGCAAACATTCCTAATTGAATCATTTCATCGTATTGTTCTTGGGTGTTATAATAATTTGTTATGGTTTTGCTTTCAAAATTTAGAGGTGAAGCAAAATCAAAATCTCCTACTGACATACTTACACCTTTAGGCAAGCTATTTAAATCTGCTTCACTAAAACTTGTTTTATTGGTATCGTTAAAAGTATGATTAATAATATCATTGAATTTATCATAGTATTGCTTGATAGTATTT
>NZ_NXMA01000016.1 GCF_005406215.1 Campylobacter aviculae | reverse complement strand
CTAATTATAAACCATTTGATTATAAAATAGATTCTAAACTCACAGGATTTGATGTAGATTTAGTAGAAGAAATTGCTAAAAAAAATGGTATTAAAATTACTTGGGTTGAAACTAATTTTGATGGTCTAATTCCGGCTTTAAAAGCGGGACAAATAGATATGATTGCCTCTGCTATGAGCGCAACTGATGAAAGAAGACAAAATGTTGATTTTACTCAACCTTATTTTAAAAGTAAAAATCTTTATATTAAGTTAAAAACTAATGATAAAATAAATACAAAAGAAGACTTAGAAGGTAAAAAAATAGGGGTGCAGCTTGGAAGCTCACAAGAATATGCCGCAAAAAAAATCAAAAATGCAAAAATTCAGAGTAGCGGACACTTAAACATTGCGATTATGGCATTAAAAAATAATAAAGTAGATATAATTATAATGGATCAAGATGTCGCAAAAGGATTTCTTGCTGAAAATCCAGAACTAGTAAATTTCTATCAAGAAGATGATGATAGTGAGGGTTTTAGTTTTGCCTTTGATAAAGATAAACACAAAGAAGTTTTAGCTAAATTTAACAAGGGTATACAAGAGTTAAAAGCTGATGGTGCGTATGATAAACTTATTGAAAAATATGATTTAAAATAAAAATTTTTAGCTTTTTTAAGGAATGAATCATATCATAAGAATAAATTTTACTTTAATTTAGTTGAGTTTTGGAAATAGTGTGTTAAATTTGCTCCTAATGCTATACTTTAAAGAAAAACATAGCTAGGAATTTGCGATCAATAAAACTGTTTTTTAATGATTTTTTAAGATATTAATAAAAATATAAACAAACAAATGCTAGAATCTGAGCTGAAATTTAAAATTCTGATATTCTTTAATTAAGAAGGGAAGTAAGTCTATGAAAAAAATATTCAAATTTTTAACAATTGCATTAATGGCTCTATTGGCAAGTGGTTGTGGCGATAATTCTGCTAAAAATTTATCTACAGTTATGACGGATTTAAAGGTTGGAATTGCTACTAATTATAAACCATTTGATTATAAAATAGATTCTAAACTCACAGGATTTGATGTAGATTTAGTAGAAGAAATTGCTAAAAAAAATGGTATTAAAATTACTTGGGTTGAAACTAATTTTGATGGTCTAATTCCGGCTTTAAAAGCGGGAAAAATAGATATGATTGCCTCTGCTATGAGCGCAACTGATGAAAGAAGACAAAATGTTGATTTTACTCAACCTTATTTTAAAAGTAAAAATCTTTATATTAAGTTAAAAACTAATGATAAAATAAATACAAAAGAAGACTTAGAAGGTAAAAAAATAGGGGTACAGCTTGGAACTTTACAAGAAAATACCGCAAGAAAAATCAAAGATACAGAAATTCAAAGTAATAAAGATTTAAACATTGCAATTTTAGCACTAAAAAATAATAAAATTGATGCTATTGTCATAGATCAAGATGCGGGAAAAGGATTTCTTGCTGAAAATCCAGAACTAGTAAATTTCTATCAAGAAGATGATGATAGTGAGGGTTTTAGTTTTGCCTTTGATAAAGATAAACACAAAGAAGTTTTAGCTAAATTTAACAAGGGTATACAAGAGTTAAAAGCTGATGGTGCGTATGATAAACTTATTGAAAAATATGATTTAAAATAAAATTTTTTTAAAAAATTAAAATTTATATTTTTCCAAAAATAAATTAAGTTTTCAATGAGATATTATGTAAAGAAATAATAAGCGAATAAAGATTACAATGTTCTAAAGGAATAATTATGCTTTATATTTACACAAAAGCACAAAATGCTTTAGTTCAGAGAATTTGTTTTAATTTGGATGAAACTATACAAAAATTACCCGAAAATATTTTATGGATAGATTTGCTTCATCCAAGCACATCTGAAATTACCTTCATTGCAAATCAATTTACGCTTGAATTTCCAACCAAGGAAGAAAGTGAAGAAATAGAACTCAGTGCAAAATATTGGGAAGATAATACAACTATTACAATTAATGCACATTTTTTAGTAAAGGATGATAAATATAATAAAAACGATACAAATTCCATTAAACTTAGTACAGAAATAGTTACTTTTACAACTACTAAAAATATTTTATTTACAATAAGATATAATGAATTTAGTACTTTTGAAGAAATTCAAGCTAGAATTCTTGCTAGTCCTAAAAATTTTGAAGATGGTTATGATATCATCGACAAAATGTTTGAAGTACGCGTAGAAAAAGATGCTGATTTACTTGAATGGATAGATAAAGAAGCAAGACGTTTAAGAATAAGTGTTTTGGAAAAAAAAGACGAATATAGCTATGATGAAATGTTAAAAGATATTTCAAGCTTACAAGAGCTAAATATGCGTGTAAGGGATTCTCTTTTCGATAAACGCAGGGCAATGACTTCCTTGCTAAAGAGTGATAAAATAGATAGAGATATTAAGCAAAATTTAACCATAGTTCTTAAAGATTTAAATTCTCTAGTAGAATTTAGTGTTTCTCAACTTAATATTTTAGATAATATACAAACTATTTTAGCAAGTCAAGTCAATATAGAACAAAATAAAATTATCAAACTCTTTACAGTTGCAACGGTTGCCATGATGCCACCAACTCTAATAGGTACAATTTATGGAATGAACTTTAAATTTATGCCCGAACTTGGACTTCATTATGCTTATCCTATTGTGCTTTTTATTATGGTAATTTCCATTATATTGCCTGTAGTCTTTTTCAAAAAAAAAGGATGGCTTTAATCACAGATACGTAAATTAAGGAAGAAAGATGGACATAATTAAAATTGGAATTTTAACACTCAGCGATCGTGCTAGTAGTGGAATATATGAAGATAAAGCAACAGATGAAATTGAAAGAATATTAAACTCTTTTATAAAAAATAAAATTAACTATTTTAAAGAATTAATTCCCGATGATTATGATTTGATTATAAAAAAATTACTTTATTTAACAGATGAAAAAAAATGTGATTTGATTATCACAAGCGGAGGTACAGGACCAGCATTACGTGATGTAACACCAGAAGCTACTGAAGCTGTGTGTGATAAAATGATGCCTGGATTTGGAGAACTTATGCGTTTAGAAAGTCTAAAATTTGTTCCTACCGCTATACTTTCAAGACAAACGGCAGGAATTCGCAACCAAACTCTCATTATCAATCTTCCTGGAAACCCTAAAGCTATAATGGAGTGTTTAAAACCTGTATTTCCAGCTATTCCGTATTGTATAGATCTAATTGGTGGTGCTTATATAGAAAATAACGATGAGATTATTAATATATTTCGTCCTAAGAAAAAATGCAGTGATTAATATTTATTGGCTTTAATAAGTCTGCTTAATTGTCGAGCAAGTAGACTCGCCGAATCTTCATTTTTGCTAATTTTTTGAACTTTTTTTGTAAATTCAAAAAGTCTATCATCCAAAATCGCATCATTAAATGAGATTTTAGTTTTTAAAATCTGTTTTTGAGTGTTTTTTTTCTTAAACATTCTCAACTCCTCAAATTATAGAAGAAATTTAAATAAAAATTATTATATGAATAAATTTCTTAAAAATTATTAACTTTATTTCATTAATTTTAAGTTAAAATTGCCAAAAAAATGTTTATTAGAGGAAAAATATGATTTTAGTTGCGATTTTATTTTTTTATACAATATTACTATCCTTAATTTCTTATAAACAAATTTGCTTTTTAAAACAAGAAAAGTATAAAAAAGCTCAAATTCTAAGCGAAAATGACTATATAGTTGCTGCTGATATTGCTATAGAAAATGAAAAATTTAAACTCTTTTCTAATTTATTTACGTTTGTGATCAATACTGCTTGGATTTGGTTTGGTTTTTATTACCTTAGAGAATTTTTTATCGAAGAAAATTCGCGACTTGAAAACACCCTATTCTTGTTAGCATTTTTAATTATAACAAGTATTGTAAATTTACCTATTAATCTTTATGAATATTTTGTAAAAGATAAAGCTCACGGATTTTCAAATATGACTTTAAAAATTTTTATTCAAGATTTTTTCAAAACTATTCTCTTAACGTTAATATTTGGCTTTTTAATCATTTATGCTTTACTTTTTTGTTATGATTTTTTTAACTCGTTATGGTGGATTGCTGCTTTTATTTTTTCATTCTTTGTTATTTTAATTATAAATCTTATTTATCCTACTTTAATTGCTCCTATTTTTAATAAAGTTCAAAAACTAGAAGATGAAAATTTGCAAAACAAAATTTCATCTTTAATGCAAAAATGCGGCTTTTATGCAAATGGAATTTATGTAATAGATGCAAGTAAAAGGGATAAAAGACTCAATGCTTATTTTGGAGGTCTTTTTAAAAATAAAAGAGTAGTACTTTTTGACACTCTGCTAAAAGCTTTAAGCGAAAAGGAGCTATTGGCTGTTTTAGGACATGAACTTGGACATTTTGTTCATAAGGATATTGTAAAAAATTTATTTAATAGTGCCTTTATGGTTTTTTTGCTTTTTTTCATTTTTGCACATTTGCCTCAAAATCTATATCTAGAAGCTCATTTGGAAAATGTGAATGCTGGAGTATTTGCGTTATTGTTAATTTTTGGCAATATTTTTAGCTTTTTAATCTCGCCTTTGTTGAATTTTATAAGCAGAAAAAATGAATTTGCTGCTGATTTGCATGGAGCTAAAGTAACAAGTAAAGAAGATATGAAAAACGCACTTTTAGCATTAGCTAAAGAAAATAAAGCTTTTATTAAAACAAGTAAAATTTATACCTTTTTTTATCTTAGTCATCCAAGTATTTATGATAGAATCAAGGCCCTTTCTTGATTATAAAAGAGGCTATAAAACAAGCAAAATCCAAACTTCTTAATCACAAAGATGAAGCCATTTTCATACTTTGTGAATATTTAAAAAAAGACAAAACTTGGCTTTTTTTAAACCAGAATTTTGATTTCGATCCAAAAAATTACTTTGACCTTATAGATCGTTTTAGCAAAGGAGAGCCCTTTGAATATCTTTTTAAGAAAGCTAATTTTTGGGGTTTAGAATTTAAAATAAACAAAGGAGTGTTAATTCCTAGATATGACACAGAAATCCTATTAACTCAAATTTTAAATTTGTGCAAAACTTATCAATTTCAAAATATTTTAGAAATAGGATTTGGCAGTGGAATTTTGAGTATTATTTTAGCTAAAGAATTAGGGATCGATATTACAGCTTGCGATATTAATTCTAAAGCTTTAGAAATTGCCAAAGAAAATGCAAAAATTTATGGGGTTGAAAAACAAATCAATTTTAAGCTTTGTGATTTCAATTCTTTAAAAGATAATTATGATTTTATTTTTTCCAATCCGCCTTATATAAAAAATTCTTACCCTATTGACATTTGGGTACAAAGTGAACCTAAAGAGGCTTTATTTGGCGGAGAAAAAGGATATGAAATTTTAGAAAAAATAATTCAATTTAGCAAATCAAAAAAAGTAAAATTTTTAGCTTGTGAATTTGGCTATGATCAAAAAGAAATTTTAAATAAAATTTTAAATAAATATGATTTTGAAGGTTTATTTTTTAAAGATGAACTTGGATATGATCGTGCTTTTGTTGCTAAATTTACCAAATGCTAATTTTATCTTGTTAAGATTACAAAAAATAAAAAATATCAACAAGGTTATACTTTGCTAAAAGCTATTAATTTACTTTTACTTGCAATCATGATAGGAGTTGAGCTTATACTTGGAATAGTAGTTGCTCCCACCATTTTTTATCCGCAAAGTTTTATCGGTGAAAATGTTTTAAGTCATTTTCAAAGTGGAATTTTAATGACGCAAATTTTTATAAAAATGGGTCAGTTATTAATTATCATCTCAAGTATAAATGTATTATTTGAAATTTTATCTTATTTTAAAGATCAAGCTAAATTTCAATTAAAATTTTCAAAACTAATGTTAAGTATACTGATTTTAATATTGAGTTTGATATTTGTATTCTATTTTACAAATCAAATAGTTGCTATGCAAACACTAGGAGAACAAGCTACTACTAGTTCTAATTTTGCAAGCATTCATAATGCAAGCGAAATTACAATTAAAATTATTCTAATAATGCAAATATTTTTATATTTTTTAAGCTTTAAAATAACAAAAAAATGATATACTTAGAAAAATTATATTTAAGGAGTAGGCTATGGTAATCTCTGATGCGACTATGATGCAACAAAATTATTATTTAAATAATGCTCAAAAAGCTAGTGATAAGGCTTTAGAAAATATTGCTGCGGTTCGTGCTATTAGTGGAGTTGATAGTGCAAATTTAGCTATTGCTGATTCTTTAAGATCGCAATCAAGTACTATAGATCAAGGTGTTGCAAATGCCTATGATGCAATTGGGGTTTTGCAAATTGCCGATGCTAGCTTAACTAACATTTCCCAAAGTGCTGATAGACTAAACGAGCTTTCAGTTAGAATGAATAATGCTGCTCTAAATGACTCTCAAAAAGGTATGTTAAGAACAGAAGCTACACGAATTCAAGATTCTATTAATGATTCTTTTAACAATGCGACTTATAATGGAAAAAATGTATTTCAAACTATGGATTTTGTCGTTGGTAGCGGAACTGAGACTACGAATTTAAATTCACTCTCTACAGATGGACTTAGCATAGACGATCAAGATAGCATCACTACCTTTATGGATCAGCTTGGAAGTCTTAGAAGTGAAATTGGATCAGGAATCAATGCTATAACTTCCAATATTAATTCTAGTGTGCAAAACAGCATTAACACTAAAGCGGCTGAAAATAATTTGCTTAATAATGATATGGCAAAGAATGTCAATGACTTTAATGCTAATTATCTAAAAGAAAATGCTGCTGCTTTTGCTGCTGCTCAATCAAATATGCAATTACAAAGCAAAATTGCTAGCTTATTACAATAACTTTCAATATTTATAAAGCCTTTTTATAAGGCTTTATTTGCAAAATTGCTTTATGAATAATTTGGAACAAATTTTAGAAAAAACAAAAAATATTCATTTAGTTGCTGCAAGCAAATATGTAAATTCTGATACAATTAAAAAATTTTTCTACTTAGGGATCACTGACTTCGGAGAGAATCAAGTTCAAGCTCTAGCTCAAAAAAAAGAAATTCTTGATGATCAAAAATTAGATATTAAATGGCATTTTATAGGAACATTACAAAGCAATAAAATCAATCTTTTAATCAAACAAAATCCTATACTTTGGCATTCTTGCAATGGTTTGAAAATTGCAGAAGCTGTAAATAAAAGACTTGATTACAAACTTGATACTTTGCTCGAAATTAATAGTGCCAATGAAGAAAGCAAGAGTGGAATTGATTTAAATAAAGCAATAGAAGAATATTTACAAATTCAAGAAAAATGTCCAAATCTAAATCTTTGCGGGGTTATGAGTATAGGATCGCACAGTCAAGATCAAGATCAAATAAAAAAAAGTTTTGAAAAAACATTTAAAATTTACGAAGCATTGCAAAAATATGGGGCAAGAATTTGCTCGATGGGAATGAGTAATGATTTTGAACTTGCTATTCAATGTGGATCTAACATGGTTAGACTTGGAAGTATTTTATTTAAAAACTAATCTTCACTTCTTTACCCTGCATATTTATTGATTATTTTTTGACTAATGCTATCGGATATAACGAAATCTGTATGATAAAGCAAACAAGATCCTGTGCTGATAATTTTTAAAACGAGTTTTTTATTTCCTTTTTCGTTTGGATTGTGCGCGTTTCTTGCAATATCATGAATTTCATAAATCAATTCTCGATTCAATCTAGAAAGATCTAGCTCTATAATATTATTTTCAAAATCTTTAGGATCTGTTATAAATTCTTTATTTTCTTGAGTTGATTTTTTAGTTGCAAATTTCTTAACTGCCTTAAAATCTCCTTCATTTAATTCCTCTATTTTTTTAATTGACTTTAAAGCAAGACTATCTATTTTACCTTCGTCAGATTTGTAATTTAAGAAAAATCCGTAAGCTTCATTTTTGAGATTTTGATCCTTAAAAATACTTTCAATCTCTTCTATATTCGACTCAAAAACAGTAGTCTCAAAAGTAGAATAAAAATCTAAAATTTCAAGCCTTCCGTAGCGTTTATTGTTTTTACTCATCATAGTTTTAAAATTTTCAATTTTACCTATACTTAAAATCTCACCATTGCCCTTAAGAGATGTAAAATCTATACTCTTTACATAATCAATATTTTTAAATTTTTCATAACAACGATCCAAAGGGTGTCCTGAAACATAAATTCCTAAAATTTCTTTTTCAAAATTAAGTTTTTCTATAATTTCAAATTCTTCATCTTTAACTACCAAATTCGCCTGTAGACCTGTAGAAAGTTCATCTTCTCCAAAGAGAGAACTGGTTGCATTTTTTCTAACTTCTGCCATTTTACGAGAGCTTTCTGAAAGATTTTCTATATTATCAAACAAACATTTTCTCGTATAACCAAATTCATCAAAAGCTCCTGCCTTAATAAGACTTTCTAAAGTTCTTTTATTAATTTTAGCGGGTTCAATTCTATTTAAAAAATCATTGATATCTTTAAAATCTCCACGTTCTCTTGCTTCAAGAACATTTTCAACCGCTGGAATTCCTACACTTTTAATAGCACCTAGTCCATAAACGATAGCATCTCTTCCATCTTCTTGTTTTACTGCACTAAATTCACGTATAGCTTTATTAACAGAAGGAGGCAAAAGCTTAATATTCATTTTTTTCATCTCATCAATATAAACGGCTATTTTATCGACATTATTTTCCTCACTAGTAAGTAAGGCTGCCATAAATTCACTAGGGTAATAAGTTTTCAAATAAGCCGTTTGAAAAGTAATGAGTGCATAAGCCGCGGAATGTGATTTATTAAAACCATAACCGGCAAATTTAACAATCAATTCCCAAAGTTCTTCGGCCTTTAAACGATCATATCCTTGCTTTTGGGCTCCATCGGCAAATTCGCTTTTAAGTTTTTTCATTTTTTCAGGATCTTTTTTACCCATAGCACGACGAACAACATCAGCGCTGCCCAAAGAAAATCCGCCTATAATTTGCACTATTTGCATAACCTGTTCTTGATATACTATAACACCATAAGTTGGTTCAAGAACTTCCTTTAACTCATCAAAAGGATATTCTATTTTTTTAAGCCCGTGTTTTCTGTCTATAAAATCATCAAGCATTCCTGATTCCATAGGTCCTGGACGATAAAGCGCTAAAACTGCTATAATATCTTCAAAACGTTCTGGTTTTAATCTTGTATTTAAACTTTGCATTCCGCCCGATTCTATTTGGAAAATTCCTAAAGTATTCCCGCTTTGTATTGTTTTATAAACCTTAATATCATTTAAATCGATAGCTTCCCAAAGTATGTCTTTGTTATAGCGTTTTTTTATAAGCTTAATTGCATTATCAATCAAAGTTAAAGTCTTCAAACCTAAAAAGTCAAATTTAATTAAATCTACATCTTCCAAATGATCTTTAGAATATTGAGTCACTAAATGTCTTTCATCATTCTTGCTTTGCCTAAAAAGAGGTGTTTTTTTCCATAAACTCTCATTAGAAATCACCACTCCAGCCGCATGCATACCTGCATTACGATTAAGTCCTTCCAAAGCTTTAGCGTATTCCCATACTTCATGACCTTTAGGGTGACGTTCTATAAATTCTTTAATCTTTGGCTCTTTATCATAGGCAGAATCTAAAGTAATTTTAAGCTCTTCTGGAATAAGCTTTGCAAGCTCATCTGCATCAGAAATACTCATATCGCAAACCCTAGCAACATCTCTAATAACCCCACGTGCCAAAAGCTTACCAAAAGTAATAACTTGTGCTACCTTATCAGCCCCATATTTATCAATAACATAATCAATAACCTCTCCCCTTCGATCTTGACAAAAATCAACGTCAATATCAGGCATTGAAACACGTTCAGGATTTAAAAAACGCTCAAAAAGTAAATTATAAGGAATAGGATCTAAATCTGTAATCTTTAAAGAATATGAAACCAAACTCCCAGCAGCCGAACCTCTTCCAGGACCCACTGGAATTCCCTTATCCTTTGCCATCTTAATAAAATCATGGACTATAAGCATATAGCCGGAAAATTTCATATTTTTAATGATTTTAATCTCAAGCTCTAATCTATCTTTATAAATTTGATGCTTGTTTTTATCTATAAATTCAAGTCTCTCATTTAAACCTTTGCGGCACAAAGTTTCAAAAACTATATCATCATTATCAAAATTAAATTCTTGTTCTTTATAAGGTAAATCAATCTCATATTCTTTAGCATATTCTCTTGCAAACTTAAAATTCGGAGGAGTTGGATTTCCTAAATTAAGCTCAAGATTACATTTATTAGCAATTTCTTGCGTATTTTCAATAGCTTCTGGTATATCAGCAAAAAGCTCACTCATCTGTGTTGGAGATTTTACATAAAACTCATGAACGCTATGACGCAAACGGTCAGGATCATTCAGTTTTTTTCCCATAGCAATACACATAAAAACTTCATGTGCGGCGGCTCTTTCTTTAAAGGTATAATGTGTATCATTTGTAGCAATAATTTTTATATTTAATTCCTTAGAAAGTCTTATGATATCATCATCTATCATTCTTTGATCTTGAATGCCATGACGCATAATTTCAAAATAAAAATCATCGCCAAAAACACTTTTATACCATAAAGCAACTTCCTTTGCCACTTCATAACCCTTGGCACCAAAGCGAACATTTCTTTCACTATAAGTATTTAAATGCCAATTTACTTCACCTTGCAAACAAGCTGAAGAGCAAATAAGCCCTTCACTATGCTTTTCTAAAAGTTTTTTATTTATTCGTGGATAATAGTACAAACCTTTAATATAACTTTGAGAACTTAAATACATCAAATTTTGATACCCAATTTCATTTTTTGCATATAAACAAAGATGGAAACGCTGACGAGAACTTTTATCAGAAATATCTTCATGATTATGCAAATAAGCTTCGATACCTATAATAGGCTTTAAACCCTCTGAACGCATGGTTTGATAAAAATCAATTGCTCCAAACATATTACCATGGTCTGTCATTGCCACACTTGTAGCACCTTGTTCTTTTAAAGTTTTAGCCAATTCTTTAAGTTTATTTGCACCATCAAGCAAAGAATATTCGGTATGTAAATGCAGATGTGTAAATTGACCCATTATTTATCCTTGAAATTCTATAGCTATATAAAATTATATTTTTTTATCGCTGAATTTCTAAGAAATTATTTTAAAAGATAAATTATGTAAAATTATAATATAATAATATCAAAACATCAAAATGAGGTAGAGTAAAATGGAAATTAAAATTACTTATTGTAGTCTTTGAAACTATCGCCCACAAGCTGCAAGGGTTGCAGAAGAGTTAAAGAATAAATTTGAAGATGCAAAAATTGAATTTGTGGTTGGAAATAAAGGCGATTTTATTGTGGAAGTTGATTCTAAAATTATTTTTTCTAAAACACAATTGATTAATTGTGAAAGCGAAAGATTTCCTCACGATGGGGAGATAGTTAAACTTATCAACAAAGCATAAAAATTTTATGCTTTGTTGAAATCAATAAAAATTTCTATATTTTAAAACTTTCTTGAAATTTAGAAGCAAAAATTATAATAAATTGCATAAAAGCTTACAAATTCTCATATTCTTTCCCTATGTAAATTTGTCCGTTTTTATCTATTATTGGACGTTTAATGCAACTTGGATGTTCTAATACAATTTGCTTTAAATCATTTTGATCCGAATTTGCAATTTTATCCTTATTTAACCCAAGCTTTTTGGAGGTTATACCAGCTGTATTTATAAATTCTACAATTTCTCTTTTACTAAACCAATCATCTAAAGTTTTCTCATCTAATTTTTTAATATCAATAAATTCAAATTTAATCTTTTTATTATATAAAAAGTCTTGTGCTTTTTTAACACTATTACAATTTTTTATACCATAAAAATTTAACATTCTCTACTCCTTTTTAATAAATCCGCGATTAAAAACGCGAGTTCTAAAGCTTGATCTGCATTCAACCTTGGATCGCATTGAGTTTCATAACGTTTATTCAAATTTTGCATTGTAACATTGCATGAACCACCCATGCATTCTGTAACATCTTGTCCTGTCATTTCAAGATGCACTCCTCCAGCATAAACTCCTTCACTCATTGCAATTTCAAAAAAATTCTTTACCTCTAGAATAATTTTATCAAATTCACGCGTCTTATAATTTCCGACTTTTGTAATATTTCCATGCATAGGATCAATACTATAAATTAAGTTCAATCCTTCATTTTTAAGTTTGGAAAAAATTTTTGGCAAATTACAAGCAATTTTTTCAGCCCCCATACGAAAAATAATATTCAACCTACCTTCTTCATTGTTTGGATTTAAAGTATTTGCTAATGCGATAATATCTTCAATATTAACACTTGGGCCTATTTTGATTCCTAAGGGATTTTTTACTCCGCTTAAAAAATGAACATGAGCTTCATCAAGCGATCTGGTTCTTTCACCTATCCATAACATATGAGCAGAACAATCATATATTTCTCCACTTAAACTATCCACTCTTGTCAAAGCTTCTTCATAGGGTAAAAGTAAGGCTTCATGAGAAGTATAAATATCAACTTCTTTTAAGCTAGGAGTATTTTGTATATTAATGCCGCAAGCTTCCATAAAATTTAGGGTTTGTGAAATTTTTTCACTCATATTAGCATATTGTTTATGCAATTTATTTTTTTTTAAAAATCTTAAATTCCAACGATGCACTTCACGCAAATCCGCTAGACCCCCTTTGGCAAACCCACGCAGTAAATTCAACGTTGCAGCACTTTGATAGTAAGCTTCAATCATCCTGTTAGGATCAGGAATTCTTGCACTTTTATCAAAATCAAAACCATTTATAATATCGCCTCGATAGCTTGGAAGTTTTTCGCCATTAATCTCTTCAAAATCATTACTTCTTGGTTTTGCAAATTGTCCAGCTATACGTCCAACTTTAACTACTGGACATCCTCCTGCAAAAGTTAAAACTATAGCCATCTGAAGTAAAATTTTGAACATATCACGTATATTGATTGCACTAAAATTTCCAAAACTTTCGGCACAATCGCCGCCCTGAAGTAAAAAAGCCTCTTTGCGAGAAACTTTAGCTAAAGCATTTTGAAGTTTGACAACCTCTCCTGCAAAAACCAAAGGGGGAAGTTTTTCAAGTTTAGTTAAAACCCTATTTAAATCCTTCTGACTAGGATAAATAGGTTGCTGTCTAATAGGATATTCTTTCCAAGAACTTTTACTCCAAATCATATAGCATTACCCTAAAAATTTACAAATCATAATACGCTTCAAAATTTTTGAAGTTAAAATAAGTTTGTTATCGTTTTATAATATTCTCGAACTAATTATATGTTTATAAATTTCATAATTATTAAAGATTTTATAAAAAAATAAACACTTTGGTATAATTTTAAGAATAATATAAAGATTTCAGATAGAAGACAAAGCGTAATTCACAACAAAAATTGTTGTGAATTATTTTTTTAATTCTTTAATACGAGCCGCTTTACCACGTCTATCTCTAAGATAGAATAATCTCGCTCTACGGACACGACCTCTTCTTAATACACTGATACTTTCTAAACTTTCACTATAAATTGGAAAAATTCTCTCAACGCCAACATTATTGGCACCAATCTTGCGAACGATAAAAGTTTCATCAACCCCATTGCCTCTTCTAGCAATGCAAACTCCTTCAAAATTTTGGATTCTTGTTTTATCTCCTTCTTTTATTCGAATCGCAAGCTTTAAAGTATCGCCAGCACGAAAATCTGGAATGTTTTTACCTTCAATTTGTTTAGCTTCAAATTGCTCTATATATTTATTTTTCATAAAAAAATCCCTTATTTTTTGCGTTCATGCTCTAAAAATAAATCTGGACGAAAAAATTTAGTTTTGCAAAACGCTAAAGTAGTTTTTAAACCTGCAATTTTAGCGTGATTACCCTTTAAAAACTCTGAAGGAGTATAATATTTGATTTTTTTTTCGAAAATAAATGGTTTTGAAAAAGAAGGGGCCTCTAGTAAATCATCTTCAAAACTCTCTTCTTTTAAACTATCCGCATTGCCTAAAACGCCATCCACATTTCTTAAAATTGCATCACATAGAGTTAATGCTGGAAGTTCTCCTCCGGTTAAAACAAAATCTCCTATACTAAAAACCTCGTTAGCAAAAATTTCCACCACTCTTTCATCAATACCTTCATATCTTCCACATACAAATACAATATGATCTTTCTTGCTTAAACGTTTTGCATCTTTTTGATTAAAAAGTTTTCCATTTGGAGTTAAAAAAATAAAATGAGGATTATGTTCATTACACTGAATGAAATTTAAGGTGTTGTATAGTGGCTCAACCTGCATTAAAAGCCCAGAACCACCGCCTATTTTATAATCATCTACTTTACAATGAGAATTTGCAGTAAAATCCCTTGGATTGAAAAATGCTAATTTAAAAAGATTTTTTTTTCTAGCTCGTGCTAATATGGAATCCTCAAAATAGAATTGAATTAAGTTAGGAAATAAAGAAACAAAGCTAAATTTCATGAGTTTTCCAAAATTAAAAAAGCATCTTGAGTACAAAAGATAGATTTTTTTTCTATATCTATATTATCTATAAATTTATCAATATACGGAATAAAAAAAATTTTAGCAAATTTTTTAGCAAAGTTTTCACTCGTTTGAATTTCAAATAAAAATGTACTTCCTACTTCTAAAATATTACTCACCTTGCCTAAATTTTGATTTTCATAAAATACTTGACATTTTAAAATATCAAAATAAAAAAATTCATCTTTTTGTAATTTACAAGTTTTTCGCGTAATTTCGATACTTTGATATAAAATTGTATTAACAAGCTCTTTTGATTTTTCAACATTCTCATATTCTTCAAACAATACAGAAGAATTTGCATGATTGTAAGATTTTATAATTATTTTTTTTTGACCATTCTCAATAAAAAAAGAGGTTCCTTTTTTAAATTGAGAAGTAAAATCACTAAGATTGTGAAGTTTGATATAACCTTTAAGTCCAATAGTTTTTCCAAGTCTTGCAACCTGAATAAAATCTTTTTCACTCAAGTGCTTTAACCGTTACACGATAACTCATTGCACTCTTACTTTTAAAAGCAGATGCAATATCTTTAATTGCATTGATCATTTTTCCATTTTTGCCAATAAGTTTTCCGATATCTACCTTATCCACATAAAGTATAATTTCAACAAAATTTTCGCCAAGCTCTATTTTTTCAGTTGAAATTTTATCTGGACAATCTACTATAAGCTTGGCATATTCCTTTAAAAAATTTTCAACCATAGTTATTTACTAGTAATTGAGGCAACTTTATCACTTAATTTTGCACCCACGCTTTTCCAATAAGCTAAGCGTTCTGCATCAAATTTAATCACTTCAGGTTCTACCATAGGATTATAATATCCAATACTCTCTATCCAACCACCATCACGACGTTTTCTGCTATCTGTTACCACTATACGATAAAAAGGTCTTTTTGTTCTTCCCATTCTTGTAAGTCTAATTACTGTCATTGTTACTCCTTAAAATAAAAATTTTATCTATAAATATTTAAAAATACTCATAGATAAAATCTTAAAATTGTCTTCTAGCTTGACTCATCATCTGCATTAAACTATCCATACCCTTTTTTCCCGAAAACCTTTTGGCGAGTTTAGCTGCATTAGCAAATTGTTTTAAAAAGCGATTCACTTCTATTTGAGATAAACCTGCACCTTCTGCTATACGACGTTTCCTAGCATTATTAAGCAAATCTGGATTCTCACGCTCTTTTGGCGTCATAGAGGAAATCATAGCTTTAATATGTAAAATTTCTTTTGAATTATCAAGATCAAGATCTTTTAGTTCAGAATTTATATTAGAAAGTCCAGGTATCATACCTATAAGAGACTTCATACTACCAAGCTTTTTTATGCTTTCCATTTGATTTAAAAAATCATTAAAATTAAACTCACCTTTTTTGATTTTCTGGTTAAGTTTTTTAGCTTCTTTTTCATCAATTATAGCTGCGGTCTTTTCGGCTAGGGTTGCTAAATCGCCCTCGCCCATAATACGACTTACAATTCTATCAGGTATAAAAATTTCTAAATCTGCTATTTTCTCGCCTACACCTATAAATCTCAAAGGAATTCCTATTTGTTTAGCTATACCTAAAGCAACGCCTCCTTTAGTATCTGCATCAAATTTAGATAAAATTACCCCTGTTATTCCCAAAGCTTCATTAAAACTAGCTGCAGTTTTTACTCCATCTTGACCGCTCATTGCATCCGCAACATAAAATACTTCATGAGGATTTAAAGCTTCTTTTATGTCTTTTAACTCGTTCATTAAAATTTCATCAATAGCTAAACGACCTGCCGTATCCACCAATAAAACATCAACCATAGAGCTATTAACCTTTTCCAATGCTTTTTTAGCTACTTCTATAGGATTTGTTTCATTTTCTATATAAAAAAGCTCGATTTCATTCGTATTACAAAGCTGTTTTAGTTGCTCCACAGCTGCTAAACGCTGAAGATCGCAAGCTGCAACTAAAACTTTTTTATTACGAAGTTTTAAGTAATTTGCAAGTTTAATTGTAGAAGTAGTTTTTCCGCCACCCTGCAAACCGGTCATTAAAACAATTGTTGGTGGCTTTGGAGCAAAAACAAATCCTTGATTTTTTCCATTAACATTTAAGATATATTCTAAATTAACTTTAAGAGCGTTTAAGAATTGTTTCTGTCCTATACCATTTTTTTTAACATCCTCTTCAACAAGAACTAACAAGTCTTTAACAACTTTATGGTGTACATCTGCTTTCAAAAGAGATTTTTTTAAGGTTTCTAAAGCGTTTTTAAGTGCTTTTTCATCATCAACAAATCGTAGTTTATTGATTGCTGATTTAAAAGATTCACCGATTAATTCAAACACTTTACCACCTTTCTCTATATTTTAATCAAAATTCGCATTATACACAATTTTTTCTTAAAAGCCTTTAAAAAGTCAAACTTTTTATCTCGAAACCTAATTTTGAAAAACTATCATCCAAATCTGCTTTAAATTGATAATTCAAAATTTGAATTTCATAACTATGCAAATACATTCTATTGCTAGAAATCTTTGCGTACTTCTCATCCCCTATAATTCCATGATTAAGAAATTTGGCATGGACTCTGATTTGATGAGTTCTACCTGTTTTGATAATTATCTTTACTAAAGTTTTTTTAGCTTGTATCATTATCGGAATAAATAGACTAGACGCACTTATTCCATTTTTAGAAATTTTACTTAAAGCTCCTCTTTTTGTTTTAATGGTTAAAATTGGCTCGTTTACTTCAACTTCTTCTGCTAAAATTCCATCTAAAACCGCTATATAGCTTTTATAAACTTTTTGCCTTTTAAATTCCTCAATGCAAAGTTTTCTAAAATTTTCATCCTTGCAAAGTAAAATAATTCCACTTGTTTCTCTATCGATACGATTAAGTAATTTTGCACAAAATTTTTTTTCAAGATCTTCACTAATATAACCATATGGCTTATTTATCGCAATAATTTTATCATCCTCAAAAATCACTCGAGGATCTATTGTTTTTAAAACATTAAATTTTGTTTTATTACTCATTAAAGCCCTTGCAATGACTACTTTTTTTCCACATGCAAAAACACATCCTTTATCTATCAAATCTTTGGCTTCACGATTAGAAATATTTTCCTGTGAAGCTAAAATTTTATAAGCTTTTTCTTGCATCAATCCCTTTCTCTATTGCTTGTAATATTGTTGATAAATCATTATTTTTTTTTATTTTTACTTTTAGATTAGAATGATGAATTTGATAATCTAATTCTTTTAAATTGTCGCAAAAATAAACATTTTCAACTTCACTAAACAGAACTTTTTGATTATGTATATAAATTCCCGATATTAAAACATTTTCAAAAGAAGCCACTTCAATGGGATTATGACCACCTATATTTTTTAAAAAAGATCCTCCGAGTACAACCACATCTGAAATAGCATAGAAATTAACAAGCTCACCTAAAGCATCAAGCAATAAAATACTTTTATCAAATTTTTTATTTTGAGTCTTTAAAAAACTGAATTTATTAAACTCTAAGCCCTTATTCTTAAGTAAATTTTCAACTTCTAAAAAACGTTCTGGGTGTCTTGGTGCAATAATAAGCTTTTCATTTGATTTTAAATTAAAATGTCTAAGTAGCAATTCTTCCTCACCTGCATGAGTGCTTGCAAAAATGATTAATCTTTCTTTAGGTTTAAAATATTGCTTATTTGGCACAATTTCTAAATTTGCTTTAATATTTTTTATAACTTTAACGTTTTTAGCACCTAATTCTTCGAGTCTATCTTTATCTGTGTTACTTTGAGCAAAAACCTCGTCTATATAGAAAAAAATTTTTTTATAAAAAAAACGAAATCTTTGATAATTCTTATACGATTTATCTGAAATGCGGGCATTAAGCAAAATAATTTTACTTCTTTGAAATTTTGCTACAAAAATTAACATCAACCAATACTCTGCCTCAAAAATGACTAAAACTTTTGAGGGTTTCAGCCAAATTGGTATCCAATTTTCAAAAGCAAGATAATTAACTTTATTACAAAATTCTCTAGCACACTCAAAACCTGTTTGAGTTATAGTAGTAATTCTTGAATCAAATTTTAAAGCAAGCTGTTTAATGCTTTTTGCTTCTCCGTAAGAACAAACATGAAAATGCACATCAGATTTTTGCTGATGTGTATTTTGAAATAAAAAAAAGCGTGCTTTTAAACTACTTTTATATTTTTTTTTAAATAAAGAAAGTATAAAAATAGGAATAGCAAAAAATATAAAAGCTATCCATATTACAATATAATAAAAAAAAATCAACTCTTTTTATCTTGCTCTTTATATAAAATTCTACCACAATGTGGGCAGGTTACAATTTCTTCACCCTTTATTACAGCCAAATATGTTTTATCATAAATTTTCATAAAACATCCATAACATGCTTGTTTTTTAACCGCAACTACTGCTGTATTTTTAGCCCATTTTCTAACTTTTTCATAAAAACTTAAAACTTTCTGATTTATATCTCCAACAAGCTTAGTCTTTTTATTATATATATCCATTCTTTCTTTTTCTAAAATTTCCATTTGAGAATTAACATCTTTTTTTATTCCATCTATATTTTTTTCTTCTTTAGCCTTTTCTTCCAAGAGTTCTTTTTTAAAATTTTCTTTACTTTCTAAAATTTTATCCAAGCGAATGATTTCATCATTTGCCGCATCAAGCTGCTCTTTAGCAATATCTTCTTCAATTTTTAAAGCGTTTGCTTCTTTTTCGGTTTTAACCGCTCCGCTTTTTTTGCTAAGCTCTTTAATTTTTGCGGAAAATTCAGCAATATGTGCATTGTTTTGAATTTTTTGATTTTCTATATCTTTAATATCAGAATCCAAATCACTTAACTGAACACTCAATTTATTAATCTTATTTTCAGCATCTCTTAAGCTTTTATTTATATTTTCTATTTTTGGATTAAAACTGTCAATTTCTTGATCTATTTTTGATAAAAGAACTAATTGTTCGAGATATTTATTCATATATATTCCTTAAAAATATTGAAATGGATTTTTTGAAACTGATATTATAACCTTTAGTGGCAAATTTTTCAAGTCTTTTGCTAAACATTGCGAAAAATAATGCTCACTTTCAAAATGTCCTAAATCTATTAAATTTAAATTATTACTTATTGCTTCCATAGCTTGATGATATTTAAAATCACCGCTTAAAAAACAATCTGCCTCTTTTATTTTAGAAATTAAATCCCCGCCACTTCCGGTACAAATAGCAATACAATTTATATTTTTTTTGCCACAATAGCTGATCTTTAAAGTAGTTAATTTCAATTTTTCTTTTAAATATTGACATAAATCAAAAAAATCTATTTGTTTTTTAATATAAATTAAAAATTCATCTTTTTTATTTATTTCAAAACCTAAAATTTCTTCAACAAAATAAGAATTTAAATGACTTAAATCAAAATTTGTATGCATAGAAATTAACGCTATATTTTTTTCTATCATTTTTTTAATAAACGATCTAGGATAGCTCGAATTTGCTAAATCTTTTAAACCTTTAAAAATTAGAGGGTGATGAGTGATAAATAAAGAATTAGAATCGGCTTTATCAATCAACTGCTCATCTATATCAAGACTAACATAAATCTTATTGATTTCATCTTCGTAGTTTCCAAGCAAAAGACCACTATTATCCCAACTCTCTTGACTACTAAAAGGACTTAAACTATCCAAAAAATTATAAATTTCAATCAGTTTCATTTAATTTTTTATATACCTGAGCACAATTCTTAGAAAGCTCACGAATTTTCAACATATAATCTTGCCTTTGTGTTGCAGAAATAGCACCTCTTGCATCAAGAAGATTGAAAGTGTGTGCAGCTAACATACAATAATCATAAGCCGGTAGTACTAATTCTTGCTCTAAGATATTTTTACATTCCTTGTAAGCATTTTCAAATTGCTGATTTAAAAATCCCACATCACTTATCTCAAAATTATATTTACTAAACTCGTATTCGCTTTGCTTATGAACATCGCCGTATTTAATATCTTTGCCCTGAAATTCGTTCCAAACAATATCATAAACATTATCAATGTTTTGAAGGTACATAGCTATTCTTTCGAGCCCGTAGGTAATTTCAGCACTGACTAGATCTACAGAAATACCGCCAACTTGCTGAAAATAAGTAAATTGAGTCACTTCCATACCATCAAGCCAAACTTCCCAGCCAAGACCCCAAGCTCCTAAGCTTGGACTCTCCCAATTGTCCTCTATAAAACGTATATCATGGCTTTTTAAATCAAAACCTAAATTTTCAAGACTTCTTAAATAAAGTTCTTGTATGTTTTCCGGGCTTGGTTTAATTAAAACTTGAAACTGATAATAAGCCCCTAAACGATTTGGATTTTCTCCATATCTTCCATCTGTTGGACGACGAGAGGGTGCTACGTAAGCCACAGCCCAAGGCTGTTTTCCAAGACTTCTTAAAAAAGTAGCAGGATGAAAAGTTCCAGCACCCGCTGGCATATCATAAGGTTGCACAATAGCACAGCCTTGCTGTTGCCAAAATTCTTGCAATTTTAATATCATTTGGGAAAAATTCATTCTAACCTTCTTTATTCTCTACATTATTTTCATTTTTTTTCATCTCTAAATCAGGCTCAGCTTGTGCTCCAAAAATCTCAGCAGTTTTATTCCACATAAGCTTATATTTACGTTTTAAGAATTCAATCTCTTCTCTTGCATGTTTTAATTCACTATTTAATGTTTCTATTGTTTTTCTATCTTCATCATAAAGTTCTTGCATAGAATAAAGAGCGTCTTTTAAAAATTTATTTTCGTTTTTTAAGGCTTCTAAAGTTTCATCTTTTGCATCTAAAACTTTTTCATGCAAATTTAAAATTGTACCTATAGTCTTTTCTACAAAACTTTCTCCGGCTAAAGTCATAGAATTAACCATGGCAGATTGAGAATTTGAAGCACTTGGAACAACACTAAACGTGCCCTGATTAGCTTCTATATAAATTTTACCCTCTTCTTCTTTAAAATTTAAGGCACCATTTGCCATCATACCCTTAACAACATCTTCATTTAAATGCACAAGTTTGCAAAATTCCTCAAGCTCTAAATATGTTTGCATTTTTATCCTTTATAATAAAACTTCCACGCCCTTAGAATCGGCTACTAGCTTTTCTTCTTTTATTTTTCTATCTTCTTTTAAAGAATCTGCCAATTTTTCATCATTTAAGGCAAGAATTTGTATAGCTAAATAAGCGGCATTTTGAGCTCCAGCTTTACCAATAGCCAAAGTTCCTACTGGAATTCCGCTAGGCATTTGCACAGTTGAAAAAAGTGAATCCATACTTGCTAGATTACTTCCTGGCATAGGTACACCTAAAACAGGTTTTGTGGTATAGGCAGCAACTGCTCCGGCCAAATGAGCTGCCATTCCTGCCGCAGCAATGAAAACTTTAGCACCTTTTTCTTCTGCTTTTTTTATATATTCTTTAGTGCGTTGTGGGCTACGATGTGCTGAAGTAATGATAAGTTCATATTTTATTCCAAAATTTTCTAATACTTTAGTAGATTCTTTCATAATCTCATAATCACTCTTACTTCCCATCAAAATAGAAACAAATTTCATTCATTTTCCTTTCTTAGAAAGCTAAAATTACTAATTTTCATAGGCATTTTAACTTCATTTTCATTTCCACTATGAATTTCGCTTAATTCTTTATTGTTTTTCGTAGTTAATTTTTTAAATTCTACAAAATATTTGTTATCTTTTTGGTAAATTTTACCAATCTCGTTATCACAATTTTCAATTCTTTCTCCCAATGGAGTTAAAATTTCATAAGGAGTGTTTAGGACTATTTTACCTTTACACTTAAAATATTCACCATCTGTAACAATAGCATGTACTTGATGACTTCCCTCTTCTATGCTTGTATTGTGATTTTGAGTATCTATTTTTTCTAACGGACGCGATACTAAATAACCGTCTGTAAAGCCGCGATTTTTAAGAGTATAAATCTCTTTTTCATATTTGCTAGAATCAAATTTACCTTCCAAAGTATCTTTTATTGCCATCTTATAAGTTCTTGTAGTAAGTGCGACATAATATTCACTTTTGGTACGTCCTTCTATTTTAAAAGCACTGATACAATTTTCTTGCATGATTTTTTCTATATAAGAACACAAATTAAGATCCTTAGAATTAAAAACATGGGTGCCGCTTTCATCTTCCTCTAAACGAAAAAGCGTATTATTTTCAGGATTTTTAGCATAAAGCTCATAATTAAACCGACAATCATTTGCACAAGATCCACGATTACTCATTCTTCCACTTTGAACAGAGCTAATCAAACAACGTCCAGAATAAGCAAAACACATAGAACCATGGACAAAAGCTTCTAATTCTACATCACAGTTTTCTTTTAAAATTTTAGCGTCTTTAAGTCCTAACTCTCTTGCAATTACAATACGTTTAGCTCCTATATTTTTATAAACTTGCGCATCAAGATAATTTAAAACATTAGCTTGCGTAGAAACGTGCAAAGGAATTTCTGGTGCTAATTCGTTTGCTAACTTCATCGCCCCTACTGATGCAATAATAAAAGCATCAGGTCTCATGTCGCGAAGTTTTAAAATATGCCGCTTAAGACCTTCTACTTGACCGCTTAAATGAAAACCATTTAAAGTAACATAAATTTTTTTATCTCTGCTATGCGTGTATTTTACAGCTTCTTCGAAAGTTTCATAGTTAAATTCTTTTGCAGTGCGAGAACGTAAAGAAAAATTATTTACTCCAGCATAAACAGCATCGGCTCCATAAGCTAGGGCTATTTTTAATTTTGAAAAATTTCCAGCAGGAGCTACGATCTCTGGAATAATCATTTTTTACCTAAATTTGCGATCAACGCCTCTATATCATCATTACTTACAACTTCTGCAGTGCTATCGCCTTCTATATGAACCGCAGAACCAACTCTCTTACTATCATCAATCTTACCTTCAAATAAAGAATTCATATAATGGCTTAATGCACGCATTACATTAATAACACGTTCTATTTTTTGACGATGGATATCTTGATATTGCATTGAATCCATAGCCATCATTACTTCATCTTGACCATCTTGCAAATGACTAATAATTTCTCCACCTGTTTTTTTAACATCTCTATTTAATTCTAAAGCTTCTTTAAAACTTTCGACGTTAGGAAATTTTTCATTTAACCTAGAAAAAATTTCAATATTTTTATCTAAAACCTTATCAATTTCACCCAACAATCCTTCAGAATCAGCAAAAAAGTTATTAATATTCTCGAGCTTCTCCATCATCTCGGTAGCTTTTTGCTCACTATCTCTTGTTACATCATCTAATTGATGGACTACCTTGTGTTCTTGACTCGGTGGCGGTGGTGGCCATGCAACATCAGGATTTGGTCTATATCCAGACACTTTTGCATCTTCTAATTGTTGTGATTCCGCTTTTAGTGCTTCATCACTTTGCAAATCAGACTCATTTTGAATCTCTAATTCTAAATTATCAGAATCTGCATCATCGCTATTCATCAAAGCATCAAGTTCTTCTTGAGTCATTTTATTCCTTACTTATTTAAAAAAATTATTTCATAGTGGGAGAATTATAATAAAATTTATCTAAAATTAAAATAATAAATTCTTTAGTTTTATCTAAAAAATTAATATTTTCAAAAATGCAATATTCTCTTTAAAAAATAATTTATCAAAAAAGTAAAAAACAAAACGATTTTAATAGATTATATGATACAATCCAACTATAAATAAATAAAGGAGTAAATAATGAGCAAATTTGTTAATAATATTGATGAATTTTTTAATTTTTGTAAGCAAAATGAGGTAATTTTTGTGGATTTTCGTTTTACGGATATGATAGGAACTTGGCACCACATTACCTACAATATCCATTCAATCGATAAAGAAACTTTTAATACAGGAATTCCGTTTGACGGAAGCTCTTTGCAAGGATGGCAACCTATTGAAAAATCAGATATGATTTTAAAACCTGATGTGCAAAGTGCCTTTTTAGATCCTTTTACAGCAGATCCAACAATTATAGTTTTTTGCGATGTATATGATATTTACAAAGGACAAATGTATGAAAAATGTCCAAGAAGTATCGCGAAAAAAGCAATGCAATATCTTAAAGATAGCGATATAGCTGATACAGCTTATTTTGGACCGGAAAATGAATTTTTTATCTTTGATAGTGTAAAAATAGTAGATACAGCACACTGCTCAAAATATGAAGTGGATACCGAAGAAGGTGAGTGGAATGATGATAAAGAATTTATAGATAGCTATAATACCGGTCATAGACCTCGCAAAAAAGGAGGATATTTTCCTGTTCAACCGGTAGATTCTTTAGTAGATATTAGAGCTGAAATGGTACAAACCCTTGAAAAAGTTGGACTTAAAACCTTTGTCCATCATCACGAAGTTGCACAAGGTCAAGCAGAAATTGGAGTAAAATATGATACGCTCGTAGAGGCTGCCGATAATGTCCAAATTTATAAATATATTGTCAAGATGGTTGCCCATTTAAATGGAAAAACTGCAACATTTATGCCAAAACCACTCTATGGAGATAATGGAAGTGGAATGCATGTACATATGAGTTTATGGAAAAATGGAACAAATTTATTTTACGATAAAGAAGGATATGGTCATTTAAGCCAAACTGCTACTCATTATATAGGCGGGATCTTAAAAAATGCTCGAAGTGTCGCTGCTTTCACAAATCCTAGTTCAAATTCTTATAAAAGAATAGTTCCTGGTTTTGAAGCTCCTTGCATTTTAACCTACTCTTGTCAAAATAGAAGTGCAAGTTGTCGCATACCTTATGGGATAGAAAAAAATTCAGCTCGTATTGAAATCCGTTTTCCTGATAATACAGCCAATCCATATCTTGCTTTTGTGAGTTTATTAATGGCAGGTCTTGATGGAATAAAAAATAAAACCATTCCTGTTGGACCAATGGATGAAAATTTATTCGACTTAACCTTAGATGAAATTCGTGAAAAAGGTATTGAACAACTCCCACATACTTTAAGAGGAAGTTTAGAAGCACTTATTCGCAATAATGCTTATTTAAAACCTGTAATGAGCGATCTTTTTATTAATGATTATCAGCATTTAAAATTTGAAACACAAGTATGGCCAGTTGAAGCACGACCTACTGCTTATGAGTTTAAAACCTGCTATTCTTGCTGACACTTTATTAAAAGTTATTCGATTTCAATAGGAGTTAAAACAACTCCTATAATTTAAATATTTAATCTTTAAAAACAAAAAAATAAATACTTGCAATAAAACTTAACAAAACTCTATTTTATTAAGCAAAAAACTTAACAAACTTCTAAACCTTAATATTCACACTTCTATGTTTAGTTTTAGTTCTAGAACTTAATTTACTAAGATGATTGGAATTAGAGTTGGAATTGTTATCATTAGTATTAGAATTGTTATTTGTATTGTCATTATCTATTTTTACATTAAAAAGAATTTCTAATTCTTTTGCTAAATCAAATTTATTTTCAAGAAGTTTTTTTATGAGTTCATTGGTATCTTTACTTTGATAGGTTTCTTTGTTTTTGCTTTCTACTTGGATGGGTTTGAAGGGTTTTTGAGTATTGTCATCTTGTGTTTTTTTATTTTTATTATTTGAAATACTTTGTCCACTACTATAATCAATTCCTTTGGCTTTTTCTTCTGTAGTTAATTGTTCTACAAATTTATCGTGTCTTTCTTTAAAGTCTAAATATTTAGTTTTAAACTCATTCAAGCTCATATTAGAATTGATTAATTCATTGTATTCTTTAGCAAAATCTCTAGCTTGTTGTGCTAATTCGCTATTGCCTATGTTCTGACTTCTTTTAATGTAAAGTTGCATTGAAAAACGTTCTTCAAAAGGATTCCATTCATCAGGACTGCTTGAATCTTTATAAAAAGCACTTTGAATTTTATTTGCATTCATAAAATTATGGAAATCTTTTAATTCTGATTCGCTCATATCTCCATTAATATTCATTAATTTTCCAAGTAGGTTGGTTTCACCTCTTAAAAACGCTGCTCCAAAAGAAGTGGCTATATTAGTATTATTTAAAAAAGCCATTAAAACTCCACCTTTATCCACACTTCCATCAGAG
>NZ_NXMA01000015.1 GCF_005406215.1 Campylobacter aviculae | reverse complement strand
AGAAAGTTTATTTTTTAATTCTTATGTAGTTGAAGATGCTGCCAAAGCAAAACCTGCTACTGATATTTTTAACAATAACAATGGCGGAAAAGAAAATATGTTAGGTCTATTTTTTGATACTACCCCAAGCAAATATAGAAATCCAGATGGCACTATAACCAAAGGTGGACTTTTGGTGGCCATAGTAAATCAAAATCTCTATACTATAGAAGGTGAAACTACACCATCAGGTAAAGTTGAAGGCTTTGATAAATCTATGAGTGGCGAAGAGGTAAGAAAAGCTTGGAATGATTGGAATTCTAATCTCAAACTTAGTAAAAATGTAGTTCAAGGATCAGGAATTATCGATATGGATGCAACTACTAATCAAAACTACAAAGATCCTATATCTGAAATGTTTGAAGATATGGAAAAATTTCAAAAAGAACAATTAGAACGTTTAGAAAAACAAAGAAAAGCAAAAAGACTGGCTGAACAAAGAAAAGTTGATATAAAAGTTTAGAGTTTATAAAAGTTTTAATCTTTTTAGATTTTAAGTTAATATTATATTTTTTTATTGATATAAATAATATTACTAATTTACACAATTATAATTAAAATATATTAAAAAAATAAAAAACTTTTAAAACACTAAAAATTCATTATAAGTATTACTAAATATCTATAAAATAGAACTTTTAAAAATTTGATTTAAATTATCATTTATGATAGAATTAAACTACATTCTACAAAAGGAGAAACATGTTTAAAAAGTTATTTAGTGTTGCAACTTTAGGTGCTTTATTAACAAGTTCTGCTTTTGGAGATGATTTTCTAGCTAAAGTCAGCAATGGTGCACTCAGTGATAATAGTGCAGGCGTTAAAGTTCTTAACCTTAATGAGATGAAAGATGTTAAGGGTGGTGCTTTTTATCATAGATTAGCCAGGCTTGATAATACTAGATTTCAATTTTGGGTTGCTAGTGATGGAATGTATTTGACTTTTAGTAGTATAACGGGTCAATTAAAGTCTAATCCTGACACAGATTCTGTTAGAAATAAAATGGGATTTCAAGGAAATGGAATTGTGGTTGTGGGATTGAAGGATAAATATATACCAAATAGTTTTTATTTTGCCCTTTATGATACAAAAAGTCAACTACCTCTTAATTTAATAAAACCTTCTATGTATAATACATACGCTCAAAACGAAATGAGAGTTTTTCAGCTTAATGCGCATTAAGGATAATAAAGCATGTATAATGAAATTGGAATTGATAAAAATACATCTAATACTTCTATTATTTATAATAGGGGTTATTATACTGGATGCGACAAGGATATTTGGGAAAGTGAACTTAATAAAACAATTAATGATGTTATCCAAAAAGAGAATAGTAAAGAATTTTCCAAAGATGATTTAAGTAATGTTTTTGCAGAAAATAGTAATAACTATGTTATGGACAACATTGCAAAATATATTACAAATTTAAAAGATTTAGATGGAAATAGCGTAGATTTTAACTCTTTAAGTTCTGATCAACAGTATTATATACTTTTCTTTATTAATAAGCCATTGGAAAATGTTTTAAACTACGGAACTCAAGCTTATCTTAGTGATATAAAAATTAATACAAATGAGAATGATTTTTATATAGAGGCAAATATTCATACTATCGATGGACAAGTTTTTAGTGCAGCATCCAAATTTTCAAAAATGCAAGTAGATATTCCAAAATACGATTATGGAATTTTTGTTGAAAATGCAAATCCAAATCAAGTGCATGAATTTTCATTTGTAAGTCCTAAAAACTTAAGCACAGATGAGAGAAGAGAAATGCTGGAAAAAATAAAAAATTCCGATCTTAAAGATTTGAAAGATTTTGAGGGAAATGTAGAAATAAAACTTATCTCTGATAATGTTACCGGAGGTGGTTTTATGGAACTTAATCTTTTTGAAACTTATAATCTAAAGCTTGATTATGAAAAGGCTATAGTAAATGCTAAATCTTTATTAAAAGATGAAAATTCTAGCAATAAAAAATCCGATGAATTTTCTAATTCGCTTTTAGTATTGTTTTGGAATAATATCAGAATAAATTTAGAAAAATTTAAGGATTTTAATTTAACTAAAATCAATCAAGAAAATGTTTTCATCAAGCAAAAAAATGAGGATGAACTTCTAAAAAGTTTATTGAAAAACATTTAAAGAGAAATTTAAAATTTTACTTCATTTTTATAAATCTATAAAATGTTTCTACCGATATACAAGGTAGAAATGATAAAAATATTATCTACCACTATAACCAAAAAGGCAGTAAAATGATAAATAATATAAATTCTTACTCAAATTATAATTACTATACAAATACTTTAAATTCTAAAAAGAATTCTAAAACAAATGATTTGGTAGATAATAATAAAGAAATAAACAACAATACAAATTTAAATAATAATAACAATATTTCAAACAATACCTCATTAAAACAAACAAATTCAAATTTAGTAAGTGATAAATCTAAGGCTGTAGATAAAATACTAGGTTATGGTGTAGATGAAGATGGTTTTTTTACCAGTGATTTTAATGAAGCTGCAGGAATACCTAAAGACTATAAGATTTATGCTAAAGATGTGGAAAGTTTTGTAGAATGGGAAACAGGAGATAGATATTTTTATGCAACTCATACTTCTATAGACATAGCTAAAACCATAGGAAATGCTTACAAAGTTCTTTCACAACTTATGCCTCAAACCTCAAATTCAAGTCTTAGTGAAGAAGAATTAGCAAATATGCCTTATGCTTTTTATTTAGACAAAAATTTAAATGTTACTAAAACTTTTACCAAAGATGAATATGAAAAAATAGATTTAACCAAAGATAGATTAAATGTTACTTTCAATACTCGGAATGATTCGTATTTTGAAGATATTAGCATTGACAATATTCTTAGTAATAGAAATGGAGATGTAAGATTAAACAAAAATGCTTATATTAATGAAGATGGAAGTATAGATAAGGGTGGAGTTTTAATGGGCTTTTTAAATTCCCAAACTTATGGTGCAACCATGTTTCTTTTAGAAGGTGATACAAGATTATTTGGAAAAATTTTAGTTGATAAAAATGTTAGTGAAGCAGAACGTAATGATTTTCAAAATTTTATGAATAAAAATAAAATACAAAGTGCTTTTTTATATTCAAGTAATCCTAATGAATGGAATCCTTTTGAAGAACGACTATCAATGCAACTTTACATTAAAAGAAGTCAGAACATAGGTAATACTGAACTAGCACAACAAGCTAGAGATTTTGCTAAAGAATACAATGAAATGATTAATTCTAATATGAGTCTAGAAGAATTTAAAGCTAAATATCTTGACTTCAAACAAAGACACGATGAGTTTGTAAAATCACTAAAAGAAGCGGAAAAGGCAAAAGGTATAGATTACGATAAATATCCTACTGGAAAGCTTGTTGATGATACAAAAGCGATTGAAGAAGCACAAAAAAATAAGAGAAAACCCATCCAAGCAGAAAGTAAAAACAAAGAAACTTATAAAGATGATAATATAAGAAATGAACTCATAAAAAAACTTCTTGAAAATAAATTTGATTTAGCAAAAGAATTAGAAATTCTTTTTAATGTAAAAATAGATAATAATAGTTCTAATACTAATGACAATACAAATAACAATTCTAATAGCAATGATAATTCTAACGATAACAATTCCAACTCTAATTCCAATCATCTTAGTAAATTAAGTTCTAAAGCTAAAACTAAACATAGAAGTGTGAATATTAAGGTTTAGAAAATAATTGCTTTTTGTTATTATTGGATAAGTTTGCAAGTTTAAGATAGGTATTTTTTTAAATTCAAAAAAATAAAATTTTATAATTATTTTTTAAAAAAACTAGAACATTAAGGCTAGAAAATTTTTAAATTTTTGTATGGAGCGGGAAACGAGATTCGAACTCGCGACCCCAACCTTGGCAAGGTTGTGCTCTACCCCTGAGCTATTCCCGCATTAAAATAAAAAAACCATAGTATGGAATTTCCACACTATGGTTCGAAAGAGAAAATATGTGCATCTCTCAAATATTAGAATTGATATTTAAGACCAACGTTTCCGCTTACATAAGTTTCATCTTGATCATCAACTTTTCCACCTAGAAGTTGTTTAACTCCAGCAGAGAAAGTAAATGCCCATTGATTAGCAAAATTGATATCTCCACCTAGGATTAATGCACCAAAAGTTTTCTTAGAATCGCTTCCATCTACTGTAAATGAAACTGGACTTCCTACGAATCTTGCAGTGTAATCATCTCCAGATGTAACGATGTATTGTTCAATTTTTGGAATAGCATAGATATAGCTTTGTTTAGATAAGTATTTTCTAAATTCAGCTCCTGCTTCTAAGCTTGCATCAAAATTAGATTGAGATCTAACGTGTTGTGCATAAATTCCACTTTCTGTATAATCAGGTGTGAATGAATAGTAAAGGTTAAGACCTGCTAAAGGCTTGATGTAGAAATTGTTACCGATATCAAATACATAACCATAAGTTCCACTAGCACCTAAGAATTTTCTTGTAAAATCTGAAGAATTTATGCTATTTACAATTTGTCTATCTTGATCAGTCCAGCCAAATTGAGCATAACCTTTGAAATCAAATTCGTGATTTCCATGAAGTGTTCTTGAGTATAAACCAACTTGTAGGTTATCGCTTTCTTGTTTTACTAAATCTGTTTTAATATCAGAGTTTGCATAAGTTAAATAAGCACCTAAAATAGTGTTTTCACCTAATAGACGATCATAACCAATGCTTACACCATATAAAGCACCACTATTTCCATCTACAATGTTTGCACCACCGATTGCGTTAGCCCATACATTGTTTGCATAGCTTCTTGCACCATAAGCAAAACTAGAATCGCTTGCTGTTCCATTTCCTGCAGCAAAACTTTCTCCTGCCATCATAGTTGAGTAAGGATTGCTAAATTTAGCTAAACGATTTGAAATAGCCATATCATTTGCTATATTTATAGCACCTATTGGAGTATTAAGTGCTGAATTTCCAGCATTTGAGTTAGCTGCTTTTTCTACATCTCTAACTACTTTACCATCGCCTAAGATATAATCAGTTGTCCCAGCAATATTACCAGCTACACTAGAATCAGCTAAAGAAACAAAAATTTGTCCTTTTTGACCTTCTTCAACTCTGTATTCATCATATAATTTTGGTGTCAAATGTGCAATTTGAGTTTGAACATTATTAATTAGTGTACGATATTCATTTAAGCGATTTTGAAGCTGATTAAATAATGTTTTATCTTTATTAAGCTGTGCTTGAACATCTTTAATTTTAGCATTATATTTTCCATTAGTATTATTTGCTGTCATAAATTTAATAGAATTTTCAGCCATTTGAATACTTCTTTGAGTATAAGTAATTTGGTTTATTACTTGTACTTTTTTATCAACCAATAATCCACTTGTTCCATCAAGACTAGCAAGTTTTTCAAGATTATCTTTTTGATTTGCAATTTCTTTTTTAATCGCAGTATTTAACATATTATAATCAAGTTTTCCATTTTTTGTATATAGACTCTTATCAAGTTTTCCGGTTACAAAAAGACTTTTTCCTGATTGAACAAGCTTGAAATCCCAAAGATTATCTAAATCTGTATTTGATTTATAAATAAGATCTTTAAATTCATTTTCATAAATAGTTCCTGCGTTATTAGCAAGTTTTGAATTCATTAAATCAGAAGAAATATTGATAAGTCTATTATGCCAAACTAATTCTCCTGCATTATGCGAAGAAGAATCTGTAAACGCTTTTTTGCTATCTATGCCGTTTTCAAATCCTCCAGAAGCACTCATAACATAATAACCATGATCAGTTACACGATTTAAATCTTCTATGCCAGCAACGAATTTTGTATTAGCAGCAGTAACTTTACCATCTACATAAAGACCCGGAGTACCATGCGCTAAAACATTGCTAATAACTTCACTACCTCTAAGAACTAAATTTCCTTTAATCAGTAAAGAACCATCGAAATCTTTTTCTTGGTAACCATTGTTATAATAAGAGCCGTTGATAACATCTATAACAGAATTAATTGCATATACTCCATCTTTAGCAGTGATGGTACTCTTTCCATAACTAGCACTTATTATTGCATTTGTATTTGAATTTGTGCCATTAGATACAGTACCTGGCTGTGGAATTACACCCTTGCCATTACCAGCAATAACAACTTTATTAGCAGTTATGTCAAAAGCATAACCATTATGAACAATATCTTTGTAAATACCACTAGTCAAAGGATTAATTTGATTAAAACCTGTATTAGGATAATTGAGTAAATATCCAAATCCACCTATTGAAACAGAATCAAGTAAAGGTGTAAAATAGAATACTCCTTTTGAACCCACAGTTGCTTGAATAGTTAAATGTTTAATTCTATTTGCATCATCTGTAAAATGTTCTGATCCAAGATTAGAATATACTGGACGATCTTCAAAATGATAAGTATAATGAGATTTATCTTTACTATCTTGAATTAATCCATCATTTGCCATAGGATTATTGATAATAGTTTGTGCATAAGCCGCATTGGCAACTATAAAGCTTGCTGCAATAGCAGAAAGCATAACTTTTTTATGAGAATACATCATAAAACTCCTTCTATAAAAATTTAATAACAAGCGATATTATATCTTAAAATTTTTTAAAAAGCAAGGTTTTTTTCAATAAAAAATAATATTTTTTGGTTATTTACTGGGGGGGGGGGGATTGGATTTTTGGGATTTTAAATGATTAAATTATTGCAAAAATATTATTTTTTAATATCAAAGTTTTAAAAGCCAAATTTGTTCTCCTTTTGTATAATTTTCTACATTTTCATCACTTATGAGTAAAAATTCGCTTTTTATTAGAGGAAGTATCATACCTGATCCAAATTTATTTTCATTAAAAGGGATAAAAAATTCATTTTCTAAATCTCCTAAAATGAAATTATTTCTTCCTTTTTTAATCTTTAAATCCGTCCCCATTTTAGCACTAATTTTTAAAGGTTTTTCTAAAGCATTGCTGAGTAAATGGATGATTTTTTTACCAAAAATAAAACAAGAAAGATATGCAGCCATAGGATTTCCTGGTAAAATAAGAGCTAAATTTTTATCTTTTTTATAGAGTTTGCTAGGACGTGCAGGACGTGCCTTTACACCTTTAAAAATGGCTTTGTATCCTAACTCATCAAAAGCTTTTTCTAAAAAATCCGCCTCACCTACACTTGCACCCCCTGAAGTAATTAAAAGATCAAAATTGGTTTTTGAAAGAGCACTTTTTATGATGTTAAAATCGTCCTTTATAATGCCTAGATAATTAATTTCGCAACTATCTAGCATAGTCATTAAAGGCAAAGCATTGGCATTATAGATATTTTCCTCATTGCAAGTTTGCCAAGGTTCTTTGAGTTCATTTCCGCTTGAAAAAATGCCTATGCGAATTTTTCTTATAACTTGGATTTTATAAATTCCTTGAGAAGCGAGTAGGGCGATGTGTTTAGAATTTAGCTTTGTGCCTTTTTTTAGTAGGAATTCACCTTGTTTTAATTCTTCACCCTTTAAGCGTCTTGCATTAAATTGCTTAGGAATTTTTTTGATGATAAGCTTATTATTTTCTAAAAATTCATCTTCAATCATTAAAATTGTATCAGCATTTTTTGGCATTTTTGCCCCAGTCATGATCTTGTAGCATTCATTTTTGCCAATTTCATAAGTTTTATTATCTCCGGCAAAAATAACACCTTTTATGTTTAAAGACTCCTTTAAATCCGCATAATTAAAAGCATAGCCATCTAATGCTGCATTATCAAAACTGGGTAAATTTTTTTGTGCGTAAAGATCTTCTGCTAGGATACGATCTTTTGCATTTTCTAGATTTATGATTTCAAACTCATCTAAAGGAGTGATTTCATTTTCCAAATCTTTTAAGGTTTCAAAAAGATTTTTCATTCCTCAAGCCTTGTGATTTTAGCCCCTAAAGCTTTGAATTTTTCTTCTAGATTTTCATAACCACGATCTAAGTGATAAATTCTATGCACTCTACTTGTACCCTTAGCAGCAAGTGCGGCGAGTATGAGAGCTGAAGAAGCACGTAAATCTGTAGCCATAACATCAGCGGCGTTGAGTTCTTTTCCACCTACTATGGTTGCAATATGTCCGTTAAGTTTTATATCTGCTCCCATTCTTAAAAGTTCACTTACGTGCATAAAGCGATTTTCAAAAAGCCTTTCATCGATAATGCTTGTGCCATTTGCTTTTAAGGCCAAAGCCATAAATTGTGCTTGCATATCGGTTGGAAAGCCTGGATACTCACTGGTTAAAATTTCTATAGGTTCTATTTTTTTAGCTGGAAGTAAGGTGATATCATCTTTTTCTACTAAGGTTTGAAAACCCATTTGATGAAGTTTTGCTAGAACTGCTCCTAGATGTTCTGGATTGACTTTTTTAAGTTTGATTTGCGAATTAGTAATAGCTCCTGCACAAAGATAAGTTCCCGCTTCGATTCTATCAGGAATCACACTAAATTCTTTAAAATTTAAAAGCTCACCATCTGTGCCATAAATTTCAAGCTCATCACTTCCTATACCTTTTATATCAAGTCCTGTGTTAGCTAACACTTCACAAAGCTGCACGACTTCTGGTTCTTTGGCTACATTTAAAAGTTTGGTTTTTCCTTTAGCTAAAGCTGCAGCCATAATGATATTTTCACTACCTGTAACAGTGATTTTATCAAAAAGAATTTCAGCTCCTTGAAGTTTTCCATTTGCAATCACATAGCCTTGTTTGATTTCTATATTTGCACTCATTTTTTCTAAAGCACTTAAATGCAGATCAATAGGCCTTTGACCTATGGCACAACCTCCTGGTAATGATACTTCACAATGCCCAAAGCGTGAAAGTAGTGGGCCTAGTGTGAGTATAGAAGCACGCATTTTGCGCACGATGTCGTATTTAGCAATGGTTTGATTGAGAGTGCTTGTATCGAGTAATGCAATGTTATTTTCAAAATGAGTTTTTGCGCCTAAATTTTCAAGCAAGGATATTAAGGTTTTAATATCTGCTACATTAGGAACATTGGACATTTTAACTTCATTTTTAGCAAGTATAGTGGAAGCGATTAAGGGTAGGGCGGCATTTTTAGCACCACTGATTTGAACTTCGCCTTGAAGTGAATCAATACCTTCGATTTCTAAAAAAGTCATATTTTACCTTGATTTTAAATTTCAAGTTAATTATATACTTTTTTTTCTTTGTGAAAGTTTATTACTGACTTTGAGCCTCTAATTCTTGAATTTGAGCTTCTATGGTATTGGCTTGCGAACTTAAAACATCGATTTGTTTTTGATAAACCGCCTTCATTTGATCGTTAGCGTTTGCCATTTTTTGTGTTAATTCTGCAATTTTTGCTAAAATTTCAGCCAATTTTGCTATTAAAGCATCAAGAGCAGCATTTCCACCACCTCCTTGTCTGACTTGAGTTTCATTATTGTTTTTTGGGATTTTCTCTTGACTTACAGTGATGGGATATTTTTTCTCTGAATTTTTCTCATTTAAATCTTTTGCCTCTTTAGAAATACTTATTTCTATCGTATTGTTGTTTAGAGCAGTGCTAGAATTATCTTCTTTTTTTGTATCAATTTTAGTATTTTTGGCAAAATATGAATTTGTTTTTTCTTGAAAATTTACCTGCATTGAAAACCTTTTTCATTTTATATCGACTTTTGTTTTTAAAAAAATTTATAGCTTGATTTTTAAAAAACACAAAATGCTTCAAAAAGTAACACAATAAATAAAAAATTTAAAAAATATAAAAATTTTATTCAATTTTATTTTTTTTTTTTTTCTAAATTAAAATAGTTAAAAATAAGGAGGAAAAAAATGGGTCATTTTACGTTAATTTGCATTCTGATTTTAGCTATTATTTTTATAGTTTTTTCTATAACAAAGCTAAAAATTCATGCTTTTTTAGCACTTTGCTTAGCAAGTATTTTTGTGGCTTTGGTTACTGGAATTCCCTTAAAAAATATAGGAGATATTCTTGAAAAAGGGGTAGGGGGAACTTTAGGATTTTTAGCGATCATTATAGGATGTGGTGCGATTTTAGGAAAAATGCTTGAAGTAAGTGGCGGTGCGAGAGTGATTGCAAATTCTTTGCTTTCTTTGTTGGGCAAGAAAAGAGCAGATATCGCAATGATGTTAGTTGGTTTTATAGCAGGAATTCCTGTTTTTGTTGAAGTGGGTTTTGTATTGTTAGCGCCTTTGATCTTTGTTGTGGCTAAACAAATGCAAATTTCAAGAATAAAAATAGGTATAGCACTAGCAACTTCACTGATGTGTGTTCATTGTTTAGTTCCACCGCATCCAGCGGCAACAACTATAGTAGCAACTTTAGGAGCAGATATTTCTAAAGTGATTATTTTTTCATTGTTAGTAGGTCTTGCTTGTGCGTTTTTTGGGAGTATTATTTATTTGAAATTTTTTCATTTTGAAAAAGATGAAGGGTTAGAAGTGGTAACTATTTCACAAGATAATACTCCTGGAATTTTCGCGACTTATTTTACTATATTATTGCCTTTAATTTTAATGCTCAGCAAGGTTTTATTTCACAATGATATCATTGCCTTTATAAGTAATCCTATAGTAGCCCTTTTAATTAGTGTTTTTGTATCTTATTATACCTTAGGTTTGAGATTAAATTATACTATGCAAAATTTATTAGATTTGAGTGCGAATTCTTTTTTTCAAATTGCTGGAATTTTGCTTATAATTGGCGCAGGAGGTGCTTTTAATGAAATTTTAATTCAAAGTCAAATCGGTGATGCTTTAAAAGCGGTTTTGAGTGATTTAAAGCTCAATCCAATATTTTTAGCTTGGCTTATTGCTATTATTTTACATGCTAGTGTTGGAAGTGCTACGGTAGCTATGATTAGTGCTGCTGGGATTGTTTTAAATCTTGAAAGTAGTGTGAGTAAGGAAGTTTTATGTCTTGCTATCGGTAGTGGTGCTATAGGTTGTACCATAGTTACTGATAGTTTGTTTTGGCTTGTTAAGGAAACTTTAAAAATAAATATGAAAGAAATGTTTAAATATTATACAGGTGCGACCGCTATTGCCTCTTTGGTAGGACTAGGTTTAAGTTTTATTTTGTCAAATTTTATTTAAAGGATGAAAAATGTTACTAGAAAATTTAAAGCAAATGAAAGAAAGTTACTGGCTTAATGATCATTTAAGTTCAGATGTAAAAGAAGAATTAAATTCAAAAGGAATCACTTATGAAGATATTGAAGATGCGAGAGATAGACTCGATCGTTTTGCTCCGCTTTTGAAAATTCTTTTTCCTGCTACCTTGAAAACAAATGGTATTATAGAAAGTCCTTTGCAATGTATCAATACTTTTAAAGAAAAATTAGAAATTTTAGAAGGTGTAAAAATCAATGGAGATGTATTTATAAAATTAGATTCACATTTACCAATATCAGGTTCTATCAAAGCAAGGGGTGGAATTTATGAAGTTTTAAAACACGCCGAAGATTTACTTTTTCAAAACAAACTTTTAAAAATAGAAGATGATTATTCTAAAATTCTTACATTTAAAGAATTTTTGAGTCAATATAAAATTGCTGTAGGATCAACAGGAAATTTAGGACTTTCTATAGGAATTATGAGTGCAAAGCTTGGTTTTAAAGTAAGCGTTCATATGAGTAATGATGCTAAAGAATGGAAAAAACAAATGTTAAAAGAACACGGATGTGAAGTAATCACCTATGAAAGTGATTATGGTAAAGCCGTGGAAGAGGGTAGAAAAAGTTCTCAAAATGATCCATTTTGTTATTTTATAGACGACGAAAATTCTAAAAATTTATTTTTAGGATATAGCGTGGCTGCAAAAAGACTAAAGGGTCAGCTACAAACCTTAGATATCATTATCGGCGATGAAAGGCCTTTGTATGTGTATTTACCTTGTGGCGTAGGTGGGGGTCCAGGAGGTATAAGCTATGGTCTTAAAAGTGAATTCGGTAAAAATGTTAAATGTTTTTTCGCAGAGCCAACGCATAGTCCGTGTATGATGCTTGGTTTATACACCAAAAAGCACGATTTAATATCAGTTAATGATATAGGCTTAGACAATAAAACAGCCGCTGATGGTTTAGCTGTTGGCAGGGCTTCAAAACTGGTAGGTAAAATCCTTGAAAATGTTATCGATGGTTGTTTTAGCGTGAGTGATGAAAATATGTATAAATATTTAACTTTAATGCATAAAATTGAAAATATAGACTTAGAACCATCTGCACTAGCTGGAGTAAAAGGCTTGGTGTTTAATAAGGAATTAAACAATATTCATCCTAATGCCATTCATTTAATCTGGGCTACAGGTGGCAATATGGTGCCACCTAAAGAAATGCAAAAATTTATCCAAGAAGGAGAAAAATATTTGGGTTAAATTTTCATAAAATTACGGAGTATTTTTTTACCTTGTTGGCTTAAAATGGCTTCAGGGTGAAATTGAACTCCGTAAATATCGTATTTTTTATGCTTAATCGCCATAATAATGCCTTGAGAATTTTTGGCTAAAATTTTACATTTTTTAGGCATTTTACTTATGTGTAAAGAATGATACAGGCAAATTTTAATATCTTTTTTTATGCCTTTAAAAAGTGGATCTTTTTTAAAAATAAGGGTTGAAGTTTTGCCATGAGTTGGATTTTCCATTTTGCTAACTTCACCTTTAAAGGCTTTGGCTATACATTGATGTCCTAAGCAAATTCCTAAAATTTTTTTATTTTTTTTAAAGTATTTTATAGCTTTAAGGCTTAGTTTTGATTCTTCAGGAGAATTTGGACCTGGAGAGATGATTAGATGAGTAAAATCAAATTGGTTTAGATCTTTTGCTTTTTTAAATTCGTCATTTTTTATTATTTTGCATTGATATCCTAATTCTTTAAGGTAAAAAATAATGGTATAGCTAAAAGAATCGTAATTATCTATAAATAAAATTTTTTTCATTGCAAACTGACCTTTTTTAAACCTCGCACAGAATTAATGCAATAAATTTCATCCGCTTCTATCAAATCTTTTTCATGAAGATTTTTTTCTTGCACATAGCCTAATCGCACCAAAAAAGAACGATAAATTCCATTTAATAAACCACTATGTAAAGGTGGTGTGTAAAATTTACCATTTTTATTTATAAGTATATTGCTTCTTGATCCTTCGCAGAGTTCGTTTTTTTCATTGAAAAATGCTATATCATAACATAAATCATTTTTCCATAATGATGCTTTATCATCATATAATTTTCTCAAAGAGCTTTTATGGTATAAAAAATCACTTTTTGAATTTAATTTTTCCTTGCTTAAAAGTAGGGTATTGTTTGTATTTTCTTTGATATGGCTATAAGAAATATGATAGTTTCCATTTTTTTCTAAAATAAGTTTTACAATGGCTTGTTTGTGTTTAGTTTCAAGTTTGCTAGTATAAAATAAATTATGCTCTTTTAAAAAAAGCTTTTTATTTAATTTATGGATGTTTAGATTTAAAAATTCATTTATATCGGCTTTTTCTTGTAATATTTTTTCAAAATCTTTAAGCAAAATTTGCGTGTTAAAGCCAAGCCTTATAGCTGAACTTAAAAGCCTTTGTAAGTGTTGTTTGAAAAATAGAATTTTGCCATTTTTATAATACATAGTTTCAAAAAGAAAAAAATCTTTAGGCATTAAAAATTTAGCCTTTAATTTTAACTCATCAAATTCATCATTTAAATTAGAATCCCAAACCAAGCCACCGCCTACGCTGTATTGATAATTTTCTCTTTTTTCTAAAGTGCGTATTGCAACACTGAATTTGCTTTTATTTTTATGTATAAGCCCTATAGATCCACAATAAATTCCACGTTCTCTTTTTTCAAGTTTTTCGATGAGTTTTATGGTTTCAATTTTAGGAGCGCCTGTGATTGATCCACAAGGAAAAAGAGCTTTGAAAATTTTATAAAAATCAATATTTTTCTTTAAAGAACCCTTGATTATAGAAGTCATTTGGTGCAAAGTAGGGTAGCTTTGTATCTTAAAAAGTTTTACTTTCATGCTCTGTTTTTTGATAAGTTTAGAAAGATCGTTTCTTAAAAGATCAGCAATCATGACATTTTCACTTAAATTTTTAATATCATTTTTCAAAAAAAGTTTATTTTCTTTATCTTTTTTTGGATCTTTATCTCGTTTGATTGTCCCTTTCATAGGTTTTGTGATGATTTTATTATTTTTAGTTTTGAAAAATAATTCCGGAGAAAAAGATAAAATTTCTCTTTTCTCATCTTTAATATAAGCTTTAAATTGAGTGTTTTGCCTTTTTAACAAAAGATTAAATAGATCAAAACCATCAAGCAAAGTGTTAAAGTGAAAATTTTGAGTGAGATTGACTTGATAACTTTGCCCTTTAGCGATTGCTTCTTTAACTTTTAAAAGATTTTCTTTATAGCTTTGGAAATTTAATCCATCGCAAAAAGAGGGCAAAAATCTATCTTCATTTATGGATAAAAGAGAGAATTTTTTTCTTTTTTTAAAAGCAAAAAATACCAGATAAGCTTCTTTGCTTTTAAAACTCTCATTTTGCAAATACTTATAAAATTCATAATCAACAAGAATTATAAAATAGAATTTTTCTTTATGTTTTTCTATAAATTTAAAATATTTTTTGCTTTGCTTTTGATTGTAAGCTTTTAAAATATATTTTAAATCATAATACAAATACTTCCCAAAAACTGCAAAATTTTCAACGCTCACTAAGTTCCTTTGCAACCTGTGCAGCAAGTTTTAATTTATCATTGTCAAAATGAGTATAAATTCTTGAAGTATTTAAACTCGCATGTCCTAAGGCTTCTTGGACTAAAACCAGATCTTTTTGTTTTTTGTAAAGCAAAGTAGCAAAAGTATGACGCAGCATGTGTGCTCCATTTTTTTGTTTGCGAATTCCTGCTCGAAATAAAAGTTGCTCAACGATGCGACTAACGTAAGATTGGGTTAGTGGAGTGCCTTTTTTATTGACAAAAAGTAGGGTGTCCTTACTCATATAGTTAATTTGGACATTTTTAAGTAAATGTTCTATAAGTTCTTTTTTAATCATCACAATGCGGTATTTATTGCCCTTTGATCTTATTCTTATAAGATAAAGATCGTTTTCTTCACTGATATCGCCCATTTTTATATTGATAGCTTCACTGACGCGAATTCCTGTAAAAATAATGATTTTTATGATGAGTTGATTGCGTATCGTGTTCTTTTTAAAATCCGCATTATCTATAGCATCAAGAAATTTTTTAACCTCTTCTTCACTCATAAATTCAGGCAATTTAACACCTTTAGAACCTGTAATTCCTGCCCAATTTTTAAGACTGATATCAAAGATATGAGATTTGTCATCTTCTTCATTTTGTTTATCTAAAAAATCAAAAAAATTAATCACAGCAATGCGGTGATTTTTCTTGCTCGCATCAGATAAAGAACCTGTGATACTAGCTAAAATTTCAACGATTAATTCTTCATCGATTTGTTTTAGGGAGTGAAGTTTGTAAAATTTCAAGTATTCAAAAAGTTTTTTTAAAGGATTAAAATAAGTATTAACTCCACTCAATCCTATATTTCTTGCTTTTTTTGCTAGGGCGTCTAGTTCTTCAATATTTATAACACCTTTAGTGAGTGCAAAATTGATCTTTGCTAATACTTCTGGATTTTTAAGCTCTTTATTGGAAAGAGAATTGAGTTTAAATTTAACGTATTTAGTCAGCCAAAATAAAAAAGATTTTTCAAAATTTTCTTCACAATCTAAAGGATATTTCATTTTTATTTTTCCCAGTTTTATTTTAAAAGAATATTTTAATATCAAGTTAGTAAAAAAAAGCTTTTTATTTTAAAACATTTTAAATGAAAACTAAAATATTTATATTTTTAAAAGTAAAAAATAAAATGCATAAAAAAATATGACAAAAGGTAAAAATATGTAAAAATTATTATTTTGTATTGAAAACTATAATTTTCAAACTTTTTTATTTTTATCAAAATAAATATAGTATATATTGTTTAAAATACTTATATTTCATACTTTTAAAGCTTTACTTTTTGAAAGTTTTTAATTTATCCATAAAATTTATTGTATAAATTTATTGATTTTTATTTGTATTTTGAAAACTAAATTTTAACTTTTTGAATTAAAAAATTTATCCCCTATTTTCACAAAGATTTTTTAAATTAAAAAATTTAATAATATTTTTATTTTAATAATTTTATAATGATTTTTACATAAAAGCTTAATAAAAGTTTATTATGAAAAAGATATAAAAGGAGAAAATTATGAAAATTTTCGGTAAATTTGCAAAGTCTATTATTGTAGTTGCTTTTCTGGCAGGTTTGAGTGCTAATGCGCTGAGTGAAGGTAAAGAATATATAATCCTTAAAAATCCTATCGCTAATGCAGAGAATTCATTGATTGAAATTTTTTCTTATCGTTGCACGCATTGTTACGATCATCACAAATTTAACACTATGGGTAAAATTAAAGAAAAATTGCCAAATTTAATTTATAGCTTTTATCCTGTTAGTTCTATGGGGGATTATGGAAAACAAGCAAATGAAATTTTTGCTTTTGCAGCCTTTAAAGATAGTGCTAATAAAATCAATCCTGCGGATAAAAATAGTTTAACTTATAAAACTCAAGAAGCTTATTTTAATGCATATTTTAAAAAGAAGCAAAGATGGGATAATGGTAAAAACCCAGAAGCTTTTTATGCGGTAGGTTTAAATGCGATGGGAGTTAGCAAGTCTGATCTTGAAGCTTTCTTAAAAACACCTGAAGCTGATAAAATTCTAAAAGCTTATGAAATAGCAAATCCTATTTCTCAAAATTATGGCACCCCTGCTTTTGTAGTTAATGGCAAATATCAAATCATTCCAACCGCAATTACTTCTCCAGAAGCGTTGATTAAAATTGTTGAAGAGCTTAGCAAACAAAAATGAGTAAAAAATGAAAAATGATTGTAAAATTTCTTGTCCAGTAATTCGAATTTCCAAATGGCAGGATACTCGCACCCCTTGGATAATTATGATTTTGGTGAGTTTAGGGCTTATTTTTATTGCACATTTTCTATTTCAAGAATATTTATATATGGAACCTTGCGAACAATGTGTTTATATACGATTTGATATGTTTGTTATGGTTATAGGCGGTTTGATTGCATTAATAAATCCTAAAAACAATATAATTAAAGTTTTTGCTTATAGTTTGGCATTTTATGGAATTTGGCTTGGTTTTGAACATTGTTTAGTCTTAAATCACATTCATGAGGTTGTTCATTCTGAAAATCCTTTTGGTGGAGTCGATGGATGTCGTGAAATTCCACTATATCCTTTTAATTTACCATTGCACGAATGGGCGCCTTCTTGGTTTAAACCAACAGGAGAATGCGGAATGGATACCCCGATAGTTCCGGAATCGGCTTATAGTCACCTTAACGCGTTTCAAAAATTCTTTGTAGGGACTCCACCTAATTTTGAAGATGGATTTTATAGCAATGGATGGTATTTAATTCCTAATTTAAAATTTATGAATATGGCCATTTGCTGTTTCATAGCATTTTTATGTTGCTTTATAGTGCTTTTTACAATGCTAATGGCTTATATTTTGGATAAAAACAAATCTAAGGCTAAAATTGTTGCTATTGTAATTATAATTGTTGTTTTAATGCTTAAATTTATTGGAGAGCCTAAAAATCCAACTCAAGATGTAGCGATATTTCAACAAAATGTTTTTAGTATGGCTTAAATTAATAAGTGACAATTTTTTAAACAATTTGTCACTTAGTTTAAAGTTTTATTAAGCTATTTTTTAGGATGGCTTAAATAATTTTAAAGGACAAAACATGGGACTTAGCAAAACTCTTTGCATAACACTTTTGGCGGGATCTACCCTACTTTTACCTAATGCTTTAATGGCTATAGGTGGTCCTAGTGGAACGAAAACAGATTGGCAAATCCAAGGACAATTAGGTACAATTAAAATGAACCCTTATGGACTTTCTCCTTTAACAGCAGTTATTATGGATAATGGTTATAGCTTGAGTAATATAAGCGTTACAATTATTCCAAAACCAAATGGGCAAACCATTTCCTATAATGTCAGTTCAAAAGCTGCTAAAACTTATGGCGGAATTCCTATATTTGGACTTTATCCTTCTTATTTAAATACGATAAAGGTTAGCTATACCAAAACCGCAAATGGAAAAAGTCAAAAAATCACCGATGAAATATATAAAATAGCAACACCTGGAATTAACATAGAGCCGAGTGGAAATACGAGCCAAAAAGGAGTTCCTTTTGAATCCGTTAAAGTATTAAAAATGGATCCAAAATTTGCAGATAGGTTATATTTAGTCAATAATGTACCAGGAAAACAGCAAGGAAAGGGGTCTCAATCGGTTTGGAATAATCCTATAGGTGGTGCTATGGAATGGGATGAAAATTCAAATGTATTTATCGTAGATACTAAAGGCGAGGTTAGATGGTATTTTGATAATGATAAATTAATGGATTGGGATAATATTTATAATCGTGGCATCATGATGGGTTTTCATCAAAATAAAGATGGAGCTTTGACTTGGGGATTTGGTCAAAGATATGTAAAATTTGATGTTATGGGAAGGGAAATTTTTAACCGCAAATTACCACCTTCTTATATAGATTTTTCTCATGCTATGGATAATATGCAAAATGGTCATTATTTATTAAGGGTGGCTTCAGCAAATGCCTTGCGTCAAGATGGAAAACATGTGCGTACTGTACGTGATACAATTGTAGAAATAGATGAAAATGGTAATGTGGTTGATGACTGGAAATTATATGATATTTTAGATCCTTATAGAAGTACTATTATTAAAGCCTTGGATCAAGGTGCAGTTTGTTTAAATATTGATGCAAGTAAGGCAGGTAAAACTTTAAGCGATCAAGAGCTAGCTAAAATGGATAAAGATGGTGATTTTGGGGATATTGCAGGAGTTGGTATCGGTAGGAATTGGGCACATGTAAATAGTGTCGATTATGATCCAACCGATGATAGCATCATTGTTTCAAGCCGTCACCAAAGTGCTATTGTGAAAATTGGTCGCGATAAAAAAATTAAATGGATTTTTGGAACGCACAAGGGTTGGGGTAAAAAATTTCAACAATATTTATTGCAGCCTATAGATAAGAATGGTAAACAAATAATTTGCGATGATGATTATAGTAAATGTCCAGGTTATGAAAATGAAGAAGGTGGTTTTGATTTTACTTGGACTCAACATACTGGATGGAGGATTGATAGTAAATCAGATAAACGTTATTTTTATTTAAGTGTTTTTGATAATGGTGATGCAAGAGGTGCTGAACAGCCTGCATTTGCAAGTCAAAAATATTCTCGTGCGGTGATTTATAAAATTGATCAGCAAAAGAAAACTGTAGAGCAAATTTGGGAATATGGTAAAAACCGCGGAAACGAGTGGTTTTCTCCAGTAACTTCTTTGACTCAATATGAGCCAGATAAAGATTCTATTATGGTTTATAGTGCAACTGCTGGGATGGCTTTCGATCTTAGCAAGGGTGTAAGTATTGGGGATCCAAAACCAGAAATTGATGAATTTAAATGGGGTGCAAAAGAGCCTTCATTGCAAATTCAATTTAGCGGAACAGGAGCAGGCTATCAGGCAATGCCTTTCAATATCAAACAAGCTTTTGATTTAAAAAATTAATTTTACACCACAATCTTTAGATTGTGGTTTTTATTAATAGTTATCGTTTTTTAAAAAAACCTTTATTCGTATAATTTAATATACATTATTGTGTAATTTTTTTTCGTTTTACCTAAAACTTTTGCCCATCCAAGCTTGGCTGAACTTTCATCTCCTAGTATAAATTTCATTTTATCCGAATAATTAATTTTCAAATACAAATCAACACAAAACTCATTATTTGTTAAAAACGTTATACTATCTTTTAAATCCTTATATTTTTTACCATGAGGCAAATATTCTAAAGCTTCTCGATATTCAATATTTTCTATAAAAATTGCAATTTTGCTTTGATATGATAAAAATTTACTACCTAATATAAATTTTTCTCCTAAAATATGATTTTTTATTCCTAATTTGTTTTTTTGAGATCTTGAAATTAAAATTTGATGGGGTAGGTTTTCAATAATATGAAGTTTATTGCCAAGATTAAAATTACTTCTTAAAACTCTTTCTATATAAGTTTTTGGACGTCTTGAACTTAAAAGAAGTGGCGCAAAAGAAAGATATTTTTTTGCAATATATTCATCTTTAATACCCAATACATTAAATAGAATTTTTGAAATAAGATCATTAAAATTTTCATTGAAATTTCTTGGATAGTTTCTTAAACTAACACTTTCAAAAAAAATCCAAAGTAAATAATGGTTAAAAAAATCAAAAAATAAGCTCCAACCCTCTTCACCATCTTCGTTTCTTGATAATTTATCTAACATGTAAGAAGGAAGTTGTGATGAAGTTCCTTGTAGTCCAAAAAAATTCACAAATAATTCAATAGTTATTTTTTCTTGATTTTCTAAAAAAACGATTTTTTCTATTTCTTTATTTGGATGTTTTAAGCTTTTATTTGTTCTTAAAAAAATATCTTTTTTATTGTATTGTTTTAGCAATGTATTTACAAGTTTAAAAAAACTATAAGAAGTAAAATCATTCATAAAATTGCTTTTTTTCCAAAAGAAGCTGGGTAATGTAAAATTTCTTTAGAATCAATGCATTTTATTTTTAATTCACAAAAAGAATTAATACTGGCAAAAGACGCTAGAAATTTTGATAAAACAAGTCCTAGTCTATAAACTTCTCCCAAAGAATAAAAATAAGAGTCTTTGATGTCAAATATAGCCATAGTTCCTTTTTTTGTTACATATTCGTCAATAAGATAAATACTCTTACTGCTAATTTCAACTATGGCTTCTTTTAAAAGTTTATAACTCTCTTCATTCTCTTTATCTTCTAAAAAACTATAGCTTTCCAATACCCCAAAAAAAGTGTTTTTATTGAGCATGGTTTGATATGAAAAAGAAAGTATTGAAACAAATTTCCATAACAAATTGCCATCAACAATACATTCTCTTATTTGACTTGGGATTTGGATATTTCTTGTTAAAACATCTTTTAATTCACAATTGCTTATATCCCCTATCTTTAATTTTGAAGGTAAATTTTTATTTGAACATAAAGTATCAATACTTATAGTTTCTTTAATTAAATCCGAAGAAAAAAAGGAAATTTCTTTGTAACTCTCTCCATTAGAATTTTTTCGGACACTTAAGCTATAAAAATCATTTCGGTTATCTTTTAAAAATTCAAAACGCTCAAAACTTCTATAATTTTTTAATATCCTTCTTCCTCCATCGCTATTATGTGCTTTAACTTGTTTTATTTGTATAATTTCATAAGCATTAGGATGAGCTCTGTCTATAAAAATCCTATAAGCATCATTTTTGTGATTATTTATAATTGGTTCTGCACTTTTCGTAAAAAGATTAACAATAGGAGTCATACTTAATGAAAATATTTCTTTCTTAAATATACAATTTTTAGGAAATGCTTTTGAAAACTTAAATTCTATATTGATTTTTTGTCCTTGGCAATCTTTTAAAATATCTAATCCACATATTCCCAAAAAATTAAATTTTTGCGGTAGAAAAAAGTATTCTCTCAATAAAGAAAATGCTTCAAAGCCTAAATCATTATAATGTAAAGTACTTTCATTAGGCTCAAGCCCTACTCTTTTAACATCATAAATACTAAGCTTAAATTCTTCTTGTGTATCAAGACATTGTATGGTCAATTCCTTTAAATATAAATGCATATATAAAAGTAAAGTTGTAGAGGTATACACATCATCGCCTAGATACAAGTTAATCCTATCTAAATTTAAATCACATATTTTTGTATTTGCTTTATTAATATTCATTTTCAAATTTAAAGTATAGTCCTGATTTTTACTTGCCAAGAAAACTTCCTCTATATCTAAAGGATATAAATAGACATCATAAATAGTTTGAAATTCGCAAATACATTTATCTACAGGTTTAGATGTAACGCTAGTTCCTTTAGGAATGATCATTTTGTTTTCTTTATTTTTTTGATCAAAAGCAAATTCCTGCATACATAAAGAAGGTATAGGGTTAGTATAGTTTGGAGAAACAATGTTGATTAAAGATTCTGCTATATACGGAATATTTTCATCGAGTTCTTGATGAATTTTTGAGCTTAAAATAGCTAAATTTTCAATAATTCTTTCAACGTCTGGATCCTTGCTATCGTGTCCTAAAAATGGAGTTAGCTTTGGAAAATGCTTTGTGAAATATTTTCTAGTTTCATATAAATAATTCAATTCTTTTTGATAATAGAAAATATTGTTTTTCATATAACCTCGCAATATCTATTATTTTTAAAAATAATTTCTATACCAAATTCTTTAAAACTATCATTATGAAAAAGGCATTTTAAAATAAATGAAAGTTGCCAAGGGCTTAGACTATTATCATAGGTTATGGATACGACTTGGATTCTTTTTTCATATATACTAATTAATTTTTGTATTTCTTTTGCCATCGAAGTGCATAGTTCACTAGAGTTGAGATTTAAGTCTGTTAAATTTATCAAACCTAAATCCCTAGCACTCAAACAATCGTCGAGTTTAGAATTTAATAAAACTTTAATGTTATTTTTAATATCTTCAAAATCATTTTGATAAAAAGGAACATGAGTATTTTGATCATCTAACTCATGTATCAATCTGTCAAGTAAAGACATTATTCTTTGTCTAGCTTTCCTACCAAAGAAAGTTCAAAATTGCCACCCATGTATTTAAAATGAGGGCGAACACTAAGTCCTATTTTATACCATCCTGGTTCTCCTGGTACATCATCTACTTTAATCTGAGCTCCTCTAAATGGCCTTCTGCTTCTTACTTCAGCGGGTGGATTTTCCTGATCGGAGATATATTGTCTAACCCATTCATTCAATCCGTTTTCAATATCACTTCTTTCTTTCCAACTGCCAATCTCTTCTCTTTGTAGAACTTTTAAATAGTGTGCTAATCTTGAAACTAAAAAAATATATGGGAGTTGAGTTCCTAAGCGATAGTTTGTTTCTGCTTCTTTACCTTCAGGCGTATTTGGAAATACCTTTGGTTTGAGTGCAGAATTGGCAGAAAAGAAGGCAGCATTATTACTATCTCTTCTTAAGGTTAAAGTGATAAAACCAGCTTCAGCAAGTTCATATTCTCTACGATCAGTAATTAAAACCTCTGTAGGAATTTTTGATTGCATAGTGCCAAAACTTTCATAAAGATAAGTAGGTAAATCTCTAACAGTTCCACCGCTTTTTGGGCCTATAATACTACCACACCATCTATATTTTGCAAAACTTTCTGTTAATCTTGTGGCGAAAGCATAAGCTGAATTTCCCCATAATAAATGATTATGTGAAGCATGAACGTTTTCTTTATAGTTAAAACTTTTTATAGGATTTTCTTCTGGATCATAGGGACTTCTTGTAAGAAATCTTGTTACCATTAATCCTGTATATTTAGCATCCTCATTTTCTCTAAAAGTTCTCCATCTAGTATATTGAGGGCCTTCTAATAAACCGTTTAAATCTTGAATGTTAGCGAGTTCTGAATAATCTTCAAGACCAAAAAATTTAGGACCACAAGAAGTAAGAAAAGGTGCATGGCTCATCGCGGCAATACTTGACATTTTATTTAAAAAAGTCATATCTGGACTTGCCGTACCAAGTTGATAATCTCCAATAATTGCACCTACAGGCTCTCCACCAAACTGACCATATTCTGAAGAATAAACATTTTTATAAATAACACTTTGTGTGATGTCTGGATTATTTTCAAAATCTCCTAAAGCTTCTTCCTTTGTAACATCAAATAGATTTATTTTAATATTTTCATTAAAATCCGTTCTTTCAACTAAAAACCTAAGTCCTCTCCAAGTAGATTCTAGTTTTTGAAATTCCTCATTGTGAAGAATTTCATCCATTTGCTTTGAGACTAAATCATCGATATGAGCTATCATTTCATCAAGTGCAAATTTATTGATTTTATCTTCAACATTTTCACTTTTAACAATTGCTGAAATGAATTCAGCAACTCCTCTTTTTGCTATACTATAACTCTCATCGTTTTTAGCGTATTTGCTTTTTTCCATAATGCTTTCAATAATAGGCGTTTCAATTACTTTATTATTTTTCTCTGCCATATTGTTTCCTTATTCTTCTTCTTTGATTTCTAAAAGTAGTTTTTCTTTTGTTTTTTCATCTTTTAAAGCTTCTGCAACTGCTTTTCTAAAATCAGGAATATTTCCCATAGGTCCTTTTAAGGCCATCAAAGCTTCTCTAAGCTGCATTAATTTTTTTAATTCTGGAATTTGATGAACCAAACTATCTGGAGAAAAATCTTTCATACTTGAAATACGAATATCAACATCAAGTTCTTCAGCACCTGTTCCTAGAGTATTTTTAACACTAAAACTTGTCTTAATATCTAGTTTCTGCATAACCTGATCAAAATTAATTTTATTGATTTGCAATATTTCTCTTTCTTCTAGTGGAATTTCATTTTTCCCTTTTAAATTCGCCATTACCATTAATTTTAATGGTAATTCTACATCAGCGTTTTGCCCATTTGTTTTAGCTTTATACGTGATATTAATACGCTCTTTTGGTGCGTGAGATCCATCTGACATTTTAATTCCTTACCTAAAAAATCATTTAATTTTATTCTTTAAAATAAAACTATACTAAAAAATATCTAAGATTTTATTTAATTTTTTCCTTTGCATTGTTATATTCTTCATATAAATATTCTTTCAATAAAGTTTTTTCCATCAGCTCTACTAAGTGTAAATAAAAAATTTTTGCATTTTTCCTCATTCCCTTATCTTCAAACACCTTAGCCAGTTCTATAAGTGAATTAATATTGTGCATTAAAGAATTGTTGTGGTTTTCTCTATCTATATCTATCAAAATTTGTTCAAGATTTTTTTTACCTTTTTCATTGTCTTTATTATTTTTATTTGCAAAATAACTTTCCTTTATGTTTTGCTTTATAAAATAACTATAAATCTCTTCTTTGCAAAACAATTCTCCGCCCTCAAAACGAAGTTTTGTTATATTTTCAAATTTGGAAACAAAAGCTTTTGTTAAAATCATAAGTATTTCAAGCTGTAATATTTTTTCATGTTTTTCTAAAAATTCACAAAAAAGTTTAATACCCTCTATCCAAAAAGGATTTAAGATAAGATTGCTCATAAAACATTTAATGTGTTCTTTTTCATTTGCTTTTTTTTCAAGTAAAAATTGAATTAGATTAACATCAGGATGTCGTAACCTAGTTATACCATCATTGTTTTCTGGTAATTTTTTAATTTTTCCCCACATTGCTTGGGTAAATAAAGCATAAGCATTGAGATTATTTTCATCGTCATCTAAAATTTCAAAAGCTAATTTTTGGCAAAAATTTTTATATTCTCGCTCATTTAAAAGATTAATGTTATCACTTTTTATATTTATATCAACCTGATCCACTTGGGATTTGTCAAATGGTTGTATTGTTTTAGTTTGTTTGATTTGAAAAGTTGAAAATTTGCAATTTAAAATCGTTTCAAACTCTTTAAATAATTCGCTAAATTGTTTAAAATCTTCCGCAGTTAAAGAAAATTCTGTTTTATTGTATTCTGTAATAAAATTTTCAATAAAATTTTGAATTTTTTTCTTTTGAGACTTTAAAAAATAATTATCGCGATTTGAAAGGTATTTTAAATGTTGAACAAGAAGTAAAAGCTGATGAAAACATTTTTCATTATTTAGATGAAGACAAGCTAAAAAGAAGTATGTGCAAAATTTTAGATCTATACTATGAGATTTTAAAATATCTTGAGAAGATTCATAAACTCTATCCCAGGCAATATTTTCATGATTGAGAGTTTTATATTTTGACATTTCATCTTCTAAAAAATGATATTCTTCCAATTTATCCAAATTATTTTCCAATGAATCACAAAAAAGCATTTTATTCCTTTAAAAAAATTATAATTATAATTAGATTTTAAAAGTTATTATGTTATTTTTATAGAAAAATTATACTGAAAAATAAGGATTGTTTCAAATGTTTTATAAAAAAATATTGGTTTTTATGTTTATATTATTCATTTTAAATGCTTGCTCAAGCACTGTGAGTATTAAAATAAACAATATGCAAAATTCCAATCTCAACAATCGCTCCGATGATGTTCCATTGACGGTCATTGTGTATCAGCTAAAGGATGTTAAAAAATTTGAAGAATCTAATGATTTGGAACTAGCAACTAGAGAAGATGGTGTTTTAGGCAAAGATAAGATTGATTCTATAAAGCTACAAATTGCTCCTGAAGACAGTGTTGTAGCTGTAAAAGTAGATGATGAAGAAGTTCCCTATATCGGAGTATTTGCTTTATTTGCTAACAATGCAAATAAAGTCACAAAAACTTGGGCCAAAACAGATGATGCAAGTGGATTTGGTAGTAGTAAAACTTTAAAATTTGAGATCACTCAAAAAGGTGTTAAAAAAATTAAATAGGAATATATATGGCAGAAAAATTAAAAGTTGCCTGGTTTGATGGTTTAAATATTGGACAAACTCATTTTGAGCAACAAGAAAGGTTCTTTAATAGAAATATTGATTTAAAAACTATCAATATTTTTAGCAATTTGTATGGAATTATAGATATAGAATTTGCACAGGATATGTTAATACAAGGTAAAATTGCACTTTTGAGAATTTCAGGAATAGCACAAGATGGCAGTATATTTAATGCCCCAGAACAAGATCTACTTCCAGAACCTTTAGAAATTAACTACGAATCTTTGGTAAATTCTACTATAGTTTTAAAAATTCCGGCAGGAATCAGTGAAATTGCCGATTTATCTTTAAGAAATAGTCTCCCTAATTCTAAATATATTTGTATCAGAAGTAACATCACCTCAAGAAATTACGACGATTCTCAAACTAATATTCTTCATGATATTGAAGATGATCAAGAATTAGAAAATATCACTTTTTCGCAAGAAAAAAGAAACTTGCTTCTTGCAAGTTTAAGATTAAAACTTGGAATTTTAGGCAATTCTACTCCAGATGAAATTGAATTGCCTATTGCAAGAATTAAAAATATTGATGCTAATAAAAAAATTGAACTTGAAAGCGATTTTATACCAACTTGTCTAAATATAAATAAAATCCCCGTCATTAGGTCTTTTTTAGAAGAAAATATTCACGCTATTAAGCGCCATAAAAACGTTTTAACTAATATATTTAAAGGTATCGATCAGACGAAAAATACCCTTGATTTTAGTACTTTTTTATCTTTAAATCTTCTAAAAAAGTGGTATTTAATCTTTTCTCATCTAGCAAATAAAGACAAACTTCATCCGGAAAGTTTATATGAAAAATTAATAGAATTTCAAGGAGAATTAGCAGCCTTTAGTACTGAAGAGAATTTTTTAGATTATATTCCGTATAAGCATAATAATCTTAATGAAACTTTTTCAAGTTTGATGAACAATTTAAGATTATTATTCTCCAAAATAACAAGTCCAAAATATACCATGGCTCAATTAAATGATAATAAAAATGGTTTTTATGATTTTATTTTTGATAATCCAAGTATTTTAGATGAAGGAGAAATTTATTTTGCCATTCGTGCTGATGTTACAATGGACTATTTATTAAATAACTTTAAAACTCAAAGTAAAATTCACACTCAAAGCAAAATTAAAAATATAGTTGCAACCCAACTTAAAGGTTTAAATATAGAACAAGTACCTAATATACCCTCTAGCATTCCTTACTTAAATGGATATATTTATTTTAAACTTGATAAAAGAGATGAGTTATTTAAAGACTTTAAGGAAGAAAATGTTGTCAGTCTTTATCTGACAAGCAATATTAAAAATCCAGATATTAAAATGTGGGCGGTATTCTAATGAATGAACAACAATCAAATGAAATTAAAGAAGAGTTAAATTTAATCCTCAGCTCAGGTATGGAAGGGCTGAAAAATAATAGAATTGTAGATTATTCTTTAGAGTTACTTTTACTTTCATATAGGCTTTCAAAAGTTACTTCTATGGATACAAGCGCTTTGGATAAATTAAAAGAAATGTTAGTCAATAATATTTTGGCTATAAGTGCCAAATTAAGTGCTTGTAGGGAATATGAAGAAAAAGATATTATTAAATTTAGATATTGTCTTTGCGTTTTTATGGATGAAAGCCTAATGAAAAACGAACTTTTTATTGAATTTTGGGCAAAAAATACTCTAACTGTGAGATTGTTTGATGAAACCTTGGGCGGAGATAATTTTTACGACATAGCATTATCTTGGTTAAATAATCCTGCAAAAAATAAAGACTTCTTAGAATTTATTTATGCTTGTTTAATTTTAGGATATAAAGGTAAGTATAGTGAAGCAAAAGATAGAGAAGAAAGAATTGTATATATTTGTAATAATATAGCCACATCTTTAGCATCTTTATATGATATCGAAGAAGATTTAGCTTTTAAAAAAGCTTATAGAGTAAATGTAGAAGAAAGTACTTGGCAAAAATTTTTAAGACTATATTCAAAAAAGCTTATAATTATTTTACCCTTATTGATTATATTTGGAATATATTCTTATACCGCGTTTAATCTTGAAACTAATAATATTAGAATAGACAATAATTTAAGCAAAATTATTTTAGAAACAAAAAACACTAATTATTAATTAATCCAATCTTACAACAAAAGCATTTATCTCTTGTTCTTCGTCTATTGGTGTATCTATTGTCAGAATTTTTATTCTTTTTGCACCATAAGAAGTCAAATAAGCAAAATACTTTGTATGACTTTCTTCATCTATAAAATTCCAAATGCTTTCCGATTCTATATAACCACCCAAGCCATAATCTTTAAAATTAACTTCTTTATATAGAGGCTTTAAAAATTTTGGAAGTTTTTCATTTAAAATCAATAATACTTTTATTTTTTGATTTTGCATAGTTAATTCTAACTCTTTTACGTTTTCATTTTCATATTTATATTCTTCTTTTAAAACCTGTAATAATTTTTCATTGGTACAATCTTTTAGCATTTTAAGATTTATATCTATGGTTTGATTTGGCTCTAGTTTTTTAAAAGAAAAATTCATATTTTGATCAGTTTTTGGAAATAAAACATTTAACTCATTATTACTTTGAAAAACTAATTTTGCTGGACCTAGCATTTTTATATTTAAATTTGTAATTTCAAAAAGTTCATCTTTAGAAAAAATAGCGTCTATTCCTTTTTTCATTTTATTGAAATCTAAATTTTCATCAGATAAAAACTGCATTAGTCTATCTTGAAATATAGGTTGTGGAAATATCATTTTAAACCTTAAAAAATTTTCATTATTTTACATCAAAATTTTTAATTTTTTAGTAAATATAAACATCTTTTATATTTAATATAATTTTTCAATAACATCAATTTAATTTTAATTTTTGCAAAACCTAACAAATTAGCATCATTTCTTATTTTACCATACTTCTAATTTCTACATCTAAATATTGCACGCAATCTTTAATTAAATTTTCCATTAATTTTACAAATTTTGGAGAGACCATACGCCAACCACAGTCATTGTGTATGAGACCAGTTAGTATGTTTCCTTCATTTTCATCGATTTCAAATGTAGGTGTTTGCCAATTTGCAATAGGTTTAGATTCTAAAAGTGCATATTCATCATTATTTTTTATATCTACAAGATCA
>NZ_NXMA01000014.1 GCF_005406215.1 Campylobacter aviculae | reverse complement strand
ATCTTTACTTTTTTATATTATTACTTGATTATTATCTTTACTTGTATGATTAGATTGTTTTTATTTATGATTGTTTTTTGTTATAGATTATTTATTTATGTGATTATCTTTTTAATACAATTTATCTTTCTTAATAAGATTATCTTTTTATATAATTATCCTAGTAATTAAATAATAATTTCTTCCTAAAATATAAAATCTTTATTAAAAAATTTTTTGCTTTATTTATCATCCTAATGCTGCTTTAAATTTAATCAGTGATTTTAATTGATATTTTTTTATTTCTTTGCATGATTAAAAGAAACATCTTACAATTATATTTTAATTATTTTTGTAGGAATGAGTATGAATTTGTGGGATAAGAAGGCTAAAAATTATGCAAGATATGGAAAATTAAACGATATCCAAAAGCAAACTTTTGAAAAACTAAACGAATTAAATATTGATTTTACAAATAAAAATATCGTTGATATAGGTTGTGGCACAGGTGTTTGGACTTTACATTTAGCACAAAAAGTAAAAAGCGTTTTAGGTGTGGATAACTCTAAGGCTATGCTTGAAATTTTACAAGAAGATGCCCTAAAAAATAATATTAACAACGTTAAAACACTCCATTTAGATTTTGAAAGCTTTTATCAAGAAAATCAAGAAAAATTTGATATAGCGTTTTTGAGTATGTCTCCGGCTTTGCAAAATGAAAATGACTTTGAAGCTTTTTTAAATTTGGCCTCGCAAAGGATATATCTTGGCTGGGCTGATTATAGAAAAAGTGATTTTTTAGATCCTATATTTAAACATTTCAATACCGAATTTAAAGGTTTTTATAAAAAAGATTTAGAAAGTTTTTTGCTAGAAAAAAATATAAATTTTTATAAATTTGTTTTTGATGAAACACGCATAGTGGAAAGAAAAAGAGAAGAAGCTATAGAAAATGCTTTGTGGCATTTAAGTATGAATAATATTGAGACAAATAGAGAAGAAATAACAAAATTTATCAAATCAGATATTAAGGAAACAATAGTTTCTAAAATTAAACTTTTAGTTTTACAATCATAAAAATCATTTATAAATTTAATTTTAAATAATATTGAAAATCTTAAATATTTCGTTATAATTTCACTTTTTATAATTATTATTTAGGAGAATACATGGAATCTAATTCTATTTTAATGGCAATTTCAGATAAAATTCCATCTGAAGGCTTGCCACTTTTGCAAGATAAGCTTAAAAATGCTTCTGAAGAGAAAATCAATTCTCTCGCTACCTTACCTTTAAAAAATCATATTTTAGGTTTAGTTTTGGGACTATTTTTTGGTTACTTTGGTGTAGATCGTTTTTATAAAGGTGATAAAAATTTGGGTATTGCTAAACTTGCTGTTTTTATTTTAGGTGTTATAGGAAGTTTTTTTGTTATAGGCAGCCTTTTTCTAATTGTGCTATGGGTATGGTGTATAGCAGATTACTTTTTAGTATGGAAAGGAATCAAAAAAGATAATTTTGATAAAATTTTAAAAACATTGGATTAATGTTATTAACAAAACTAATTCTAAATTAGTTTTGTTTTAAATTTTAAGCTTTTTTCTGCCATAAAAGGCACTATATCGCCGTATTTTTGTGGTACTTGCCATTCTTGCTTTTCTAAATTTATAATCTTTTCTTTTTCAAATTTAAAATCATAAATTTCGCAAGCATTATCTGAAATAAATTTTTGTAAATTTTTTTCATTGGAATTTTTTTCAAAAAGTTCAGCTAAAACAGGTAAAATAACAGGTGCGCTAAAAACTCCAGCCGCACAACCGCAACATTCTTTAGTATGCAATGGGTGTGGCGCACTATCACTTCCAAACATAGCTTTTTCATATCCACTAAAAGCAAGTTCACAAAGTGCGTCTTTGTCTTCATAACGCTTAGCAATTGGTTTGCAAAATAAATGTGGATCCATTTTTCCGCCTATAACATCATCTAAAGTGATCATTAAATGATGTAAAGTTATAGTGGCGTATAAATTTTCATAATCTTTGAGTAAATCGCATAAAACTTTTGTGGTAATGTGCTCCATAACTATTTTTAAATTTGGAAAATTTTGGGCTAATTTTTCATAAATTTTTGCAAAATTTGCCTCTCTGTCCATTACAAAATCATTGGTTTCGCCGTGGATCAGCAAAGGTATATTTAACTCACTCATCGCATTTAACGTAGGTTTTAAATTTTGTATATCAAAGCTTGAAATTCCATTGTCTGAATTTGTTGTTATGCCTGCTGGATAAAGCTTGATAGCAAAAATTTCATCTTTTGCATTTTCTAAAAATTTTTCATCATATTTTTTAAAAAATAAAGTCATCAAAGGGGTAAAATCTTCATTTTCACAAGCTTTTATAATCCTTTGTTTATAGGCTTTTAAAGAATTTATATCTGTGATTGGAGTGATTAAATTTGGCATGATAACACCGGCTTTAAAATCTTTTGCACTAAATGGTGCCACTAAATCGAGCATTTTTTCATCACGTAAATGCAAATGCATATCTAAAGGATTTTTTAGCGTCATTGTCCCTCCCTTTTAGAAAAAAATAATTGTTTAAATTTATCAAAATATGTAAAAAAGATAAATTAAATTATATATCTTCTTTAATATAAATTTGGTATAAACCATTTTTAAGACGCCTAAAAAGCTTTTTTTCTTCTAAAAATTTAAAAGTAGCAATGATGGTAGGTTTGCTAAGATCGAGTGCGCTTTGAATTTCACTAATTTTGATCATAATAAAGCCATTTTCATCGGCATTTTCACATAAAAATTTTAAAAGTTCATAGCGTTTTTTTCCAAAAATGCCACACATTAATTTTTCAAAATTCATATCAAACCCACTAGGATAAAAATCCAAGCAAAAAGTGCCAAAATCACACTAAAAAAAACTCCAGCACTCGCACAATCTTTAGCAATTTTTGCTTTTTGATGCCATTTGTCAGTTATAAGATCAACACAAGCTTCGATGGCTGAGTTAAAAGATTCTGCGATTAAGATTAAAATTAAAACCGCTATTAAAATAAAATGTTCTATTAAACTCACCTTTAAAAAAATGCTGATTAAAATAGCAGGGATAATGATGCAAATTTCAATGCGAAAAGCCATCTCATTTTTAAATAAAACCATGATCCCTTCTAAGGCGTATTTAGCATTATTGAAAATGTGGTATTTTGGTTTCATAAGTTTGCCTTGGACTTTAGATTAATAAATCATATTTAGTATATATTTTATATCAAAATAACCTAAAATAGTGCTGAAAAAGATTATTCCGAGAAATTTGACTTTAATTTTGATTAAAAATATAGAACTATAAAATTATATGTTGAATTTCTTTTATACCATAAGGGTTAAAATTTCTGTAAATAATAGACTTAATCACCATAAAAATTAAATTTTTTTGTGCTATGATTTTGAAATTATTACTTTATTTAAGGAAGAAAATGAAACTATTATCGTGGAATGTCAATGGCTTAAGAGCAATTTGCGATAAAAATGCACTTGATTGGATAGAAAAAGAAAATATTGATTTTATAGGTTTTCAAGAGATTAAAGCCCATGAAGATAAATTTCCTAAAAGAATTTATGAATTTCCTTTTAAACATATGTATTCTAATTCTGCTAAAAGAGCGGGATATTCTGGTGTTATGAGTCTTTGCAATTTTGATTGTGAAGTAAAAAAATGTGAATTTTTTGATGATGATGAAGGTAGAGTTTTAGAGCATAGGTTTAAAAATGTAGTGCTTTTTAATATTTATTTTCCAAATGGACAAAAAGATGAAGAGCGTTTGAATTTTAAAATGAAATTTTATGCGGATTTTTTAGTCTATCTTAAAAAACTTTTGGACGAAGGTAAAGAAGTTATCATTTGTGGCGATGTCAATACAGCTCACCGCGAGATTGATTTAACACATCCTAAGGCAAACGCAAATACTTCAGGTTTTTTGCCTATAGAAAGAGCTTGGATTGATGATTTATTAAAGCTTGGCTTTTTGGATACTTTTAGAGAAATCAATGGAGATATTAAAGAAAAGTATTCGTGGTGGAGTTATAGAATGAAAGCAAGGGAAAGAAATGTTGGCTGGAGGATTGATTATTTCTTTATTTCAAATAATTTAAAAAGTAAATTGAAAAATGCTTTTATAAGGGATGATATTTTCGGATCAGATCATGCTCCAGTTGGCATAGAAATAGATATTTAATATCCTAAAAATTAGGATATTATTTTTTAATTAAATTTTTAGCTTTTTCCCAAAGTCTTATGCCTAGTTTTTTCGCTTTTTTAGAATTTATGTCTTTGTATTTTTCATTGGCTATATTTTCAAGTTCGTAAAGTTCTTGCCTGAAGCGATAAAGTTTGCTTTGGGTTAGTCTATTAAAATCATTGATTTTGGGATTTTTCTTGATATCGTTTAAAACTAAAATAAGCTGCTCTCTACTTTCAATTGCAAGGCGTTTAAATTTAGCAAAAAGATTGTCAAGTTCATATTCAAGTAAATTTTCAACTATTTCCTTAACAGGATTATTTTGTTTTTTAATTTCTTCTTTTAGGAGTGCTATAAAATCATCTTCTATACCGATAAGTTCTTTGCTTTTTAGGTTGATATCTTCTTCAAAGGTTGCATAACTTAGCGAAGATTTAAATTTTTCTATAGCCAAAGCGATACCATCTCTTGTGCCTTTAATCGCACCTAAGCAAAGATCTTTTGCATAAGCCATAGATTCATTTGCTATTTCAAAAGCCGTATTTAAAATAATGCTTGAAATTTTCAAAATGCGCTCTTTTTCAAAATGCGCTTCACAAATAGCATTATAAACAAGATTTTTAGCAATTTCACTACTTGTAAGCTCTATATCTTCAGCTTTTTCTAAAGTGGTTAAAAAAGCACTTTCTGCTGTTTCTTTTAAAATTCCAAGCATTTCTATATCAAATAAAATCGCGTCATTTAAACTGCTACAAATTTCGTTATTAAGATGTTCTTGTAAAATATTTTCAAATTCAAAAAAATGATTGCTGATTTGATTTTTTATTGAATTTTTTTGATTTTCAATTTGCTTGTTTAAAATTTCAACCTCATTCATATAGTTATAAAGAGTATTTTGAGCATCTTGAATACTGGCTTTTACCAAAGCTTTAATGATTTTCGTAACATTCTCATTGTCAAATAAATCAAGTTTTTTTAAAATGCTTAGAAATTCTATTAAAAGAGAGTTAAGAATTTTTTGTGCGTGATGTGGATTTTGCGTAATTTGTTTATAAGCAAGATTAAAGCTCAAGTCTTCTAATAACTCCTTAGCTTCTTTATTATTAAGACTTGATAAAGAATTTTCAAAAATAATTAAAGTGTTTTTCATAATTTTTCCTTAAATGACGAATTTTGCTTTAGATTTGAGTTTTTCAAAAATATCAAGGCGATCTTGCTTACTATCAACATAAACGCTTAATAAAAAGCTTTGATACTTTCCACTAGAACTTGCATTGGAATGCTTGTATTTAAATTCTCTTTGACCTAGCAATTTTTCAAAAACTTCACCTGCATTAGTATGAGCATCAAAAATAACTTTATAATCCCAAAATGTTGGATAATTGATAACAGGTTCTTTGTTAAGATCGCACAAATTGACCACTTTTGCCCCCTTCTTTGCTCTCAAGAACAATTTCGCCTATTTTCATAGTTTTATCAATAGACTTAACCATATCATAAATAGTTAAAAGCCCTATGCTTACTGCGGTTAAAGCTTCCATCTCAACTCCAGTTTTACCCTCACATTTAACCGTAACTATAAGTTTAAAGGCAAATTCTTTTTCAAATTCAATCACATCGGTTTCAATTTTAGAAAGCATTAAAGGGTGGCACATAGGGATTAATTCGCTTGTTTTTTTCGCCCCCATAATAGCTGCGATGATCGCGGTTTGTAAAACAGGTCCTTTTTTGGCTGTATTATTTTTAATGCTTTCAAAGGCTTCTTGGGACATATTTATCATTCCACTTGCTCTAGCAAGTCTTTGAGTGATATTTTTTGAGCTTACATCTACCATTTTTGGATGATTGTTATCATCTAAATGAGTTAAATTCATAAATAAACCTTTTAAAAAATTCAAAAAATTATATCAAAAGCAAACAAATTTAAGCTAAAATAATTCTATAATTTTAGTTTTAGGAGAAAACAATGGCTTATGAAGAAGATAATGAAGATATAGATTATGATATTTATGACGATGAAGATTATGTGCAAAATAATCATAAATCTTATAATTACGATGATGATGATTATGATTATGACGATGATTCAAGTGATGATGATTTTTATGAAATGGATTAAAATTCTCCATTTCAATAGTATCCAACACACATGCTTTCGGTAATTTTTATACGTTTTTCAAATGGAGTTGGACTAAAGAAATGGCATTTTTCTATATAGATGTGCTGATGATAATCTAATCCTAAAAAATCATAGAATTTCTTTAAATTGACAAATTTAATTCCTTGCACTTCTTTGAGTTCTAAAAGTTTATAAATAGAAGAATTGTTATTTTTTACCAAATGCGAAGGCGCTAAAGTGGTAAAGGAGCAAAAAGCACTTGCTAATACAAAGCCATTTAAATTTGTGCATTGCATTGTAATTCCATCATATTTTTTTAAAATAGAATTTTTATGCAGAAAAACAACGCGTGTGCCTTGATATCTACCTATTTCTACATTTTTCCAAAATTTATAAGCATTTTTTGAAATTCTTGCTAGACGGTGAAACTCTGTATTTAAAACATAATGATCTAAAAATTCATTAGGGGGCAAAATAATACTTTTCATTGTATCGGAAAATTAATTTTAGAGTTAAAATAACTCTAATTCATTCTTCTTTATCTAAATTGTCTCTGATTTCTTTTGGAAGTTTTGAGATAAAATTGTCAAGATTGAAATTAATTCCTTGAGTTTTAGCTTCTTCGATTAAGGCAATTGAAGCTTTAACATTAAAAATAGAAAATGTTCTATGAGGCATAAAAAGATGATCAAGAATTGCAAGTGCATAGGCTGATTTTTTAACCTGATCACGGGCTGCATGAGGAGTCCTTATAAAACATATAGTTTCGGTTAAAATTTCATCAAAATTCCAACGATAAAGCAAAAAGCCTAAAAATGAAATATGATCAACACCTAAAAATTCATTTTCAGCTAAAGAAAGATCTCTAAAATCTATTTTTTTCAAATACTCTAAAAATTCAGTATCTTTTTTATTTTGAATTAAAAAATTTGAAAAAATTACAATGCCAAGTCTTAATATTAAAGCACAAGGAACTAAAAAATGAGATAATTTTTTATCTTCATCATTGAGCCAATCAGTGATAAAAGCTGTTTCTTCGCTACATTTATTCATAAATTCTGTTGTGCTTAGTCCATATGGAGATACATCTACTTTGAAAGTATCTCTTACAGAATCCGCCATAATGGTATTGATAATATTTCCTATTCCAAGCAAAGATACAACTTGATTTAAGGAAGTAATTTCTCTTGAAAAACCATAAAAAGGAGAATTAGCTAAGCGCAAGAGTTTGGCAGTCATCAAGGGATCGCTTGAAATAATATCCGCAACTTTACTGATTTCTAGATTCGATCTAGATTCTTCAATATATTTTCTTAATTTGCTGATAGTATCAGGCAAAGAAGGTAAAACCTCAACACTTTGTAATAAAATTTCATTCATATCTGTTGCCATAGATTTTCCTTAAGACTTGAAATTTTTATAATTACTATTATAGCTAAAATTTATTTATGATTTTTAAAATTTTTATGCTACAATGAAATTTTTAAAACTAAAAATTATTTTGTTTTACAAAATAATAACTCAGCAAAAACAAAAAATTTCTTATATGCAATAAAATTTTTGAGGTTGGTATGTTTAACAAATTTTTTAAAAAAAATACACAAAGTCAAACCAAGGTAAAACCTTTAGAGACTTTTTATTTTTTAGAAAATGAAATAGAAGATAAATTGAGTTGTTTGGAATTTAAACCTAGATTAGCTATAGGTTTTGCTTCATACAAACTTGATTTTAAAGATATAGGAATGAGAATTAAGAATACTCTTTCCCAAGATTGTGATTTGGTTTTAATTTCAGCCTCTGATTTATTGTGTAATATCTCTCAAGATAATCAAATCATGGATAATCCTTATTTGCATAATGTTCAAGGTATTACTCTTATGATTTTTAGCGATGGAATGATAGAAAATTTTTATGCCCATAAAATTAAATTATTTGCAGAGATTAAAGATCGTCAAGAAAGAAAAAATTTAATAGAAAATGAAGTTGCATCTTTAGATGTACCTTTTTATGCAAATGCCTCGGATACTTTACATTACTTAATTCATAATGGAGTAAGTGGAAGTGAAAGTATGGTGATTGAGATGCTTTATAAATTTGCTAAATATCCTTTGCCTCTCTTAGGAGCTGGTGCAAGTGGCAATTTGGATAAGCTTAATGAAACTTGTATTTTTTATAATGATGAAGTGCTTGAAAATTATGCTATCAGTATGCATATTCAGTTTAAGCCAAAATATCGTTTTGATTTTATGAAATCTCAAAATTTTTCAGAAATGCATGATAAGAATAAGATTTTTACAATCTTAGATGCTGAACAGCAAAATAGATTTACATTGATCCGAGAATTTTTAGACTTAGATAATTTTCAGGCTGTAAATGTAATTGAAGCTTTATGTAAGCATTTTTCTTGTAGTTTTGAAGAATTGGAGGCTAAAACCCAAGATTATACTCTTGGCATTAAGATAAGTAATGACTTGTTTCTTTCTCCGATGAAAATTTTTTCAGATAAAGCTTTGCTAGGATTTGGAGAGTTATCAAGCGGTCAAGAAATTACTTTGCTTAAAAAAACGGATTTTATTAAATCTATAGAAAAAGATTATGAAAAATTTATATCGGACAATAAATCCAATATAAAACCAATAGGAGCTATTTTTAATGATTGTATTTTAAGAAGATTTCAAAATAGCGAACATATTAAAAATTTAAAATTAAACCAATATCCTATAGTAGGATTTTCTTGTTTTGGTGAAGTTTATGGAGTAGAAATTTTTAAAAGTTTGGTGGCTATATTTTTCTACGAAATTGATGAAAATGCTCATTTTAATTCAAGATACTTAAAAACATTTACTAATAAATACGCGGATTTTAAATATTATTATCTTAATATTAGAGCAAGAAAACTTGAAATCATTAATAAAATCAATCAAATGATTTTAGACCAGCTTAAAAATACCACCCTAAACTTAGATAATAACTCCAATACTTTTAAAGAAACTTTTCAAGAATTCCAGCATATCAAAGAAAGTCTTTTAACCATAAATGAAAATTTTTCGAATTTTATTGATTATTTGGAATATAACTTATATCAAAGTGAAGAAAAAATGAATTTAGAAAAAGAGGTTCAATCTTCTTTAAAAAACATTGATCAGCTTAATAAAATGCTTAATCTTATATCAGGAATTGTTGAACAAACAAGTCTTTTATCTTTAAATGCAGGTATTGAAGCCGCAAGAGCTGGAAAATTAGGTCGCGGATTTGCAGTTGTTGCGGATGAAGTTAGAAAACTTTCAGACAATACCCAAACGAGCCTAATGGAGATGGAAGCAGCTATCAAACTTGTTATTCAAACAATCCAATCTATAGCTAAGAGTTCAAATTCAAGTGCTAAGCAAATGAATTTTATAAGAGACAAATCAGATGAATTTTCAAAAACCATCTCAGAACTTATTAATTCAGGTAAAGAAATTTCAGATAAGTTGGAACAAAAAAGTGAAACAGGAAAATATTTAGAAAAAGGTTTAGATGAATTAAAATCTTATGAAAATATTTTAGTCAAGTTAAGTTACGGGGGGGGGGGGGATTTAAATAAAGAATCTCAAAATTGCCTTACCCCCCCCCCATGGAAGTAAATTTTAAAGAGCTTTTTTTACAGCATCTACAATTTTTGAGAATGCAGCAGCATCATTCATAGCTAAGTCTGCTAAAATTTTTCTATCAAGCTCGATACCTGCTTTCTTAAGTCCATTGATAAACCTTGAGTAGCTTAAATCATTTAACCTACAAGCAGCGTTGATACGCACAATCCAAAGACGACGAAAGTCTCTTTTTTTGCGACGTCTATCACGATAAGCATAAACAAGACTTCTTTCTAATTGTTCTTTTGCTTTTCTAAAATGTTTGCGACGTCCGCTATAAAAACCTCGTGCTAATTTTAAAACTTTTTTATGTCTGCGGCGTCTTACAACACCTGTTTTTACTCTTGCCATTTTTATTTCCTTTCATAAAGTGGCGTCCAAAATTTGGAGCTTGCCCTTAATTTATTTTTTAAGGGGAGTTTGAATGACTTTAGTCAAAAACTTAAATTCCTAACATTTTTTCCACAGCTTTTACGTTTGTACTATGCACGTATTTAGCTGTTCTAAGATCACGCATTCTTTTAGCAGGTTTTTTAGTCAAAATATGGCTTCTAAATGCTGAGCCTCTTTTGATTTTGTTTTTACCTACTTTAAAGCGTTTAACAGCGCTTTTAACGCTTTTCATCTTTGGCATACGCTTTCCTTTCGGATAAAATTTATTTTCCAAAAATTTAGAAAAGGCTAATCATAGCGAATTTTTGCTAATTTTTGACTGAATTTTATATTTTTTAAAACTTGGCACACCTTTTGCTTGTAAAAAATTAGCAATATTTTTGGAAAGATGTAACAATGATAATAAATTCGGCAAATCCTTATCAAAATTTGGCTTTGTCTAATCCTTTAAGCAATAGTTCTGCTTTGAATTTGATAAAGGATAAAGAAAATTCAAATTTTGAAGAGAATAATCGTTTAGAACAATTAAATCATATCTTTAATAATACTTCCTATGCAAGCGAATTTGGTTTTAGAACCAATGAAGAGGGTTTTTTTGATAAAGATTTAAACAAAATAGCCAATATTCCAGAATCTTATGATATTCATATTAAGAGTGTTAGAAGTATCGCTAAAGAATTGACAAGGCAGGATGAAAGTTTCAATTACAATAAAATAGACTTGCCTTATCTTTTAAATAGCTATTACAATTCTTTAAAAGTAATTAATAATGAATTTATGGAGAATGATAATGCAAATTTAAGTCGCAGTAGTATTTCAAAACTTTCAGCAGGTTTTTCGACAGAAAGTGGAGAATTCTTAGGAAAAATTGCAAGAATTTACAATAATCAAGAAGAATTAAATTTCGCATTAAATAAAAATACTGATTTAAACACTTTAATGTTGGATAATAAAATCGTTAATTTTCACTTTGATAAAGCTTTAAACGATACCTCATCTAATGAAATTTTAAAGCCTTATTTGACAAAAAATGCAGAAGTTTCTAAATCAGGTCTTTTGATGAATTTTATATATCATGATATCAAAACACAAAACGACAATGAGTTAAACTTTTTTATGAAACCAGAAACCTTAGATCTTAGTTCGCATCAGAATTTACAAAAAATTTTAAAAGGTGAAATAGATGCAGAAGATTTCATCAAACAAAATAACAAAGAAAAAATGAGTTTTGATCTTTATCTTTATGTCAATGGTGTTGATAAAAAAACAACCTCCAAAGAAAAACTTTCGGTTTTTTATCAACAATATATCAATTATCAAAAAGATATGGATTTGAGAGAATTTGCAAATTCAAGCTCGATTTTTCAAATTTATATGGATCAAGTTAAAAGCGATTTTAATGATTTAAAAGAAGAATATAAAAATCAAAGTCAAGATGTTTCTAGATTGGATGAAGCCAGTACAATGCGTTCTAATTCCATAGAACATTTTTTAGATCGTCGCCAAAAACAGGCAAATTTAAATAAAATATTAAATTCTTATATGTCAGTAATGGTTTAATATTTGTATTTTTAAGATTATCGATTTTAAACTAATCTAAATTTAAGTTTTAAAATTTATAATCGGATTTTTTGTTTAATTAACATTAATTTACGCAACAATGAGAGTTTTAGTATGATTTCTAACCAAAAAATTATTTCTATGCATAATGAACTTTTAGATTCTCAACATGAAGAGCTTTTTGAAATCTCAATCAAGCTTTCTTTGATGAATTATCGCCATATTAATCCAAAAGAACTCAAAAATGTTTTAAAAGAACTACTTATTATGCTTAATAGGCATTTTTCAGACGAAGAAGATTTTATGAGAGAAATTCACTACCCTTATATCCGTGAACATACAAAAATTCATCGTAGTATTGTTTTAGAGATTGAAGAAATTATAATCAGTGAAGCTAAATCGATTCATATTTTAGCTGAAAAATTAGATCAAGTAGTTAGAGATTTTATTGTAAATCACACTTCAAAAGAAGATTCTAAAATAGCTAAATACTATGAACAACAAATAAAATCTAAACTCATATAAAAATTTTATTTTGCATTTAAACTAAAATTAATAAATTTCTGTTATTATCCATTTTAATTAAAGGATAAAAAATATCCTAATTATAAACTTATTAAGGATATTAAGATGAAAGTATATTTAGATAATAATGCAACAACAATGATCGATCCAAATGCCTACGAACTTATGTTGCCATTTTTTAAAGAAATGTATGGCAATCCAAATAGTCTTCATCAGTGGGGAAGCACAACCCATCCGGCTTTAAGAGAAGCTCTAGATAAGCTTTATGTAGGACTTGGAGCAAATGATTTAGATGATATAGTGATCACATCCTGTGCAACTGAAAGTATCAATTGGGTTTTAAAAGGTGTGTATTTTGATCATATTTTAAATAAAGAACGCAATGAAGTGATTATTTCTAGCGTAGAACACCCTGCAGTAACTGCTGCAGCATATTTTTTAAAAAGTCTTGGTGTGAAAGTGATAGAACTTCCTGTTAATGAAGAAGGTGTCTCAACCGTGGAAGATTTACGTAAAGTTATTAGTGATAAAACCGCCCTTGTAAGCGTAATGTGGGCCAATAATGAAACAGGTATGATTTTTGATATCAAAGCTATGGCGGAACTTGCACACGAATTTGGAGCGCTTTTTCATACGGATGCAACCCAGGCGGTGGGCAAAATCAAAGTTAATTTAAGTGATGTGGGTGTTGATTTTGCATCTTTTTCAGCTCATAAATTCCATGGACCAAAAGGCATTGGCGGACTTTTTATTAAAAAAGGGCTTAAACTCACCCCATTATTACATGGTGGAGAGCATATGGGTGGTAGAAGAAGTGGGACTTTAAATGTACCTTACATAGTGGCTATGGGAGAGGCTTTGCGTATAGCTAATACTATGCTTGATTTTGAAGATTCTCATATACGCCGTTTAAGAGATAAATTAGAAGATAAAATTTTAGCTTTGCCTGATACAACGGTGGTTGGCAAAAGAGAACATAGGGTGCCAAATACTATTTTAGCAAGTATCAAAGGCGTTGAAGGTGAAGCTATGCTTTGGGATTTAAATAAAAATGGTATAGCGGCAAGTACAGGATCAGCCTGTGCTAGTGAAGCACTTGAGAGTAATCCTATTATGGAGGCAATCGGTGCAGAGCATGATTTAGCACATACGGCTTTAAGACTTTCTTTATCGAGATTTAACACAGAAGAAGAAATTGATTATGCTGCAGAACAAATAAAAAATGCAACGCAAAGATTAAGAAAAATTTCTTGCACTTACGCTTATAATCCAAATAATTATAAATAAAAGGATAAAAAATGGGAAAAAATAGTTTAATTGGAGGATCAATTTGGGATGAGTATTCCCAAAAAGTTCAAGATAGAATGAATAACCCTCAACATATGGGGGAATTTAGCGAAGAAGATGCTAAAAATCGCAATGCAAAGCTTATTGTGGCTGATTTTGGAGCAGAAAGTTGCGGGGATGCGGTAAGGCTTTTTTGGTTGGTTGATGAAAAAACAGATAAAATTATTGATGCCAAATTTAAAAGTTTTGGCTGTGGCACTGCTATAGCAAGCAGTGATACTATGGTGGATCTTTGCATAGGAAAAACTGTAGATGAAGCAGTAAAAATTACAAATTTGGATGTAGAATTTGCTATGCGTGACAATCCAGAAACTCCAGCAGTTCCACCTCAAAAAATGCATTGTTCGGTTATGGCTTATGATGTTATTAAACAAGCCGCGGCTCATTATAAAGGAATTAACCCTGAGGATTTTGAAGATCAAATTATAGTGTGTGAATGTGCTAGGGTAAGCCTTGGAACCATTAAGGATGTTATTAGACTTAATGATTTGCATACAGTTGAAGAAATCACTCAATACACTAAAGCGGGTGCCTTTTGCAAATCTTGTGTTAAACCAGGTGGGCATGAAAAAAGGGATCATTATCTTGTAGATATTTTAGCCGAAACAAGAGCTGAAATGGATAGAGAAAAGTTAAAAAATGCTACAAAAAATGACGTTGCTTTTGATGAAATGACTTTAGTAGGTCAGCTAAAAGCGGTAGAAAGCGTTTTAGATACTGAAATTCGCCCTATGCTTCATAATGATGGAGGCGATTTAGAGGTGATTGATATACAAAAGGCTGAAGGTGGTGCTATCGATGTTTATATTCGCTATTTAGGTGCCTGTAGTGGTTGTTCTAGCGGAAGTGGTGCTACTTTATACGCTATTGAAAATATTTTACAAGAAGAATTAAGCCCAAATATTCGCGTTATGCCAGTATAAGAATAGCAAAAGCTATTCTTTTGGCTGTAAATCAAGCGGAGGTAAATTTTCTATATAAATACTGCGACTTGGGAAAGCAAAAGTCAAACCATTTTTTTCAATGATACGCATAAACTCAAGCATCAATTCTTGTCTAGCTTCTCTAAATTCTTTTGAATGAATTGATTTGGTATAAAAGTATAATTCTATATTGATGCTACTATCTGCAAATTCACTCAAAGCCACATAACAAGCATTTTTATAACCTTCAAGATCATTAATCGATACTAAATTTTGGCGATATTTAGTTGTGTGATCTCCGTATTTTAAAGCACTATCATCTTCATGTGCTACCAATGGACTTGTATATAAAAGTTCTTTCAAATCTTTAATACAGCTATCCAATTTTTCTGGAGTAGCATCGTATCCTACACCAAGATACATTTTTACATGACGTCCCATACGACGCTTACTCCAATTTTTAATATTAGCACTCATAATAGTTGAATTAGGTAAAAAAACCAAACAATTATCAAAAGTCCTTATGGTTGTCTTTCTAAGCCCTATTTCAACAACGGTTCCTTCTATGCCTGAAACCTCAACCCAGTCTCCTTGATTAAAACTATTATCAAATAATAATAAAATCGATGCAAAGAAATTAGCAATGATATCTTTAGCTGCTAAAGCAACCGCTAAACCACCAATTCCTAAAGAGGCAATGATAGCTGAAATATTAAAACCGAGTCGTGCTAAAACATAAAGAAGTGCAATAATAATGATCACGAAATATAAAATTTTGATTACCAAATTAACCACTTCTTTTTTTTCACTTTTTTGTGCAAGCTTAGACACTAAAACCACACCATAGCCATCAAGAATTTTTAATACAAGCCAAGCAATTAAAACAGCATAAATGATATTAAAAAGATTGCTAAGTTTTACACTTAAAGGTGCAGGATAAAATGCTATAGTAAGACAAAGTGAGAGAGCGTAGCAAATAAGTAAAATACCTACAGGTTTTTTAATATTTTCAATAAAAATAACCTTAATATCGTCAGCTTCTTTTTTATTGCGATAAATTAAACGCACAAGAAAAAAATAAACTATGTTGGAAAAAAAGCGTCTTAAAGAAATAAAGAAAACTAAAACTAAAGCAGAAATAGTTATTTTTCCCACATTTAAGAAATCAATATTTATAAAAGTATTGATTTTATCAATCCAAATTTGAAGACCTAAAAGAGAAAAAAGATAATTGCTTTCTAATAAATTGGCATTAGAACGTAAATATTTTAAGATTTCTATATAAGCATTAAAGGCATTTGTAATTGTTTCTTCTTTAGATGTGATTTTTTCAAGCTCTTTTGGATCTGTAATCTTGCTTTTATAGGTATCTAAATCGATATCGGTTAAATTTTGTAAATTCTCCATGGCTTTATCAACCGTAGAAATTATACTTTCACTACTTTCTGCGTTTTTAAAAAGTTTTTCAAGTTCAAATAAAGACGAGAAAAAACTTTCTACCATATTGAAATAAACAAGATTTAGGCTTGTATCAGTATAAATAAAAGGTTTATTGAAACTCTTTTGTTGTAATTTTAATAATTCTTGTTTAGCTTTTAAAAAATTTTCAACAGCTTTTTCATCAATTTTTTGTTCCACAATCATATCAGGTATTTGAGATAATATTGATTTTTTATCTCTTTCAAATTCTTTTAAAATACCATTATACGTGCTTGAATTTTCATCGTTATTTTTCTTAAATTCTTTAATTTGACGATTTAACTCAATGTATTTTTGAACTAAACCATAAACACCATAATCTTTACTCGCATTAGCATCTATAAGTTGAATTTCATTCGCGTTAAGATATAAAAAACTTAAAAAAATCAAAATTATTTTTTTCATTATGCTTTCCTATTTTGAATTAAAGTAAAGGTTTTTTCTTTGAAATTATATTCATAAATTTCCCCTGTTTCAATAATATAATACCAAGCATGAACTTCTATTCTTCCTTTGTTTAAAGCCTCTTCGACGCCAGGGTAAGTAAGAATATTTTGCAAAGAATTAACTAAATTTAATTTTTCTGTAAGCCAAGATCTCATAGCTATATTACTTTTTGAGAATACTTTAACATCCTGTTTGATAGGTTCAAGCAAAGTGAGCCATTTTTTTACATTTGGAATTTTATTTAATTCCTCATCAGAATAATAAAGTGCATTACACCCACCACAATTACTATGCCCACATACAATAATATTTTTAATATGTAAAGAATTTAAAGCATATTCTATCGCTGAAGTGGTGGCCAAAAAATCTTCTCCTATGCGATAGGGCGGAACTATATTTGCAATATTGCGGATTACAAAAAGCTCTCCTGGGCCGGTATTGGTTATTAGATTTGGAATCACTCTAGAATCAGAGCAGCCTATAAAAAGAGTATGAGGGTTTTGTTTATTTTTAAGACTTTCAAAGAGTTCTTTGTGTTCTTTGAAATCCTGTTCCATAAATTTAATTGCACCACTAATAAGATTTTCCATTATAAATACAACCTACAAAAAATAATTTAAAGTAAAAAATCGTTCGAGATTATAACAAAAAATCCATATACTAAAAATTATAAATATTAAATCTTTAAAAATTAAAATAACTTTACATTAATCTTATTATGTTAAATTTCGAATTCTATTAAATTTAGAAATAATTATTTTTAATAACAAGGAGAATTATATGAGTCTTTATGATAGAGACTATTTAAAATCAGGTGAATTTGAAAATACAAGAACAAGTGAACTTAGTGTTTTCATAAAACAAACATATCAGCTTTTCGCTGCTTCGCTTTTAGCAGCCACAGTAGGTGCCTATGTAGGAATTTTCGCTCTAGCATCATTTTTTATACAATCACAAATAACCTTTTGGATACTTTTTGCTGTAGAAATAGGGTTATTCTTTGCTTTACAGTTTAAAAAGAAAGAAGCTCCGCTTAATTTGATTTTGCTTTTTGGTTTTACTTTTTGTTCAGGTTTAACACTCACGCCTTTACTTATTTCCGTTCTTGCTTTACCTGCAGGGGGTGTTATCGTGGCTCAAGCTTTTGCTTTAACCACTGTAGCTTTTGCTGGACTTAGTGTATTTGCTATGAATACTAAAAGAGATTTTACAATGATGGGGAAAGCTTTATTTATAGTCTTTTTAGTTGTTTTTGCGGCTTCAGTTCTTAATTTATTTATGGGAAGTGGTTTATTGAATTTGATTATTTCAGCAGTGGCTGCGATATTGTTTTCATTTTACATTCTTTATGATACTCAAAATATTATTCGCGGAAACTATGAAACTCCAATTGAAGGGGCTGTAGCACTTTATCTTGATTTTGTTAATCTATTTATAAGTTTGCTTAATATTTTAAGAAGTTTTAATAGTAGATAAATTTAGAATGTCTGGTGATAAAAATTCTCATAATAAGAAATAAGCATGCTAGAAGAAAGATTTAAGAAAGCACGCGAAGAAATTAAGATCCATAGAAGAGAAATGGAAAACATTTGGGAGGAAGATAGAGCACCGGCTTCCAAAAGTTTTTTTGTTCAAGTATATTTATTTATAGCTCTGACATTTTTAATAGCCATAATAGGGACTTATATAGGAATTTCCCTAATGCCACTTTACAATGAACTAGTTCAACGAATGGGAATGTCGGATTCGATACAATCTAGAATAGCGGCCGGATTTGGTGGAGTGTTTGTAATGGTGACAGTTACCAATCTTTGTTCAGACTTGATAGGAAAAAAAGCTCCTTTAAATTACATTGGACTTTTCATTTGTGCCTTTGTTATGGGCTTAGGATTAGCGCCCGCATGCAGTCTTATACCTTCTGGAATTATTGTTATAACTGAAATCTATGCTATATTGAGTTTCATTTTTATAGTATTATCTATGATACCCGAAATACCACTAAAATACCAAATGATAATAGGAGATATTTTAGGTGTTGTTATAGTTGTAATCGTTAATTTTTTCCTTGGCCTTTTAAACAATCTCGTAGTTTTAGGTGTTGGATTTGCATTCTTATTAAGTTTATTAAACATGCTTTTAAGCAAGATTAATAATATAAAATCAAAGTCTTATGACACTCCAATGGAAGCAGCATATGGTGTTTTTGAGACCATGTGGGACGGTATTTTTACATTTTTGCCTCTAATTGTACAAAAGAGAAAATAATTTTTGTGGTAAATCCACAAAAATTACAATCAATTTCAAATCTTTTCAAGCTTTATTTCGATAAAATGTTTGACTTAAAAATACTAGAATTATTAGGAAGAATTTATGATTGCTCTTTTAACCGTTTTACAATTTATTATCGTTATTGTTATTTGTATAGCCGTTTTACTTCAAAAAAGTTCAAGTATAGGGCTTGGAACATATAGTGGGAGTAATGAAAGTCTTTTTGGTGCAAAAGGACCTGCGGGCTTTTTAGCTAAATTTACATTCATAATGGGTGTTTTATTGATTGCAAATACTATAGGTTTAGGATATTTATATAATCACGCAAAAAAAGATTCTTTAGCAGAAAAAATTAAAGTCGAAAGCAATGCAAGCGTCCCAAATACTCCGATTGTTCCTAGCATTCCAAATTCTACCAGCTCATCAATGGTTCCAAATGCTCCTAAAATTCCAAACGATATAAATACGACTAAATAAAGGGGGTTTGATGATTAGCGAAATTTTAAATAAACAAAAAACTCAAAGCGAAAAGAGTTTAGAAGCACTTAAAAAAGATTTTACTACTTTACGAACAGGAAAAGTAAATATCCACATTTTAGATCATATCAGCGTGGATTATTATGGAACCCAAACCCCTTTAAACCAAGTTGCAACTGTTTTAGCAAGTGATGCTTCAACCATTAGTATCACTCCTTGGGAAAAACCTATGTTAAAAATTATAGAAAGTGCTATTGCGGCAGCAAATATTGGGGTAAATCCAAATAATGATGGAGAAAGTGTTAAATTATTTTTCCCTCCAATGACTAGAGAGCAAAGAGAAGAAAATGTTAAACATGCTAAAGCTATGGGCGAAAAAGCGAAAGTTTCTATAAGAAACAACCGAAAAGACGCTAATGATAGCATTAAAAAACTTGAAAAAGATAAAACGATTTCAGAAGATGAAGCTAAAAAAGCTTACGATGAAGTTCAAAAGATTACAGATTCTTACGTGAATAAGATTGATGAAAGTGTGAAAAATAAAGAAGTTGAGCTTTTAAAGGTTTAATGATGAACTTAGAAGAAGTCTATAAAGATTGTAAAGCCTATTTAGAGGGCCATTTTTTATTAAGTTCGGGCAAACACTCTCAATTTTATCTTCAAAGCGCTAAAGTTTTAGAAGATCCCGCTTTGGCCGAAAAGCTTTGTAAAGAGTTAGCTAAAATTATTTCGAGTCATTTAACCGGATTTGATACCATTTGTTCTCCGGCTTTAGGAGGTATTTTAGCAGGTTATGAGTTAGCTAGGGCTTGCAATAAACGCTTTATCTTTACTGAAAGAGTTAATGGTGAAATGACTCTAAGACGCGGTTTTGAAATTAAGCAGGGTGAAAAATTTATCGTTTGTGAGGATATCATTACCACAGGTGGTAGTGCCTTAGAAAGTGCAAAAATTATAGAAAGTCTTGGAGGTATTGTTGTTGGTTTTGCAGCTTTAGCAAATCGTGGCTTTTGTGCTGTAAAAAATTTAAATACACAAGCGAAAGAAAACGCTAAACTTCCTAGTCATATCCCTCTTTTTACTTTAGGAAATTTTGATTTTGAAATTTATGACAATGAACAATGTCCGCTTTGTAAGCAAGGAAGTAAAGCGATAAAACCTGGAAGTCGTGGCAATTAATGAAAACAAAAGCAAAAATAGCTTCGCGTTTTTTGCGATTTAAAGCTTTTGTTATAGATATTTTTTTAATTTATGTTCCTATTTTGTATTTATTTTATTTTTTGCTGGGCTCTAAGGACGCTTTTTTGCACAATGGTTTTGTTACAGCCCTATGTTCTTTTCTTTTTGGTTTCATACAGGCTTTATTTTTGCAAAAATCTGCACAAAGTCCAGGTTTAAAAGCATATGATCTTTATTTGATTGAATTTAAAAGCGGCAAGAGGCTTTCTTTTTTAAAAATTATATTAAGATATATTGTATTTTTTATAAGTTTTGGTTTATTAATAGGAGTTATTTTTAGTTTTTTTAGAAAAGATTCCCTTAATTTACACGATATTTTAACTCAAAGCTGTATTGTAAGAAAGGTTTAAAATGCAAAGAAAAAGAATTTATAATCCTAATTCAAATGAAACTTTAAATGATAGAAAGGTTTTTGATGGCAATCCACATGGAATTCTCAATTTTACAAAAGCAAAATATACTTGGGCTTTAAAACTTTGGGATTTAATGGAAGCAAATACTTGGTTTCCAAAAGAAGTTGACACGACTAAAGATGCTCTTGATTATCGTTGCAATTTAACTTCTGGTGAAAAAAGAATGTATGATTTAGTTTGGTCACAACTTATCTCTATGGATAGTTTTCAAACCAATAATTTAGCTGATAATATAAACCCTTATATCACCGCACCTGAAATCAATGCTGTTTTAGCAAGACAAGCTTACGAAGAAGCTAATCATTCAAAATCTTATGCAGTTATGGTAGAAGCAATCTGTGATAACACAGATTTGATCTATGAAATGGAAAAACACGATGCAACCTTAAGAGAAAAGAATGATTTTATTTCTAACATCTATGAAGAATTAGCCGGCGATGTAGATGACAATAAATTATTACTTGCTATGGTGGCAAATCAAATTTTAGAAGGAATTTATTTTTATAGCGGTTTTACCGCAATTTATGCCCTTGCTCGTGCCGGAAAGATGTTGGGTTCGGCTCAAATGATTCGCTTTATACAAAGAGATGAAATCACTCATTTGCTTTTATTTCAAAATATGATCAATTCAACACGTAAAGAAAGACCAGATCTTTTCAATGAAGAAAATATCAAAAAAATTTATGAAATGTTTAAAAGAGCTGGGGAATTAGAAATTAAATGGGGAAAATATATCACTCAAAATCAGATTATGGGCTTTACAGATGATATTATAGAAGAATATATCCATTATCTGGTAGATCAAAGATTAGTAGCTATCAATCTTGAAAAAATTTACAATGCCAAACATCCTATTAAATGGGTGGATGATTTTTCTAAATTTAACGATCAAAAAAGCAATTTTTTTGAAAGCAAGGTGACGAACTACTCAAAAGGCAGTATTAGTTTTGATGATTTTTAAAAATTAGGCAAATTGATGGAGAATTTTTCTAAAAAAAAATCTAATTTGGCCTTGTTTTGTGATTTTTATGAACTCACCATGATGCAAGGATACTTTCTAAATGGTTTTGAAAATAAGGTTTGCTATTTTGATGTGTTTTTTAGGAAGGTTCCAGACAAAGGTTCGTTTGCCATATTTGCTGGTTTAAGTGATGTATTAGATTTCATTGCTAATTTACATTTTAATCAAGAAGATATAGCTTATTTGCGATCACAAAATATATTTTGTGAGGCTTTTTTAAAATACCTAGAGCATTTTAAATTTAATGGAGAAATTTACTCTGTACAAGAAGGTGAAATTATTTTCCCTAATGAACCTTTGATGATTATTAAGGCTAATGCTATAGAAGCACAATTGCTAGAAACCTTTTTATTATTAAATATCAATCATCAAAGCCTTATCGCTACAAAAGCAAATCGTATAGTAAGAGCAGCTAAAAATCGCCCTGTTTTTGAATTTGGATCGCGTAGGGCGCATGGAAGTGACGCTGCAATTAAAGGAGCTAGAGCTGCTATCATAGGTGGATGTATTTCTAGCTCTTGTACTTTAGCCGGAAAAAAATACAATATCAATATAAGCGGGACTATGGCTCATTCTTGGGTACAAATGTTTGATGATGAATTTAAGGCTTTTTGTCATTATTTGCAACTTTATCCTAAAAACCCCATCTTGCTTATTGATACTTATGATTATAAACAAGGCTTAAACAATGCCATAAAAGCATTTAAGAAATTTAAAATCAAGCAGTGTGGAGTACGTATTGATTCTGGAAATTTGGAAAGATTGAGTAAAGAAATTCGTGCTATTTTGAATGAAAATGATTTATTAGAATGTAAAATCATTGTTTCAAATTCTTTAGATGAAAAAAGCATAGAAAAACTTCTTAAAAATAAAGCGCCTATCGATGCCTTTGGAGTTGGTGAAAGACTAATCACTGCCTCAAGCGATCCAATTTTTGGTTGTGTTTATAAACTCGTAGCTATAGAAGAAAACCATATCGCTAAACCAAAAATTAAAATCAGCGAAGATAAGCACAAAACAACTATACCTCATTTTAAAAAACTTTTTAGAATTTATGATAAAAAAAGCCAAAAAATGCTTTTTGATGAACTTTATATTTACGATGAAAAATTAATAAAACTTGATGGAAATTTACAAAGACAAGAGCTTTTAAAATGCGTTTTTAAAGAAGGCAAAATTTTTAACAAACAAGATAATATTAAACAAATCGCCTTATATACAAAAAATCAAATTTCAAAATTAGATGAAAAATCATTAGAAAATAAAGAAAAATATAAAATCAAACTTTCCAAAAAATTAAAAAAATTAACAAAAAATTGCTTGCAAATTTACAAAAACACATTAGAATAATAGCGATGAATTCTATCTAACCACGCTCACATAATTCTACTATTTGTTTTTTTCAAATTGTAATAACACTAAAATGCGATTTTGGATCTGATTGATAAATGAGTAATTTTTCTTAAACTTTAAATTTTTAAAATTTTTATCTTTTCCTAATTTTAATATCAAATTAATTTTTTAATATTATAATTATTTGTAATACCGAAATTTTAATCATAGAAAAGGTTTAAAATGAAAAAAATTACCTTAGGTTTAGCATTATTATCTAGTGTTGCTTTGGCTTCAAATAATAGCAACGAAAATACTAACAATTCAAAACAAAGTAGAATTTTAACTTGCAAAGATTTTCATAATTATCAAACTATCAGTCAACCAATTTATCAACATCAAGCTTGTGCTAAATTAGGTATTTGCATATATCACTAAAGGATATATTGTGGGGTTAATATATTCTCAATGTTGCAATCAAGTTATTGATACAAGTTTGCGTTATACAGCAAAACCTTTGTTAAAACTTGAAGAAGCAAAACTCGAACAAGAAAACAAAGAAGACAAAGAAAAAAATATCGAGGTAAGCAAAGATACTAGCAATTCTACAAATGTTGATAATCAAGCAGATACTAGTAAAAAAGATCAGCTTTTAGATATATCTGCTTAAGCTATTTTAATCTTGTAGTAAGATCTACAAAAATAAATTGAATTTGTTGATGATATAGACTCATATAATTTTGTGAAAAATAAGCTTATAGGAAAATTACTTAATAAAGTTTTCAAAGTAATGCTCGTTTTACAAAAAAATAAGAAATAATTAAATATTAAAGGTTGTTTATTAAATGAATAGTGGTTTCATCTTAACAAATGAAGCGCTTTGCTACGAACGTGGAGAGCTTATAACAAGCGGCTGGGGGCAAAGTACTGAAGACTGGCAAAAAATTTTAGATAAAGAAATAGAAACAATACTTCTTAAAGATGAAAATAAGAATTTAAAAAAAGATGAGTTAGAAATGCTTTTTTGTGATAATTCTGATGATTATGTTAAAAAGGAGCTTTCTAAATATCTAGAAAATATTAAAGATCTTGATGGTAACGCGATAGATTTTAATTCTTTAAGTAAAAAAGAACAAGGTTTTATTATCGAATTTTTAAAACAACCTTTAGAAGATGTAAATATTTATTGCAAAGGAGCATATATAAGTGATATAAAAATAGATTTAAATGACACTTTTTATATACAAGCAGATATTCATACTATAGATGGTAAAAATTTAAGCTCTGCTGCCAATTTTATCTCAAAAAACAAATTAGATTATAAGAAATACGATCCACTTGATTTTATGGATTTTGACAGAGACTATAAATTTCTCTTTACTACAGAAAAAAACTTAAGTACAGAAGAAAGAAAAGATTTTTTAAATAAAATACAAAATAGTGATTTTAAGGATTTAGAAAATCTTGATGCTTTTATCAATATAGCATTATTTCAAGTTTTAGATGATGGCACAACAAGTAGCTTTCCTGCTTATTTTAACAATAACTTAAAGCTTGATTATGCAAAAGCTACAGAAAATGTAAAAAAATTAGAAAAAGACAAAAAGAATACAACCAATTCTAGCGATCCTACGCTTTTAAAAATACTTTGGAACAATATTAAAGCAGATTTAGAAAAGCTTAAAGATTTTAACAAGCTTAAGTTAGAAGAAGAAAGTACTTTTATGCAACAAAAGGATCATTCTACGCTTTTAAAAAATTTGCTTAAATAACTTATGCTTTAATCATCAATCCATATTTAACACTTAAAAATATTTTTAATTCAACAAAATTTTAACACTTAATCAAAGAAATAAATTTTTATTTTTAATCAAATTTCAAAACATTATTCGTTACAATTTTTCTTTATTTTAGGAGAAATAATGAACACATTTGAACAAAAACGATGCAAGATGATGGCTGAAGAAATCGCACAAAAAATTTTTATCAATGAAGAGCTCTTTAATGCTTTTTGCCAAGTCCCACGTGAAATTTTTTCTCCTTTAAAAGCACATGCATATCGTTTAGATGCCTTACCTTTAGCTAATTCTCAATGGATTAGCTCTCCTTTAACTGTTGCAAAAATGACTATGGCTTTAAATTTTAAAGATGCAGATAGCGTTTTAGAAATAGGATGCGGCAGTGGTTACCAAGCTGCTATTCTAAGTCGTGTGATTCGAAGAGTCTTTACTATAGAACGCATAGAAAAACTAGCCAAAAGTGCTTCACAAACTTTTAGAGATTTAGGATTTAGCAACATCAACGTTCGTTTTGATGATGGGCAAAATGGATGGAAAAATTATGCACCTTATGATAGGATTTTATTTTCTGCTTATGCCACACAGATTCCTGAAATTTTGCTTGATCAGCTTATAGATGGAGGAATTTTAGTAGCTCCGATTTTGCACAATGGAAAGCAATTTATCACAAGAATCACTAAAAACGGCACAAATTTACAAAAAGAAATTCTCGAAGAATGTCTTTTTGTACCTATACTTGACGGAAAAGAATAAATTATTTTATCAAAATATACAATTGCTCTTTTACATAAATAGCACGATTTTTTAAATTTCTACTTCCTCTAAAAGCATTGTATTTTTGTTCGATAATATGGCATTTTCCTAACTTTTCTAAGCGTTTTATAAAATTTTCTTTTTTTACAAAACCTTCGCAATTATAAGAAAGTAAAATAATTTTTGCTTTAAGAAGAGAAATGAGATCAAATAAAGCATCTTCAGCACTTTTAGCATTATTGTAAATGCTTCGATTCCAATCCTTTGGAATTCCACTGACTTGAGAAATTTCAATCGGTTTTTGGTAATTTGCGATTAAATTAAGCATAAAATAATTTGATCCATAAGGATGCTGATTATAAGGTGGATCAAGATAAACCACATCTAAAAGATCCATTTCTTTGGCCACATCATTAGCATCTTTTTGTTCCACGAGAAAAGGACAATGAAAATTTGAAAAGATTGGCAATTTCAAATCAATTCTACCTTTGATCCGTTTTAAAGCATTTTCTCCTTCACCGCCAAATTTACCTATTCCGTTTTTATCTTTATAAAACCCTTTAAAAACGCCACTTGTATTAGAATGCACACTTGCTTCATATAAAAGCGGTGCGATAAAAAAGTGCCTAAATTCATTTGGAATTTCTTGATCAATTTTTTTTCTTAAAGTATCTAAGTATATAGCGTTTTCTATGGTGTAAAAAACTCGATCATTTTTTTGAATTTTTTTTTCATCTTTTGGAGCATATAACTCACTTATAAAACCTTTTTCAAACACGATATTTGATAAAAGTTTTTTATAAAAAGTAGATAAATGATCTTTTAAGCTTTCATCTTGGTTGCTAAGATAACACATATTAATTACCCTAGAATAATCTTCTAAATCATTAGCAACTATAAAATTTGAATGAGACTTAGCAAAACGGCTTACTATACCTGAACCACTAAAGATATCACAAAAGCTAAATTTATCTTTTTTGAGTTCTTTTTTGGCAAACTTAAAACCTTGTTCTAAAAAATCCAACAAAGCTCTTTTGTTGCCAAGATAAGTGATGATTTGTTCTTTTAAAAAGGCAGGATTTTCTCGCATTGTTCTGTAATAATTTTAAAATCTTTAATTTTTTTTTGTATTATTTGTGACTTATTTATTAATTCTTTTTTTCGTTTTAATGAAATTTCAATAAATTCCTTTTCTTGCTCAATTCCTATAAATCTACGTCTTAATAAATTTGCCGCAATTCCAGTACTACTTGATCCAGAGAAAGGATCTAAAATAATGCTATCTGAATTGCTTGCCATTGCAATTAAACGCACGAGTAAAGCCAAGGGTTTTTGTGTAGGATGTTTTCCGTTAATTTTTTCCCAAGGAGCAATAGCACTAAATTGCCAAACATCTTTCATTTGTTTATTATTATTAATTTTTCTCATCAACTCATAATTAAAGATATGTTTATGTTTATTACTTTTTCTAGCCCAAATAATTTGTTCTGTTGAATGAGTAAGATAACGACAGGAAAAATTAGGAGGCGGATTAGTTTTTTGCCAAGTGATAATATTTAGAATTTTATAATTTAAATCTTGTAACATTTTTCCAATTGAAAAAATGTTGTGATAGGTTCCACTTATACATAAACTTCCACTTTGACTTAATTTTTCCTTAGCAAGTTTTAACCAAGTGTAATTAAAGTCGTCAATCTCTTTAGATTTTAAACCTCTATCCCAATCCCCTTTATTTACGCTTACAATTTTACCATTTTGAATACTTAAGCCATCGTTGGATAAAAAATAAGGAGGATCTGCAAATATAAAATCAAATTCATAATCAAGTTTTGGTAAGATTTTTAAACAATTTCCTTCATAAATTTGAAAAGAATTATCTATTTTATATATTTTCATTTTTTAATTTTTCTATAAAATAATTTAAGTTTGCTAGATTATACATACAAACCTTACTATACGCTTCTTTTAAAGTATTTTTAGAATTTTTCCATCCATACCCATCCGTAATCCATATAAAATGATCATTTTTTAAATTTTGAAATTTTTGAGCTATTGATATATAAGATCTATCGGTTTCGTTTGGTTTCGATCCGTTAGTTCCAAAAAAATTAATTTCAATATAATAGTTATTTTTTTTAGTTCGAATTACAAAATCGAATTTCTTAACATCAATACCTAATATTTTCTTTACATTTTCATCAAGCGTGTTGTTTTTAACTTGGGTATAAAAATCTTTATTTTTAATAAATTTTTCTCTTAAAAGTAAGTTTTCGAAATAATTTTCCATGTTTTTTCCGCTACGATTTTTTCTAGCATTAGTATCCATACCAACTTCTATTCCAAAAACATAATCGTTTAAATCTTTAATATTATCTTTAAAAATTATTTCAAGACCAGAATCTTGAATAAATTTATAAACTGATTCAGGAGTTTTAAAACACTCTTTTATTTCTACAAACTGATTGTCAAAAATAATATTTTCTCGATTATCTCTAACCGCTATAAGCAAGTTGAGAATATTGAAAACTTCTGAACCTTCACGATTAAAAATAAATTTTATAGCTTCTAATAAATTTTCTTTATTAAGCAAATAATTTAATTTATATAATTGATAAGAAATTTCATTTTTGTTTTTTAAACATTTGTTAAAATCAACGTAAAAGTCTAAAGTTCTATTTGTAGGAACTAGATTTGAAAAAAACACTTCAAAATCTTGTTGATTTACATTTTGTATCAAATTTTCTCTTGGCATTAAAAACCCATTAAGATTTTTTAGGCGTTACAAGCATATTGACATAACGTCCTTCAAAATTAGGCTCTTTATCGCGATTTGCTTCATTTTCTATCATAGTCCAAATTTTTTCGAGTAAAGTTATCCCGGCTTCAGGAGTAGCCATTTCTCGACCTTTTAAAAATACGCGAAATCTTACATGCTTACCTTGAGATAAAAATTCAAGTGCATGTTTAACCTTATAATTGATATCATTTTGGGCAATTTTAATTGAAAGTTTAATTTCTTTTATATCAATAACTTTTTGCTTTTTCTTGGCTTCTTTTTGTTTCTTTTCTTGCTGATAACGGAATTTTCCATAATCCATAATCTTACATACAGGCGGTTTAGCATCTGGAGCTATCATAACAAGATCAAGTCCTAGCTTGTTAGCTATTTCTAAACCTTCTTCACTACTAATAATGCCATAAACCTTGCCATCATCACCTATACATCTGATTTCACCCGCTTGTATATCTTCATTAAGCAATACTTCTTTTTCTTTACTCAAAAATGTACCTCACTCATCTTCTCCTTAACTAAATTAATAAATTCATCCAGACTAAGATTTTTTTGCTCCTTAGCCCTTCTATCTCTAAGCGCAACACTACGCTTTGCTACTTCATCATCACCCAAAACTAAAATCATAGGCAATCTTTGTTTTTCCGCTGTCCGAATTTTTTTACTTAAGCTTTCATTTTTTTCATATACTTCGCTGTCAATATCTAATTTTAAAAGCATTGTTTGTATTTCTTTAGCATAAACAAGGTGAGAATCGGAAATCGGTATAATTCCAACAGCAGTTGGAGCAATGAAAAATGGAAATTCTCCAGCACAATGCTCGGTTAAAATTCCTATAAATCTTTCAAAAGAACCCAAAATAGCACGATGGAGCATGACAGGTTGTTTTTTTTCGTTATTGTTATCAGTGTATTCAAGTTTAAAGCGGCTTGGCAAATTAAAATCCACTTGTATGGTCCCACATTGCCATTTTCTTTTCAATGCATCAGTGATTTTAATATCAATTTTCGGTCCATAAAAGGCCCCGCCACCTTCATCAATACCGTATTTCAAACCTTGTTCATCTAAGGCTTCTTTTAAAGCTTTAGTAGCCATATTCCAAATTTCATCATCACCAATAGCCTTTTCAGGCTTGGTTGAAATTTCCATTTCATAACTAAAATCGAATAATCTCATTAAATTATCCACAAAGGCTAAAATTTCTAAAACTTGTTCTTTAATCTGGCTTGGCATACAAAAAATATGAGCATCATCTTGGGTGAATTCTCTCACTCTAAAAAGCCCATGTAAAACCCCACTTTTTTCATGTCTATGCACTACTCCGTATTCGAAGAATTTTAAGGGTAAATCACGATAACTTCTTACATCACTTTGGTAAATCTTAATGTGTCCAACGCAGTTCATTGGTTTTATGCCGTATTCTTGTTCATCAATTTGAGTAAAATACATATTTTCTTTGTAATTTGCATAATGCCCACTAATCTTCCAAGCATCAGCTTTTAAAAGTTCTGGTCCTCTTACGGGTTCATAGCCGCGCAAACGATGTATTTTATAAAGCATATGTTCAAGTTTTGATCTAAGCCTTGCACCATTGCTTAACCAAATAGGAAGTCCTCCGCCTATTTCATCATCAAAAGTAAAAAGTTTAAGTTCAGTTCCTAATTTTCTATGATCTCTTTTTTTAGCCTCTTCTATAATCGTTAAATATTCTTTTAAACTTTCTTTATCAGCAAAAGCGGTTCCATAAATACGCGTTAGCATTTCTCTTTTTTCATCGCCACCCAAATACGCTCCGGCAACGCGAGTAAGCTTGAAAAAACGTAAAAATTTTGTATTGGGTACATGAGGACCTCGACATAAATCTTCAAAATCACCTTGAGTGTAAATACTCACTTGTCCATCAGGAATTCGAAGTAATACTTCTTGTTTTAAATCATCATTTTGGAATTTTTGCAAAGCTTCTTTTTTGCTTATTTCATATTTACCGATTTCAATTTTAGCTTCAGCAAGCTCTTTCATTTTCTTTTCAATTTTTACTAAATCTTCTTCACCAATTTTATTTTCCACGCGAAAATCATAGTAAAAACCATCTTCTATAACAGGACCTACAAAAAATTTAGCTTCCGGATATAAACTTTTAATTGCTTGCGCCATTAAATGAGCGCAAGAATGGCGTATCACTTCTAAACTCTCTTTAGAATTATCAAAATAGACTTCTTTTAGGTTGTTTTTAGATTGAACGCTTTGTAAATCAACTATTTTTTCAGTATCTAAAAATGCAATAATTTCTTTTTCCATAAATAAAATTCACCTTATTAAGCTCACTAACTCTGTGAGTTTGAATTTAAACTTAGCAATTTTATCTTTGTATGGCTTAATTTTCTTTAAATTCGGCTTTGCTTTAGAATAATTTTTTAAATAACACTCTATAATTTAAAATTCATTCCCAGAATTTAAAATTCCACTATAGTACAAATAAAAAAACAAAATTCCTAAAATAATTCTATAAATTCCAAAAGGAATAAAGTTAAATTTTGTAATGAATTTCAGGAAAAATTTTATTACAAAAACCGCAACCACAAAAGCAGTAATAAATCCTATTGATAAGGGGACCAAAGAATTAGCGTCGCTAAGTAAACTAGGCTCTTTATAAATTTTATAAGCTGTAGCTATAATCATCGTTGGAATAGCTAGTAAAAAGCTAAATTCTGCCGCACTTTTACGATCTAATCCCAATAATAGCCCTCCGATAATACTTGCCCCACTTCTTGAAGTGCCTGGTATCATAGCTAAAGATTGGATAATTCCTATACAAAAGGCTTTCGTAAAACTGATTTTATCAAGTGAAGTCACCTTGTAACTCTTATTTTTATGTTGTTTTTCTATAATAATAAATATTATACCTCCAATAATAAGCATAGTAACAACTATATATCCGTTAAATAATTCTTTTAAATATCTTTCAACAAAAAGACCGATTAAACCTGTGGGGAAAAAACCAACTGCGAGTTTAAACCAAATATCAAATCCTTGAATCAAACGTTGCCAAAAAACAAAAATAACAGCTAAAATGGATCCAAGCTGTATAATGATTAAAAAACTTCTCCAAAAGTCATTCATTTCAAGCCCTAAAATTGTTCCACCTAAAATCATATGGCCAGTTGAAGAAACAGGTAAAAACTCAGTCAAACCCTCAATAATTCCCAATATTAAAGCATAAAAATTTTCCATAAACTACCTAAAATCTATTTTTAATTATTCTTCTAACAAAATAAAATATAACTCCTACAAAAAATATAAAAGCTAACAACTCGCTATTATGAAGATTTTCAAAATTTAAAGCTAAAATGTTTTCATCTCCACCCATACCAACAGAAAAAACTGTGATCGCGGCAATAATAACTCCAAATATACTTTCTCCAACAATCAACCCCGAAGCAAATAAAATACCATTTTGCTCACATAAGGCTATTTTTTCTTCTTTTTTAGAATTTTTTTCATATTTTTTTTCCAAATATTTCATAATAAAATATTTTAAAATTCCACCAATAATTAAAGGAATATTAACAGCAGGAGGTAAGTAAATTCCTATACCCACAGCTAATGGTGGCAAAGACATCTTTGCTTTTCTTAAAATTTTATCAACAATAATAATTATTATCCCTATACCTGCACCAAAAATAATATAATCCCATTCTATATTATGATTAAATATTCCTTTAGCAATAGTACTCATTAAATTGGCTTGTGGTGCATTTAAAGCTAAAGAAGCATCCATGTTAGCTCTTGGCATGGCTCCAACAAAACCATAAGCTTGATAAAGCAAATTCAAAACAGGAACGATGGCCAAAGCACCAAAAATACAACCTACAAGCAAAGAAACTTGTTGTTTCCAAGGAGTTGCACCTACTAAATATCCCGTTTTTAAATCTTGTAAATTATCATTAGAAATTGCTGCGGTTGCCAAAATAACACTTGTGGTAAAAATGGCTAAAGCAATAGCAAAATTTGAAAGAACAGGATCTTTAAAAAGCTCTGCCCCCAAAAGTAAAAAGATAATTGAAGATGCAATAATACCAATTAATCCTATGCCTGAAATAGGACTTGAAGATGATCCTACAAGTCCTGCCATGTATCCACAAGCCGCAGCAACAAAAAAGCCTATTAATACCGCGATTAAAGTTCCAGCTATTGCAAAAAGAAAATGGTAAAAAATATTTAATTTTGCATCACCCACAAAACTATAAAAAGTTATAAAAAGTCCTACAACCATCAATAAAAAAAGTATGAAAATATTTTTTATTGATAAATCCGTATTTCTTGAATCGTTATTATTTGTATGTGGATTTTTAACATTGCGAATAATTTCTCTAATTCCGTCAAATACAGGTTTTAAAAGTTCTATCAAAGTCCAAAGTGCAGCTATGGCAATAGCGCCAGTGCCTATAAGTCTAACCTTAGCACTCCAAACTTCTGAAGCAAGTTCTGTTGCATTTTTAATCCCATCAAATTCAAAACTTGAAAGATATGGAGTCAAAATTCCCCAAGCTAAAAACATTCCAACTAAAAGTGCTATGGCTCCTGCTAATCCAACAAGATAACCTGCGCCTAAAAGTGCTAAAGAATAACCCATGGAAAATCCAAATGCCATTTTATTCCATATAAAAGCAAAACTACTTTCACTTGCAATCAATTTAAAACCGCTACTAAAAAGACTATAAGTGGCCGCGATAATTCCGCCTAAAGCAATTTCTTTAACACCTTTTTTACCTTTTTTTATTTCTTGATCTTTATTTGCCATTTTTAAAATTTCAGCTGCTGCTCTACCTTCTGGATAGGCGAGTTTGCTTTCAACTACCATGGCTTTTCTTAAAGGTATAGTAAAAATAACTCCCAATCCCCCTCCACATAGACAGATCATAAAAGTTTGCCAAAGAGGAAATTCATTCCAGTATCCGCATATAAAAAGTCCAGGTATAACAAAGATAATAGACGAAAGGGTTCCGGCTGCAGAGGCTTGAGTTTGAACCATATTATTTTCTAAAATATTTGAATTTTTAAAAAAACTTAACACGGCCATAGAAATAACAACAGCAGGAATTGAGGATGAAAAAGTAAGACCCACTTTAAGCCCTAAATATACATTTGACGCTGTAAAAATAATCGTTAAAATACTTCCTAACAAAAGTCCTCTAAAAGTAAGTTCAGGTAAAGAATGTTTTTTATGCATTATCTCTCCGTTAATATTTCAGAATTATTTACAATGTTGATTTTTAATAAAAAAATATTTTTGCGAGTTTTAATTTATAAATTTTTAAAGCAAAACAAAATAATACAAAAAAACACTTATATTTTTATAAATTCTTTAAAATATAGCTTAATAATCAAAGTTAATATAATTTTTATAAGTAAAAACTGGAATCAAATTTCACCCAAAACCTGGAGATTATAACTCCGATTGATTAAAATGTTTAATTAGTATGAAATCAAAATTTGTAATTTCACACTTATTTCACTTTATTTTTTTATCATTTCAATGATTTTATTTTAAAACAAAGGAGAAAATCTTACATGAAAAAAATGTTCTTTTTAGCGGCTTGTTTAACAAGCACAATACTTTTGGCTGATAGTGTAAAACTTGAAGGTACGATTGCTCAAGTTTATGATAACAATAAAACCTTGCTTATAGATTCTATTTATGGAGGACAGATGGCGATTAAAGTTTTACCAAATACAGAAATTGAAATGGATGATTGTGGAATTTTTGGCACTGACAAAGAAGGAACTTTTAAAGATCTAAAAGTAGGCGATTTTCTAGAAAGTAAAATTTTCTATGGTATGCCAATTACTCCAAATACCCCAGCTATTCCAGTGGCTAGAAAAATAGAAATTCAATGCTATAAAAAGGCCTATTGATTTATTTGTTCGCTTTTTTGCGAACAAAAATATTTTATCACTTATTTTTTGATATTTCCTATTAATTTTTAAAGTTTTTTTAGCAAGGAATTTGTAAAATAGCATTTAAATATTGCTAAGGAGCAATGGAATTGAAAAAATTACTAATAATTCCTTTTATAATAGCCTTTTGTTTCATTACTCAAATTTTTTATACAGGGTATGTAAATGAAAGAATTTTTAATCAACTTATTAAAAATCAAAATTTTGATTATAAAATTGAAGATTTTATTTTTCAGAAAGGTTTTTTATATTCAAAAGCAAATTTTACCATAAAAGACAAAAGAAATTTAGGATTTTCTTCTCAAGTTGATTTAATTTTCAACAACAATTATTTTGCAAATTGTATCGCACAAGGAACTATAAGCAACCCTTTTAAATTCTTAGCCAAGGGTTTGAAAAATCAGCAATTAGCTCAATTTACAATCAAACCGGATCAAAATAATTTTAACCTATTAATACAATTTCAGGATATTAATTTAAGTGATGAAGGTGGAGATACTTTATTAAAAAATGCTTCTATGCAAATCGCAATGGATCAAGATATGAAAGCTACAAATATCCATTTAAGCATAGGTAAAGTTCAGTTTTCACAATTTTACACGAAATTTTCTATGCAAAATTTCAATTATAAGCAAAATTTCAATCACCCAATACCACTATCCAATATAATGCAAATTAAAGAAAGTATAGAAGAAATAAGTTTTAATTCTTTTGTATTAAATAACAACAAAATATCTTCATTTTATAGCAAAAATATACTTCATTTTAATGATGAAAATAATTTAAGAATTCATTTTCGAGGAAAAGCAAATAATATACTCATTGATGCAAGTTCAAAACTTTATCAAAATGTAGATTTTGATCAAATTGATTTTGATATTATTTTGGATAAAATAGCCAAATACTCTTATAATAAATTTGACTTTAGTGCTCTTTTTAAAGACGGATTGAATTTGCAAATTATAGATTTAAAAATAACAAAGGATAAACAAAATATCGATATCGATGGAAATACTTTCATATCAGAAAAAAATAATAAAGCTTCAATCCAAATTTTTAGCACAGAAGAACCGGATAAAATATTTTCTTGGGGACAATTTTTTGGAGGATTAAATCAATATTTTATAAAAAATGATAATGGATTTATGATGAATTTTTCCTATGACAATAATGCAACCCCTCAACTTAAAATTAATGGTAACCAATTGTTACGCTTAGATTTAAACTGATGAGTTTAGCTTTAGAATTGCGTCCTAAAAGATTAGATGAAATCATAGGACAAAAAGATCTAGTCGATGTGTTTAAAAAATTTATTGCTATGCAAAAATTACCTCATAGTCTATTTTTTGGCGTGGCAGGATGCGGAAAAACAACTTTCGCAAGAGCGGTAGCTAAAGATTTTGGATTAGATTTTTATGAATTTGATGGAGGTAATTTTAAGCTTGAAGAGCTTAGAAAAATAATTGATCAATATAAAAATAGTCTTTACAAGCCTTTAATTTTTATCGATGAAATTCATCGTCTTAATAAAACTCAGCAAGAAATGTTACTTATTCCTATGGAAAATTATCGTTGCATTATCATAGGTGCAAGCACCGAAAATCCTTACTTTGTTCTTTGCTCTGGTATTAGAAGTCGTTCCATGCTTTTTGAATTTAAAACACTCAAGGCTAAAGATTTAGAAATTTTGCTGACAAGAGCCCAAGAAAAGCTTGATTTTGAAATGGATGATGATGCTAAAGATTTCTTGATCAAAAGTGCTGATGCAAGATCTATGCTGAATTTGCTTGAATTTGCCTTGGTTTTAGATCCTAAAAATATCACCTTAAACAATCTAAAAAAACTTAGAAATGGTGTCAATAGTGAAGGAGTCAGTCAAAAAGATACACATTATATTTTAGCTAGTGCTATGATTAAAAGCTTGCGCGGAAGTGATGTGGATGCGGCACTTTATTATCTTGCAAGATTGATTGATGCGGGAGAAAGTGCAGATTTTTTAGCTAGACGTTTAGTCATTTTTGCAAGCGAAGATATAGGGAATGCAGATCCAAATGCCCTCAATCTAGCTACTTCCACACTTATAGCAGTAAAAAATATAGGATATCCTGAAGCACGTATCATTTTAAGCCAATGCGTGGTTTATCTAGCGAGTACTTTAAAATCAAATTCAAGTTATAAAGCTATCAATAAGGCTTTAGATTTTGTTAAAAACAACGAGGCTTTAGACATTCCAAACTATCTTAATAACAACCATCCTGAAAGGAAAAATTATCTTTATCCTCATGATTTTGGAGGGTGGGTTGAACAAAAATATTTGAGCAGGAATTTAAAATTTTATGAAAGTAAAGGGATTGGAGAGGAAAAAAAGTTATTGGAAAATTTAGATAAATTGAAAAAGAAATGATTATGTAGAAATTTATGGAATAAATGATAGAATAAATATTTATTTTAAAAGGTAATTAATATGATCAGTATAGGAATATACGGCGCTAAAGGTCGTATGGGAAAGCAAATTCAAGAATGTTTAGAAAATGAAAATAATGCAAAAACGGCTATGCTTTATGATAAAGGCGATGATATAAACAAACTTTTTGAGAAAAGTGATGTGATTATTGATTTTTCTTCCCCTGAAGGCACTTATGAACTTTTAAATTACGCAAAAACAAATTCTAAGCCTTTAGTAATAGGGACAACAGGACTTGATTCAAAGACGATAGATTTGATAAATGATTTAAGTAAAACGATGCCAATATTTTATGCAACCAATATGTCTTTAGGTGTCGCTGTTTTAAATCATCTTGTAGGTAAAGCAAGTGCCATGCTTGAAAATTTTGATATTGAAATTGTAGAAATGCATCATCGTCATAAAAAAGATGCGCCAAGTGGAACAGCTATGACTTTAGCTCAAAACGCGGCAAAAGCTAGAAATTTAGATTTTGAAAAAGTCAGAGTTAGCACAAGAGATGGTATCATCGGAGAAAGAGATAAAAATGAAATAGCGGTTATGAGTTTAAGGGGTGGTGATATAGTGGGTCGTCATACTGTAGGATTTTATGAAGATGGAGAATTTTTGGAATTAAGTCACGTTGCAACTTCAAGAGCAACTTTTGCTAAAGGTGCTATTAAAATCGCAATTTGGCTTAAAGAGCAAAATCCAAAATTATATTCAATCAATGATTTTTTAGGAATTTAAATATGTGTGCAGTTGTAGGAGTAATCAATTCAAAAAATGCAAGTACTTATGCATATTATGCATTATTTGCTATGCAACACCGAGGACAAGAAGCAAGTGGAATCAGTGTAAGTGACGGTAAAAATATCAAAACCATTAAAGCTAAAGGAGAGGTGAGTCAAATTTTTAATCCTCATAATTTGCAAACCCTACAAGGAGAAATTGCTATAGGACATAATCGCTATTCTACAGCGGGTAATTCTAGCTTAGATGATGCTCAACCTATAGCCGCAAATTGTGTTTTAGGTGATATTGCTTTAGCACATAATGGAAATTTAGTCAATAAAGAAGAAATTAGAAATCAATTAATCCAAGATGGAGCGATTTTTCAAACTCATATGGATACTGAAAATGTTGTCCATTTAATCGCAAGAAGCAAAAAAGAAAATTTGCAAGATAGATTTATCGAGAGTTTAAATAATTGTATCGGAGCTTATTGTTTTGTTTTAGCAAGTAAAGATAAACTTTATGTAGCAAGAGATCCTTACGGAGTTCGTCCTTTATCTTTAGGGAGACTGAAAGATGGAGGATATATAGTTGCAAGCGAAACTTGTGCTTTTGATCTCATAGAAGCAGAATTTATACGCGATGTAAAACCTGGAGAATTAATTATTTTTACCCAAGGAAATGACCAATTTGAAAGCATACAATTAGAGGCAAAAACTCCTAGAATTTGTGCCTTTGAGTATGTTTATTTTGCAAGACCTGATAGTATTGTAGAAGGAAAAAGTGTCTATGAAATTCGTAAAAAAATGGGTGAATCTTTAGCTAGAAAATTTTCCCACAAAGCTGATTTTGTTGTTCCTGTTCCAGATAGTGGAGTGAGTGCTGCTATAGGTTTTGCTCAATATTTAAAAATTCCTCTTGAAATGGCCATAGTAAGAAATCATTATGTAGGAAGAACTTTTATAGAGCCTACTCAAGAGTTAAGAAATTTAAAAGTAAAATTAAAACTCAATCCTATGCGTAAAGTTTTAGAGGGTAAAGAAATTGTAGTGATTGATGATAGTATAGTTCGTGGAACCACTTCTAAAAAAATAGTTTCTTTACTTCGTGCCGCAGGAGCAAAGAAAATTCATCTAGCTGTTGCTTGCCCAGAAATTAAATTTCCAGATATTTATGGGATAGATACTCCAACTTTTGAAGAATTAATCAGTGCTAATAAAAACATAGAAGAAGTAAGAAAACATGTTGAAGCTGATTCTTTAACTTTTTTAAGTATAGAAGAGCTTGTTGGAAGTATTGGAAATGAGAGGCAATATTCTTTAATTAGTTTTGATGGAGATTATTTTATAAAGAATTAAATTTTATTTTTATTTTTTTTTGATATAATACGAGTTTTGTTTTTTAATATTTTCAAAAAAGGTTTAATTTTATGAAAAGTGATAAGTCTTTTAGTGTATCTTTAAAACTGACCTTATATGTAGGTATATTAATCACAATTATACTAACAATTATAAGTGCATTCAATTATTTTGATTCAAAAAATAATACTAGTGAATTGCTAGAAGATCTTCAGCTTAAAATTGTAGAAGATGTTAGAACAGTTTTTGCTAGTTATGGTGGAAGTAGGCGACATGCTGTAGAAGTTTTAGCCAAAGAAGTTCAAAATAAACTAGATAATGGGGCTGGTGACGAGCAATTTTTTACTTTACTAGAATCTTTTAAGGAAGCTTTTGGTTTTAGACTTGTTTTTTTAGGTTTTGAAAATTCTGGAAGAGTACTTTTATCAGACAGAAGAATATTTGATTCTAAAACCTTTAATTTGAAAGATGCAGGATGGTACAAAGAAGCTAAAGGAGCAACAAAGGCGATAGTGTATGGTCCTTATAAGTCCGCTACAGATGGAGTTTCTGGACTAACTTATTCAATGCCTATATATAAAAATGGAAAACAAGTAGGAGCAGTTGGTGGTGATTATGCTTTAGAACAATTTTCTAAAGATGTTTTAGCTTTAGGAAAATCTGCAAGTTCTTATGCTGCAGTTTATGGTCCAGATGGAGATATCTATTTTCATGAATTTCCAGATAGAATTTTAACAAAAAATTCATTAAGTATTAATATTACTAATGTAATTAATTCTAATCCGCAGTATTATCTTAATCCAAAAAATCCAAATGCCTTATTTCAAGTTTATGATGATAAAGGAAAAAAATATGATGTATTATGTAGCGCAACTATCAATCCAAAATTTAGAATTTGTACAATATCTCAAGATGAAGCTTATACAGAACCGGCTAAAATAACTCTTTTAAAACAAATTTGTCTAGGTATTATTTCTACCATTATCGCCCTCATCCTAATCAGAATTCTAATCTCAAAAGGTCTCTCCCCACTCACCACCATCCAAAGTGGTCTTAACTCATTCTTTGATTTCATCAATCATAAAACAAAGAATGTCTCTACTATTAATATAAAAAC
>NZ_NXMA01000013.1 GCF_005406215.1 Campylobacter aviculae | reverse complement strand
TGTGAATGAAAGTTCAACCATACTTGCCGGTGCCGGTGCGGCTGAAGGTAACGGAGCAGGAAATGCAGTTTCAGTTGGTGCTAAGAATATGAATTTTAAGAAATGAAATTTGGTATAATTTGAATTTTAAATTATTACAAAGGAAAAATCAATGCGTTATGGTGAAAAAGAAATCAAAGAATTTGATGTTGATAATATGGAAATTTGGCCCAATGATGCTAAGAATGACTATATCATAAAGATCACTTTACCTGAATTTATGTGTTGTTGTCCTAGGAGTGGTTATCCTGACTTTGCAACGATATACCTTGAGTATATACCGGATCAATTTGTCGTCGAACTTAAGGCTATAAAACTTTATATCAATACTTTTATGCATAGAAATGTTTCACATGAAGCAAGTATCAATGAAATTTATAACACTCTAAAAGACAAACTCAAGCCAAAATGGATCAAAGTTGTAGGGGATTTCAATCCACGCGGAAATGTCCATACCATCATAGAATGTCGCAGTGATATGGTGGTACCTAAGTGAGTAAAATATTCTCATTTTCTTTAAAAAAACTAGAATTTTTTTGAATAAACTATGATATTAAATCTTAAAATTATATAATTAGATAATCTAAAAGTTTTGTTTAGATTAGTCAAAAATATTTTAAGGAAAAAATATGAATAAAAAATTATTGAGCGTAGTTGTTGGCGCGTGTTTATCTACAAATTTGGCTTTGGCAGATGAAAACTCTGGCTTTTTTATAGGAACGGATGCGGCTTGGATGCATACTCAAGTAAAAGGGGATCTAAAACACAATAAAACAGGTTTGAATTTTAACGCAGATGTATCAGGCAATCTCCCTGTTTTTGGCTTAAGAGCAGGTTATCGTTTCAATGAAATGCATAGAATTTATGCCGCTTATAATTATTCTGATGAATTTAATGATTTGATTAAAACGCCTAGAATTCAAATAGAGGGCGATTTTACAACGCATAAGTTTTTATTGGGTTATGATTTTACTCCAAAACTTTTCACAAATACAAGGGCTGTTTTAGGAGCGTATTTAGGTTATGCAAGAACCAATATCGATCTTAAAACCTCATTATTATCTTTATCTCAAGATTTTGATGGCTTTGTTTATGGGGCTAAGATCGGCGCTATGTATGAACTTACTCCACATAATGAAATAGAATTTGGTTTCAAAGCAGAGCAAATACACTATAATTCTCGAAATTTTTACACAAATCAAATCGGATCGAATTTTTACGATCCTAAACAAATAAATTATGGCGTGTATCTAGGATATGCATACAAATTCTAAGCGAAAAAATGTCGCTTTTTTAGGTGCTGGATCTATAGCAAATAAGGTCGCACCTATGTTAAAACAAGCTGGATTTCACCCTTATGCGGTGGGATCTTTAAGTCGTGCAAAAGACTTTGCTTTGATGCACGGCTTTGAAAAATTTTATGAAAATTATGAAGGATTACTTCAAGATCAAAATATCGATCTTGTTTATATCAATACTCCGCATTCTTTACATTATGAGCACATAAAAATGTGTCTTGAAAATAACAAAAATGTCCTTTGTGAAAAATCTTTTACTTTAAACTTCAAACAAGCCAAAGAGCTTGTGGAATTAGCAAGGATTAAAAATTTGCTTTTAGCCGAGGGTATTTGGACGCGTTATATGCCTTATATAAATATCATCAAAGATTTTTTAGCCAAAGATTTAATCGGTGAAATAGTCAGCATAGAAGCAAATTTAGCTTACAACGTCAAGCATAAAAACCGCATAACAAGTTTAGAGCTTGGGGGTGGTGCTTTGCTTGATGTAGGAGTTTATACGCTTAATTTTGCACTTAGTTTTTTAAAAAGTGAGATAAAAAATATTCTTGCAACTTGTAAAAAAATGCCTAGCGGTGTAGATGAAAGCAATGGAATCATTTTGGAATTTGAACAAGGTGTTTTTGGCTTTTTAAATTCAAGCGTAGCAATGATCAGTGATAGAAAAGGCGTTATCAACGGAACAAAAGGTTATATTTGTGTTGATAATATCAATAATCCTAGTCTTATAAAGGTTTATGATAAAGAAAGAAAGCTGATAAAAGAATGTGTCGTGCCAAGTCAAATCAATGGTTTTGAGTATGAATTTCAAGCTTGTTTTGAGGCTTTGGAACAAAATAAGATAGAATGCGATGCGATGAATCACGAAGAAATCTTAAAAATGATGAATTTGATGGATAGGGTGCGTGAAAAAATGGGGGTAAAATTTATTGGTGAGTGATCAACCGCCGCCGATAAAATATTTTTCAACATCATCAAGTAATTTTTCACAAATTCTTGATTCTGTGCTTTTTTCTACCACGAGATTGATATAGGTTTTTGTATCTCTAAAACTTCCTGCCGATTTGGAATTATCACGTGAAAGCTTTTGATTGTCTTTTGTGTATTCTATGATGATGTTAAATTTAAGTGCCGCACTTGCTTCGCCTAAATTGGTTTTAATCAAAACATTCATTTGAGACGCTTTCGCTAAAGTCGCTTGAGTTTTATTGATGATTTCTTTAAAGCGTTGGCAAGATCGAACTAAAGAAGAAATGAATTTATTATCAAGCCCTTCATAAGCAACTTTGAGTTTATTTTTGATATCTTTGGTGCTTTCTTTTTCAGGAGCGACAAAAACCATATAAAAACCATTTTTTATTTGAACGTTATCGCTTTTTGAGTCACGTCCGCTAGACATCACTTTGACATAAATTGCGTTATCAAGATACACGCGATCGATCATAGGGCCGTAAATTTCATATTCTTTTTTTCTAACGATAACTTCTCTAGCTAAGACGTTAAGCTTAACATTGGCTTCATGGATAACTGGTTCCATTTCTTTTTTAATTTCAAGTAATTCTTTTAACATAAAAATCCTTTTCTTGCTAACGCATTTAGGGTTGTTGAAAAATCTATAATTAAATTATACCACAAACTAATTTACTATATCGTTTTTATGAGAATTTATTTTATATCGGAAAAAGCTATTGCAAAGTTAAAATTACAAAATGGTGGCTCCGATTGGACTTGAACCAACGACCACTACCATGTCAAGGTAGTGCTCTACCAACTGAGCTACGGAACCATGGTGGAGCATAGCGGGTTCGAACCGCTGACCCCAACGCTGCCAGCGTTGTGCTCTCCCAGCTGAGCTAATGCCCCTTTTTTGTAATGAATTCGAATTTTATTAAAATATTACTTTTTTTTGCCTGAAAATTTTAAGTAAAAATTAAATTTTTGTGATTTTATTGTATTATTTCTAGAATTTCTTTTTGATTTAATTCTAATTGTTTAGAATAGTAAAAATATTTAGCTAATACCAAAATGCCAATGTGAAATTCTCTTTTTTTATTTAAAAATTGTTCGATAAAACGATGAGCGTTATTAATGATTTCAAGGGCCTGTTTTGGATGTTGTATAAAATAATCTATAAGTTCTGATAAATTTTCATTATCAATCAAAGCAAAATGTTCATTAGCTTTTAATTTTCCCTCCATAAACCAAGTTTCACAAGTCATTTTAGGAGATAATACTAAGGAATTGGAACTCATCGCCCATTTTAAATTGCTTGCAACATCGTTGCCTTCTAAAGAGATGATGAATTTATATTTAGTTTGTTCTTTTTTGCTTAAGAAATTTTTCTTGTAAGGACTATTATGTTTGCCAGTATCTCCTATATCGCAAAAATTTTCTTTAAAATAGCTCTTAAAGAATTTTTTTCTATGTTCTTGATTATGGCACCCCTATAGATGGCTATATCTTTTTTTTCTTTAAATTTGAAAGGATCTTTGATGAATACAAAATGTCTATTTTTATCAAGTTTGAGTAAGATATTGTTGTAACTTTCTTTTATGGGTCTTGATTTACAAATTGTAGGATTTGAAAAAATGTAATTAACATCGGAAAATTCTGTATTCCATAAAAAATTATCTTTGAAGTATTTGCTTATTTCATAAGCATCGTATGCATAGGATGTGTTTTTAAAAGGTAACTCCCCTATTACCTCCCCCCTGTGGTGCAAAATGGGTTTTTATTCTATTGTAGTAGCTAACTCTATTGGCTATATATTCTAACTCAAGATCTTTATATTTTAAAATTTCATTAAAAATTTTTTCTAAGTTTTTTTGGAAAAAAATTCTTGGAATTAAAGCATTTGAAATTCCTTTTAAATTCATAAATAATCTAGATCTAAGCATGAAAATTCCATTATATTGTTTAAATTTATTTTAATATGGCAGACAGGAAGGGATTCGAACCCTCGAAAGCTTGCACTTTACACGCGTTCCAGGCGTGCTCCTTCAACCACTCGGACACCTGTCTAAAAGCGTTATTATAGCTAAAATTTTTGTAATAAAGAAAAATTTTAGAAAAAAAAGTTATAATTTTGACTTAAAAAACTTTTGTCAGGGTAGCTCAGCTGGTTAGAGCGCTGGTCTCATAAGCCGGAGGTCGGGAGTTCAAGTCTCCCCCTTGACACCATTCCGTCAAAGATCTACTTTGTATCGTTTTATAAATTTTTGTTAAAACTCTAATCATTTTTGGCTTAAAATATTTAAAATTTTTTAAATATTATTTTATAAATTTACTCTTTATTTTAAAGTATTTGTATAAATTTGCTGATTTTTAAGTGATTTATGTTAAAAATAAGCTATGGAAAAAAATATTATTTTGGAAAACAATCCGTATTTAGAAAAATTTTTCACACATTTAAAAATAGATAAAAAATCAATTTATGAGATCATTTGTGAAAATACAAATATTTTCATTCAACAGGTACCACATAAAATAAAACAAGTTAAAGGCTATAAATACAAAGATAAAACGATTTATGAGTATAAATTGAAATTAGCTAAACAAGCTTATCGTTTAGCGTATATTTTTAATGGAGATGATATTATAGTTTTTTATATCTCTAAAACTCTCATTAAGGCTGATTTTACAGAAGAAATAGCAAAAGTGGTGTAAATGATACAAAATAAAGATTTTATCTCAATTTGTTTAAAAAATTTAAAAGAACTTGACCCGTTAGATATTTTGATTTTTCAAAGCTTTAAAAAAGATAGGGCTATAAAAGTACAAAAAATATCAGAGCAAAAATTCAACGTTTTTGAGGAAGGTTTTTTTCATAAAGAATTTTTGGATTTAAGCGATAAAGAACTTAAAAAAACTCTAAAACAACTTCAAAAAATAGAATTTCCAAGATCAAATCAGCTTTGGCTAAAAATAGTTAAAAATAAATGATTAAGCTTAATCATATTGAGTTAGATTATTTTGCAATTTATACTAAAAAGATCGATTGTAGTACTTAAGAAATGTAATCATTCTATTTTTTCTAAAAATCCTTTTAAATTTTATCTATTTTCTTTATCTTTAAAAATCACCCAAGCCATTCCACAAAAGCCTATAATTACAACTATAGATACAAAAATAATTTCAAAAATATCCAAACTGGTCATGGAGTTTTTATCCTTTCTTTTAATTGCCCACAAGCTGCTGAAATATCAAGCCCCTTGCTTTCTCTTATAGTACAAGTGACACCTTTTTGACTGAGCAAATCTTGAAATTTGATGGCATTTTCTAGTTTAGGACGCTGATATAAACTTCCTTCGTGAGGATTAAAAAGTATCAAATTTACCTTTGCCTTGATACCATTTAAAAGCCTGACTAATTCTTTAGCGTGTTCGATTTTGTCATTAATACCATCGATTAAAAGATATTCAAACATCACTCTTTTTCTTTGATCTATAGGGAATTCTTTCACGGCTTCCATAATAGCGGCGATATTGTAAGCTTTATTGATCGGCATTAATTCTGTGCGAAGTTCATCATTTACCGCATGGAGTGATATAGCAAGAAGTACTCCTAAATTCATTTTGCCTAGTTCTTTTATTTGTTTGGCTAAACCGCTTGTGCTGATGGTTTGCCTACGAGGGCTGATAGCTAAACCATCATTACAAGAAAGTATTTTAACTGCTTTAGCGACATTTTTAAGATTATCAAGTGGTTCTCCCATACCCATATAAACTATATTGATTCTTCTTTCATAAGGAATTTGATTGTCTTTTTTGATATAAAGAATTTGGGCGACTATTTCACCTGCACTAAGATTTCTTTTAAGTCCGCCTTTTGCAGTCAAGCAAAAACTACATCCGCTTTTGCAACCTACTTGAGATGAAACACAGATTGTAAATTTTGCATGAGCTATTCTTTTACCTTCCTCATCAAGCTTTTCTTTTTTCATAGGCAATAAAACACTTTCTATGCGTAAGCCATCTTTTAATTCAAAAAGATATTTTATACTTCCATCTTTACTTTTTTCTTTAAAAACGCATTTTAATGCATCAAAATAATATTCCTTGCTTAATTCTTCTCTTAAATTTTTAGGCAAAGAACTCATTTCTAGAAAGCTATCGGCGTATTTTTGATAAATCCATTGATAAATTTGTTTCACGCGAAACATTGGCTGAATTTTTTCTTCTAATTCTTCTGGAAGAAAATCTAAAATATTGATAGGATCTTGCAAGTAGCTTTCCTTGTTTAAATATAATTATTTTCTTTTAAGTAGTTTTCTAATTTTTCTTTCGCTTTTTTGTGATTTTTTAAAAAATCTTCATGTGCGTTTTCATTGCAGAAATTGGTTGCGCATAAAATACATTTCGCTTGAATATTGAATTTTTTTGCCACGCTAAAAACAGCAAAGGCTTCCATATTTTCAAAGTTAAGTCCAAAATCGGCTAATTTTTTAGCCGCTAAAGAATTTTGACAAATATAATTTGAAGAATTGATTTTATAAAATGTTTCTTGTGAAACATTTTCAATATTTGTTTCAAAATTAATTTCATTGAGAGCCGGAGTGTAAAAGTTTTCACTAATTTGAGAGTATTCTATATTGAAAACATGAGAGCTTTCATAAATACCAAAAATTTCTCCTTTATCATAAATTCCACAACTCCCTATAAAGATCAATTTTTCAGGTATTTCTCTCATGCAAAGTTCTGTTAAATTTATACTAGATTCTATAAGACCAACTCCTATACTTTTAGCAAAAGAAAAATTTTCATTACCACCGGCACAAACTATCATGAATTTATCCTAAACAAAATATTTTTATAGATTTTATCTAAATAAGACTTAAAATTAAGAATTTTTAGCTAAAATAAAAATATCAATCATGGTAAGAGCGAAAAAACATTACGGACAAAATTTTTTAAACGATAAAAGCATACTGGACAAAATCATCCAAGCCATACCCAATGGTATAGAAAATATAGTAGAAATTGGGCCTGGCTTAGGTGATTTAACGCAAGAGCTTTTGAAAATTTCTAATGTAAAGGCTTATGAGATTGATTCTGATCTTATACCGCTTTTGCAAAATAAATTTCAAAAAGAACTAGAGTGCGGAAGGCTTAATTTGATTCATAAGGATGCAAGTGAGATTGCATGCCTAGATGAAAAAAAGTATTTTTTAGTTGCTAATTTACCTTACTATATAGCAAGCCATTTGATTTTAAAAGTTTTAGAAGATGAGAATTGCTTGGGTTTGATAGTAATGGTGCAAAAAGAAATGGCATTGAAATTCTGTGCTAAGTATGGAGAAAAAGATTTTTCAGCTTTAGGGATTTTAAGTGCTACAATTTGTGATTGTGAAATACTTTTTGATGTGAATCCTGAATATTTTTCTCCGCCACCAAAGGTGATGTCGGCAGTGATGAAAATGATTAAATTTAGGGAATACAAAGATTTTTGCCATCTCGACACTTTTAAGAGATTTTTAAAAGAATGTTTCAAATCTCCAAGAAAACAGCTTATGGGAAATTTAAAAAACCATAAGGCAAAACTAGAGGAGATTTTTCAAGAGTTAAACCTTAAATTAAACTCGAGACCACACGAAATTTGCGTTGATTCTTACCTTAAAATTTACGAAAAAGTAAAGGAAGAATATGAACGAAAACAACAATGAAAATAATGAAAATTTGGCAAATTCTAAATCAAAAAAAAATAGATACTACAAGTTTAAAAATCGCAAAAAAAAGACTCCCGATGCTACAATAGATGGAAATATCGAGAATTCTTCAAATGAAAATATTAAGCAAAATGCTAATCCTAAGAATCCTGAAAATACAGATGAGTCAAAAGAAAAAAGAAAAAAGAAAAATCGTAATCTCCCAGCTAAGCTTATAGGAAACGAAGATTGGCAAATCGCTCTTGCAGAATGTATAGAAGCTAATCGTGTTTCACATGAAAATCGCTTACATCCTTTAAAGTATAACAATTCAAGCGATCATAAAATTCGCATCACTCCGCTTGGAGGCCTTGGAGAAATCGGAGGAAATATCACTGTTTTTGAAACCAACAACGATGCTGTCATTATAGATCTTGGTATGAGTTTTCCAGATGGAACGATGCATGGAGTGGATATTATTATCCCCGATTTTGATTATGTTAGAAAGATTAAAGATAAAATTCGCGGTATTATCATAACACACGCTCATGAAGATCATATCGGTGCTGTGCCTTACTTTTTTAAAGAATTTCAATTTCCTATCTATGCCACACCTTTAGCACTTGGAATGATTTCAAATAAATTTGAAGAACATGGTTTAAAGGCTGAACGTAAGTGGTTTCGTCCAGTAGAAAAACGTAGAGTATATGAAATAGGCGAATTTGATATAGAATGGATCCATATCACGCATTCTATCATCGATGCTTCAGCTTTGGCGATTAAAACTAAAGCAGGAACGATTATCCATACAGGAGATTTTAAAATCGACCAAACCCCAATCGATGGTTATCCAAGTGATTTAAATCGCTTAGCTTATTATGGTGAAGAAGGAGTTCTGTGTCTTTTAAGCGATAGCACCAATTCCTATAAAGAAGGCTATACTAAAAGTGAAAGTTCTGTGGGTCCAACTTTTGATCAAATTTTTTCTAAAACTAAAGGTAGGGTGATTATGAGTACTTTTAGTTCCAATATTCATCGTATTTATCAGGCTATCACGTATGGTTTAAAATATGGTAGAAAGGTTTGTGTGATAGGTCGTTCTATGGAAAGAAATCTTTATACGACTATGGAGCTAGGTTATATTAAACTCGATCGTAAGATTTTTATCGATGCAGATGAGGTGAGTAAATATAAGGATAATGAAGTTTTGATCGTAACTACAGGCAGTCAAGGCGAGACTATGAGTGCGCTTTATAGAATGGCAACAGATGAGCATAAATTCATCAAAATCAAACCTACAGATCAGATCATCATTTCTGCTAAGGCGATTCCAGGTAATGAAGCCAATGTTTCTGCTGTGCTTGATTATCTTTTAAAAGCAGGAGCTAAAGTTGCGTATCAAGAATTTAGTGAAATTCACGTAAGTGGTCATGCGAGTATAGAAGAGCAAAAATTAATGCTAACGCTTACAAAACCTAAATTTTTCTTGCCAGTGCATGGAGAATACAATCACATTTTAAAACACAAAGAAACGGCTATGAAATGCGGAATTCCAGAAAGAAATATCTATCTTATGAGTGATGGAGATCAGGTTGAAATTTGTCAAAAATATATTAAACGTGTAAAAACGGTTAAAACCGGTAAAGTTTTTGTAGATAATCAGATCAATAAACAAATTGCCGATGATGTTGTTATCGATCGTCAAAATTTAGCAGATAATGGTATAGTTGTGATCATCGCTCAACTTGATAAAGCAACGAAAACCCTTATCAATAAACCTAGGGTTTTTAGTTACGGACTCGTAGCTGATAAACACGATCACGCTTTTTCTAAAGAAATGGCAGATGTTTTGAGTCAATTTTTTGCCAATGTAAAAGACGAAATTTTAAATGATCCAAGATTTTTAGAAAATCAAATTCGTCAAGTGCTTAGAAAGCATATTTTTAGAAAAATCAAAAAATACCCAACTATAGTTCCTACTATTTTTGTGATGTAAAATTGTTACGATCAAACAATGAGAATCAATAAATTTATATCGCACAATAGTCGTTATTCTCGTCGTGAAGCTGATGAGCTGATTAAACAGGGCTTAGTAAAAATCAATAATAAAATAGCCCTTTTAAGCGATGAGGTTAAATTCGATGATAAGGTTTTTTTAAAAGGAAAAAGACTACAAAAAAGAACGCAATTTAGTGTCATCATTTATCATAAACAAAAAGGTGAAATAGTCAGCAAAAAAGACGATCGTGGAAGAAAGACGATTTACGATACTTTGCCAAGACAATTTAATACTTGGCTTAGCGTAGGAAGACTTGATTTTGCAAGCGAAGGTTTGCTTTTACTAACGGATTCTCCCGTTATAGCCGATGCTTTAATGCATAGTGATTTAGAGCGTGAATATTATCTTAAAGTTAAAGGTGTGGTAAATAAACAAATTATAGAGGCTATGCAAAATGGCTTAGAGATAAAAAATGAAAAAAAAGGTGCTCATGCAAAAACTAAAATTACCTCTATGACTTTTTCTCCTTTTTTGGATTTTGAAATTTTTGGATCAAGTGGAGGTTATACTAAATTAAGAGTAGTGATCAATGAAGGTAAAAATAGAGAACTTAGGCGATTTTTTGGACATTTTGATTTAGAGGTGATGGATCTTAAGCGTGTGGCTTTTGGGGCTTTAGATCTAGGTGTTTTAAAAGCCGGAAAATATCGTTATTTGGAAAATGGAGAATATGATAAATTGCGAGATTTTTTAAAATCCAATGAAATCAAATATTAAAAAGCCCTTTCGGACTTTTTAATATTTTAGTATTTTTCAAAATATTTTTGAATTTTGGCACTATCATGAGTTTTTGTAAGAGCTAACATCAAAAGAACTCTTGCTTTTTGCGGATTTAAATTTTGAGCACTGATAAAACCTAAATTTTGATCATCTTTGCTGACTGCTACAGATCCTGCAACCACTCTAGTGCTTACAGCTACTTTTAATCCTTTTTTCATCAAATCTTTTAAGACTTCTTTTTGATTTTCATGGATGCTTCCAGCTCCACTTCCTGCTACAACCAAACCTTGAGTTCCATTATCAAACAAAGCCTTAGTTGCAACGCCACTTCCATCATTGGAATAAGTATAAAGTATATCAACTTTTGGTAAAGTTTTTAATTTGCTAATATTAAAAGGAGTTTTTGTAGTATGATCCTTTGAGATTGTATTGTAGAAAAAGACTCTTCCATCAACTATATAGCCTAAATTTCCAAAATCAGGCGAAGTAAAGGCATCAACGTTAAGAGTATGGGTTTTAACCGCTCCTCTTGCACCTAATATTTTATCATCCATCGCGATCATTACGCCTTTATTTTTTGCGTTTTTATTGGCTGCTAAGGCTACAGCATTGTAAAGGTTTTTTGGACCATCCGCACTCATAGCAGTTGCTGGACGCATAGCACCGACTAAGACAACAGGTTTATTGCTTTTTACGGTTAAATTTAAAAAATAAGCCGTTTCTTCCATAGTATCAGTTCCGTGAGTGATTACAATACCATCCACATCTTTTTTAAGCAATTCATTGATTTTTTTGGCTAGTTTTAACCAAATTTCATCATTCATATTAGAACTATCAATATTAGCAATTTGTTCCCCGCTTACTTGTGCGATATCTTTGATTTGAGGAACAGCTTTGATTAGGGTTTCTATGCCTATAACTCCAGCTTTATATCCCGTTGTTTCAAGTTCGCTATCAATCGATCCGGCTATAGTCCCACCCGTAGCCAAAATCACAATGTTTGGCTTAGCTTCTAAGCAACTAACACTCAATAGCAAAAATACTATTAATGAAATAATATTTTTCATATTTTTTCTCCTTTTTTAATATTTGATTAATTATTATAATATAATTTAAATAAAAATAAACATATTTTAAATTAAATATTTATAAATTAAGCAAGTATTTTTCTTTGATCGTTTGTAAAACAATAAAATTGATTTTTAAATTTTTAATGCTATAATTTACTCCTTTAAGTTTGCAGTTTGCAAAATTACATTTTTTAGGTGTTTATGATGGAAAATTTTTTAATTAATTTTTTTCATTTATCTCAAATTCGAAGCATTTTTCTGCTTTTTTGCTTAGCATGTCTTTTTGTTTTTCTTAAATTTTTAAAACACAAACTCAATTTTGCTTGGGTTATGGGTATTGCATTGGTATTTGGTTTTGGTTTGGGCTATTTTTTACTTTATTTAGCGGGTTTTCCCAATGAAGAAATATCAAAATTTAGTTCTTCAAATTCTTTACGTTGGTTTTCTGAAATTCATATTTGGATAAATTTTTTAAATACTTTGTATATAAGCATATTGAAACTTTTAGTTATACCTTTAATTTTTATTTCTTTGGTTTATGTTTTAATTAATTTAGACAAAAAAATTCAAATCAAATCTTTATTTTCTCGAGTCTTTTTTTGGTTTTTGTTTTCTACAGCTATTTCAGCTTTAATTGGAATTTGTCTTGCAATTTTTGCAAACCTCGGAAGTGATGCTCAAGCATTATCAAGCGCCAAAAGTCTTAAAGAAGTTAAGGGATTGGATGAAGTGATTTTAAATCTTGTTCCGAGTAATATTGTAAGTGCTATGAATGCAAACAATATTTTAGGGATTATCATTTTCACTTTTATCTTATCTTTTGGGATTAGAAGTTTAAAAGAAAATCGTGGATTTAGAATATTTTCTTTGTTGGTAGATTTCTTACATCAGGTAATAATGAAAATCAGCCTTTATGTGATCGGGATTATGCCTTATTTTATCATTACGATGATAGCTAATGCTTTAATTTTAAATGGTTATAAGGTATTTATCAATTCTGTTTATTTTATAGCTTTACTTTATATTGCTTTTATAGCGGTTTTTGTTTTGCATGCATTGTTATTATTATTTCATGGATTAAATCCTTTTATATATTACAAAAAAGCTTTACCGGCTTTATTAATGGCTTTTAGTTCAAGAAGTTCGGCAGGAACTTTACCTGTAACCATTTCTGCTTTAAAAAATTTAGGCGTGAGTTCTACAAACGCTTCTTTTACGGCAAGTCTTGGAACAACTATGGGAATGAATGGTTGTGCTGGATATTATGCAGGAATGATCGCTGTTTTTATGTTTAATGCTTTAAATATCCCTATTGCCATAAATGAAATTTTGACTATTATAGTTTTGTGCGTTATTGTTTCTTTTGGTATTGCTGGAATTCCTGGTATCACGATAATGATCATCTCTGTTATGCTTTCAGGACTTGGAATGCAAAGTCATTTTGCTTTATTGGCTGTTATTTTGGCGATTGATCCTATACTTGATATGGCAAGAACTTGCACTAATGTTTCAGGAGCTATGGTTGTAAGTCTTATAACAGATAAAGAAATGAAAAATTTAGACATGAAAAAATATCAAGAAAATTAAAATATAAATTTTTTAGGTAGAATTAAAATTGAATTTAATAGATTTTTATAAGTATTTAGGACTTGATATTTGTTAAAAAGTTTTTGCATATCTTAAGAAAAAACCATCTGTCCTAGGTTCTAGTATCAAATTGGGCACACGATCCACTAAAACAAAATTCCAAAATCCAGCTACTGCAGCACCTGCTATAACATCTCTTGTATAATGTTTATCTGCTTTTACGCGAGAATAAGCTGTATAAGTGGCTAGCATATAAGGAATAATTGCTTGTTTAACCCCATATCTTTTATGGATAAAAGTCGCTCCAAAAAATGCTGCCGCACTATGTCCGCTAGGAAAGGATAGATTATCGCTTTTATCAGGTCTTTCTTCTTTAACAACACGTTTAAGAATTTCCACACTTCCTTGAGTTGCAGCAAAACTCAATGTATAGGGTAAAATTCCATTTTTAAAATCATCATTATAAAAAAGCAATCCAAAAGCATAAATTGGAACTACAATTTGAGTTATATCTCCTGCATTTTTAGCTTGCTTTTTATCATCAAAAATATTTGCATTTAAATTAGAAATGAAAATCAATAATAAAAAAGCTTGGATTAATTTCATATCAAACCTCAAATAAAAAAATAATGAGATTTGTATTTTACCCCCCCCCTGAATTTAAGCTTAAAAAAGTATTTTTAAATTATTTTTTATTAATATTTTTAAATTTTTCATCAGATATAATTGTATTATTTTCCTTTTTAAAAGGAAAAAAATATAATTTTTTATTAAATTTACTTGACTTTTGAAAGCCAAATTTACTATACTCTCATTTTTAATTTTGGTTAGTTTTAAACTAACGAGTTCTTTTTAAAGGAAGTATTATGGAAAGAATTAGGCTTAAGCTTAAAGCTTATGACCATCGAGTACTAGACAGAACAGTTGCAGCAATTGTAGAAGCTGTTAAAAGAACAGGTGCGGATATTAGAGGTCCAATACCAATGCCTACAAAAATCAAACGCTATACAGTTTTAAAATCTCCACATATTAATAAAGATTCTCGTGAGCAGTTTGAAATAAGAATTCACGCTCGTATGCTAGATATTGTAGCAGCGACTCCAGATACAGTTGATTCTTTAACTAAGCTTGATTTGGCACCAGAAGTGAGTGTCGAAGTTAGAGCTATGGGTAAATAAAGGATAGAATATGGAATACATTGTAGAAAAAATTGGAATGAGTAGAACTATCAATAGTCAAAGCATCGCTGTAACTTTGCTAAGAGTTGTTAATGCAAAAGTATGCGAGGTTGAAAATGGAAAAGCGATAGTGGCATATTCAAAAGGCAAAAGAAATAATAAATGCATCGCAGGGCAGCAAAAAAAATACAATCTTTCTGCTGAATTCAATCGTTTTGTAACTTTGGAAGTGGCAAATACTGAGGCAGGCGATTTGGATGAAACCCCATTGAGTGAAGCTAAAATTTTAAAAGTAAGTTTTAACTCTAAGGGTAGAGGTTATAGCGGTGTTATGAAAAGACATAATTTCGCCGGTGGTCCAGCAAGTCATGGTTCAAGATTTCATAGACGCCATGGTTCTATAGGTAATAGAGAATGGCCAGGTCGTGTTCAACCAGGTATGAAAATGGCAGGGCATTATGGAAATACAAAAATAACCGTTAAAAATGAAGTCGTATCTTATGATAGCGAAAATAAGATTTTAGTTGTTAAAGGTGCAGTTCCAGGATACAATGGAGCTATGGGTAAAATAAGGATTGCAAAATGAGTAAAGTAACCGTTTTAAATGATAAACTAGAAAAAGCAGGTGAGCTTGATTTACCTTCAAAATATGCAGAAGTAAATCCACACAACCTTTACTTATATGTAAAATCTTACCTTGCTAGTCTTAGAGCAAATACAGCTCATACTAAAGGTAGAAGTGATGTAAGTGGCGGAGGTAAAAAACCTTGGAGACAAAAAGGTCGCGGTGGTGCTCGTGCAGGTTCGACTAGAACAAATGTTTGGGTAGGCGGTGCTGTTGCTTTTGGTCCAACAAATGAAAGAAACTATTTTCAAAAAGTAAATAAAAAACAAAAAAGGTTAGCGCTTGAAAGAGCTTTAGCGGATAAAGCAGCTAAGGGTGCATTATTTGCTACAGATTCTTTAGTCATAGAGAGTGGCAAAACTAAAGATGCAAATGCTGTTATTAAAAAGCTTGGCGTAAAAGATGCTTTAATTGTTAAAGATTTACTAGATGAAAAGACACTTTTGGCTTACAGAAATTTAGCAAATTGCTATGTTGTAGATGTAAGTGAAGTGAATGCTTATTTGGTATCTGTGTTTAATGCTGTTATTATAGAAAAATCAGCATTAGAATCTATTACAAAAGAAGGATAATTATGGCAGATATTACTGATATTAAAACAATACTTTATACAGAAAAAAGTTTGAATTTGCAAGAGCAAGGTGTCGTAGTTATTCAAACTTCTCCAAAAATGACTAAAACAGGTTTAAAAGCTGTTTTAAAAGAGTATTTTGGCGTAACTCCACAAAGTATTAATTCTTTGAGGATGAGTGGAAAGGTTAAACGTTTTAGAGGTCGTTTAGGACAAAGAAACGATTATAAAAAATTCTATGTTAAGCTACCTGAAGGTGTTAGCTTAGAAAATATGGAGGCTTAAGATGGCAATTAAAACTTATAAACCATATACTCCAAGTAGAAGATACATCACAGGTTTAAGTTCAGAAGATATTACTGCAAAACCAAGTGTTCGTTCGCTACTTGTTAAACTTCCAGCTCATGCAGGACGCAATAGCTATGGAAGAATTACAAGTCGTCATAAAGAAGCAGGCGCTAAAAAACTTTATAGAATTATAGACTTTAAGCGTCGCAAATTTGGCATAGAAGGCAAAGTAGAAGCTATCGAGTATGATCCATATAGAAATTGTAGAATTGCTCTAATTTCTTATAGAGATGGTGAAAAAAGATATATTCTTCAACCACGCGGTTTGGGTGTTGGAGATATTGTTGCTGCGGCTGAAGGTGGTCTTGATATCAAGCCAGGTAATGCAATGAAGCTTAAGAATATTCCTGTGGGTACTATTGTTCATAATATTGAATTAAAACCAGGAAAAGGTGGTCAAATGATCCGTTCTGCAGGTGCTTATGCTCAACTTATGGGTAAAGAAGAAAAATATGTTATCTTAAGACTTGCAAGTGGAGAAATGAGACAAGTTTTAGCTGAATGTATGGCAAGTATCGGTGAAGTAGGCAATGAAGAATGGTCTAATATCACTATTGGTAAAGCCGGTAGAAATCGTCACAGAGGAATTCGCCCTCAAACTCGTGGTTCTGCGATGAACCCAGTGGATCACCCACACGGAGGGGGAGAAGGTAAGAAAAATTCTGGACGTCATCCGGTAACTCCATGGGGTAAACCAACCAAAGGTGCTAAAACTCGTCGCAAAAAAGCTAGCGATAAATTAATTATTTCAAGAAGAAAAGGAAAGTAAGATGGCTAGATCACTAAAAAAAGGTCCTTTTGTTGATGATCATGTAATGAAAAAAGTCATCGCTGCTAAAAAGGCTAATGATAATAAACCTATAAAAACTTGGTCTCGTAGAAGCACTATTATTCCTGATATGATAGGTTTAACTTTTAATGTTCATAATGGCAAAAGTTTCATTCCTGTTTATATAACTGAAAATCATATTGGTTATAAATTGGGTGAATTTGCTCCAACACGCACATTTAAAGGGCATAAAGGCTCTGTGCAAAAGAAAATTGGTAAATAAGGAGAGATGAGGCTATGAGTAAAGCATTGATTAAATTCATAAGATTGTCTCCAACTAAAGCAAGATTGATTGCTAGAGAAGTTCAAGGGATGAATGCAGAATTAGCAATGGCTAGTTTAAAATTTATGCCAAATAAGGGTGCAAAATACATTGCAAATGCGATTTCAAGTGCAGTAGCAAATGGCGGTTTTGAGGCAAATGAAGTAGTTGTAAAAAGTTGTCGTGTAGATGCAGGTGCGGTATTAAAAAGATTTAGACCACGTGCTAGAGGAAGTGCGAGCCGTATAAGAAAACCTACTTCTCATATTTTAGTAGAAGTAGCAAAAGTAGAAGTCAAGGCTGAAGAAAAAAAAGTAGCAACTAAAAAAGCTCCAGCTAAAAAAACTACTGTAAAAGATCAGATTAAAAAAGCAACAAGCACTAAAAAAGCAACAGCGAAAAAGGAAAGCTAATGGGACAAAAAGTTAATCCAATTGGTCTAAGACTAGGAATCAATAGAAATTGGGAATCAAGATGGTTTCCAACTAAAGCAAATTTGGTAGAAAATATTGGCGAAGATTATAAAATCAGAGCTTTCTTAAAAAGAAAACTTTATTATGCAGGAATCAGTCAGATTTTAGTAGAAAGAACTGCAAAAAAACTTCGAGTAACTGTAGTCGCTGCAAGACCTGGTATTATCATAGGTAAAAAAGGTAGCGATGTTGATAACTTAAGAAAAGAATTGCAAAATCTTATTGGAAAAGATGTCAATATTAATATCAAAGAAGAAAGGAAAGCGGGTGCTTCGGCACAGCTTGCGGCCGAAAGCGTAGCTACTCAACTTGAAAAAAGAATTGCTTTTAGAAGAGCAATGAAAAAAGTAATTCAAGGAGCGCAAAAAGCGGGTGCTAAAGGGATTAAAGTTTCAGTTTCTGGTCGTTTAGGTGGTGCTGAAATGGCAAGAACAGAATGGTATCTTGAAGGACGCGTACCACTTCATACTTTAAGAGCAAAAATCGATTATGGTTTTGCTGAAGCTAGAACGACTTATGGTAACATAGGTGTTAAAGTTTGGATTTTTAAAGGTGAAGTATTGCAAAAAGGTTTGCAAGCTGAAAAAACAGAAGAAAGTGCTCCGGCCAAAAAACCAAGACGTACAAGAAGGAGTAAATAATCATGTTAATGCCAAAAAGAACAAAATATCGCAAAATGATGAAAGGGCGTAACAGAGGTTATGCTAATCGTGGAACCGAATTTACTTTTGGCGAGTTTGCTTTAAAAGCAACAGAAGCAGGAAGAATCAATTCGCGACAAATCGAAGCAGCTCGTATTGCTTTAACTCGTTTTGTTAAAAGACAAGGTAAAACTTGGATAAGAGTTTTCCCAGATAAACCTTTGACTAAAAAACCTTTAGAAACTCGTATGGGTAAAGGTAAAGGTGCAGTAGAAGAATGGGTAATGAATATCAAACCAGGTCGTATTATTTACGAAATGGCTGGAGTGAGTGAAGAAATGGCTAGAGAAGCTTTGACTTTAGCAATGCATAAACTACCATTCAAAACTAAGTTTGTTACAAGAGAGAGCCAAAATGAAATATACTGAGATTAAAGATAAAACAGCAGCTGAGCTTGCAACAATGCTAAAAGAAAAAAAGGTGCTTTTATTCACTTTAAAACAAAAGCTAAAAACAATGCAACTATCTAATCCAAAAGAGATTAGTGAAGTTAAAAAAGACATTGCTAGAATCAATACAGCAATAAACGCTTTAAAATAAGGATAACAAATGGCATTTAAAAGAGAAATTCAAGGCGTTGTTGTTAAAATCGCTGGTGAGAAGACAGCGAGTATTTTGGTTGAAAGAAAAGTGGTTCATCCAAGATATAGAAAAATTGTTAAACGCTTTAAAAAATATCTAATTCACGATGAAAGAAATGAAGTTAAAGTAGGTGATACTGTGGTTGCAGTAGAGTGCAGACCACTTTCTAAAAGAAAATCATTTCGCTTGAAATCTGTATTAGCAACAGGAGTTGAGTAATGATTCAAAGTTTTACTAGACTTGCAGTAGCTGATAATAGCGGTGCAAAAGAACTTATGTGTATTAAGGTTTTAGGGGGTAGCAAGAGAAGATATGCTACTGTAGGTGATGTTATAGTTGCATCTGTAAAAAAAGCTTTACCAAATGGCAAGGTAAAAAAAGGTCAAGTAGTAAAAGCAGTGATTGTTAGAACTAAAAAAGAAATTCATAGAGAAAATGGATCTTTAATTCGTTTTGATGAAAATGCAGCTGTTATTCTTGATAATAAAAGAGAACCTATAGGAACGCGTATATTTGGTCCAGTAGGTAGAGAAGTTAGATATGGTGGCTTTATGAAAATAGTTTCACTAGCACCGGAGGTGTTATAATGGCGGTTAAATTAAAAATAAAAAAAGGCGATAATGTTAAAGTGATTGCTGGAGATGATAAGGGTAAAACAGGTAAAGTTTTAGCGGTCTATCCAAAAACTCTTAAGGTAGTTGTTGAGGGATGTAAAATTGCTAAAAAAGCGATCAAACCTAGCGATAAAAATCCAAATGGCGGTTTTATTAACAAAGAAATGCCAATGGATATTTCCAATGTGGCAAAAATTCAGGAGTAAGCAATGATGAGATTAAAAGAAAAATATAATCAAAGCATCAAATCTGCCTTAGTTAAAGAATTTGATATTAAAAATCCTATGCTTATTCCCTCAATTGAAAAGGTTGTTATCAGTGTAGGTGCTGGAGAGCTTGCTAAGGATCAAAAAGTATTGCAAAATATTGCCGATACAATTTCTTTGATTGCTGGACAAAAAGCCGTTATTACTAAAGCTAAAAAATCTGTAGCTGGATTTAAGGTTCGTGAAGGATTTCCAGTTGGGGTTATGGTTACTTTAAGAAAAGATAATATGTATGCTTTTCTTGATAAGCTAATTTCTATTGCTCTTCCAAGAGTAAAAGATTTTAGAGGTTTAAGTAGAGATGGTTTTGATGGACGTGGAAATTATAATTTTGGTCTTGATGAGCAACTTATGTTTCCAGAGGTTGAGTATGATAAAATTTTAAGAACTCATGGTATGAATATTTCTATAGTTACAACAGCACAAAATGACAAAGAAGCACAAAAACTATTAGAACTTATCGGTGTACCATTTGCAAAAGGAAGAAAAGATGGCTAAAAAATCAATGATTGCAAAGGCGGCACGTAAGCCTAAATTTAAAGTAAGAGGCTATACTAGATGTCAAATCTGCGGACGTCCGCATTCAGTTTATAGAGATTTTGGAATTTGTAGAGTTTGTTTAAGAAAAATGGGTAACGAAGGCTTGATTCCGGGTCTTAAAAAAGCAAGTTGGTAAGGAAATAGAATGATAAATGATATAATTTCAGATTCGCTAACAAGAATTCGTAATGCGGGAATGAGAAAGCTTGAAACAACCAAACTTTTACATTCTAAAGCCGTTGAAGCTTTGGTTGGAATTTTTCAAGCTAAAGGTTACATTGAAAGTTTTAATGTTGTTGAAGAGGATAAAAAGAAATTTATCAATGTGATCTTAAAATATGACGAAAAAGGCAAAAGTGTTATCAATGAACTTAAAAGAGTTTCAAAACCAGGTCGTCGTGTTTATAAAGGAAAAGATGAAATTAAACGTTTTAAAAATGGTTATGGTACCATTGTAGTGAGTACAAGTAAAGGTGTTTTGGCTAACGATGAAGCTTATAAAGCAGGCGTTGGTGGCGAAATTTTATGTACCATTTGGTAAAATCTGCTTTTTATGGCATTGGGTATCCATTCTTTACAAAAAGTAGAAATATCCTAGACAAATAAAAAGGAAAGAATATGTCTCGTATAGGTAAACAACCAGTAGCTATTCCTAGTGGAGTAGAGGTTAAATTAGAAGGAAATTTGCTTAAATTTAAAAAGGGAAATTTGGCAAAAGAGCTTGATACAAAAGCTCATGTTAATGTTGAGATTAAAGATAATAATATTCTTTTTTCTCCAAAGGGTGAAGACAGACAAAGTAGAGCTTATTGGGGAACTTATAGAGCCTTAGCTCATAATATCGTAACTGGATTGACTCAAGGTTTTTCCAAGACTCTTGAAATCAATGGAGTGGGTTATAAAGCTGCTTTAAAAGGAAAAATTTTAGAATTAAGCTTAGGGTTTTCACATCCTATTAATTACAATATTCCAGAAGGAATTGAAATTGTAGTGGATAAAAACAATGTGATTGTTAAAGGAAGTGATAAACAAGTAGTAGGACAAGTTGCTGCTCAAATTCGTGAATTTAGACCACCTGAGCCTTATAAAGGAAAAGGAGTTAAATATTCAGATGAACGCATTATCCGCAAAGCCGGTAAGACATCTAAGAAGTAAGGATTAGGCAATGAGAGCAAATATATTAAAAAGAAAATTGACTTTAAGAATCAAAAGAAAAAAGAGAATCAGAGCAAAAATTTCTGGTTGTGAAAATTTTCCAAGGATTTCTGTATTTAAATCAAATAGAACTCTTTATATCCAAGCGATTGATGATGTTAAGTCTATTACTTTAGCGGCAGCAGATGGACGTAAATTAGGTATTAAAGCAAATAAAGAGGGAGCTAAAAAAATCGCTACTGAATTTGCAAAAACATTAAAAGCTAAAAAAATAGAGCAGGCTGTATTTGATAGAAATGGTTATGTATATCACGGAGTTATTGCGGCTTTAGCTGAATCTTTAAGAGAAAATGGTATTAGGCTATAAGGGGTAAGAATGGAAAAATATAATAGAGAAGAATTTGAAGAAGTCATTGTCGATATTGGCAGGGTTACAAAAGTTGTTAAAGGTGGTAGAAGATTTAGATTTACCGCTTTAGTGATTGTTGGAAATCGTAAAGGTTTAGTAGGTGTTGGTTATGGAAAAGCTAAAGAAGTTCCAGATGCTATTCGTAAAGCAGTAGATGATGCGTTTAAGAATATGGTTGAAGTTAAGACCAAGGGTTCAACTATTGCTCATGATGTAGAAGTAAAATACAATGCAAGTAGAATTTTACTCAAGCCAGCCAGTGAAGGTACTGGAGTGATTGCCGGTGGTTCTACACGTCCAATTGTAGAACTTGCAGGTATTAAAGATATATTGACCAAATCTTTAGGTTCAAATAATTCTGCTAACGTAGTTCGTGCTACAATTAAAGCTTTAACAATGTTAAAAGGATAAATGATGAATTTAACAAAAGCAGCGGGTTCAACGCATAAAACTAAAAGAATAGGTCGTGGTCAAGGTAGTGGTATGGGAAAAACTGCTACCAAAGGCGGTAAAGGTCAAACAGCTAGAAAAGGCTATAATGAAAAAAGAGGTTTTGAAGGAGGTCAGCAACCGCTTCAAAGAAGATTGCCAAAGGTAGGCTTTACATCTAAGATAGAAAAGCCTTATGTGATTAACGTTGAAAAAATTACAGCTGTAAAAGATCTAGGTGAGATCACAATTGAAAGCATTAAAGGCATTCATAAAATTTCAAAATCAGTCAAAAAAATTAAGCTTATTGGTGTTAGTGCAAAAGATTTAGCATCAAAAATTAAAGACGAGAATATCAGCGTTACTGGAACAAAATAATGAATAGAGCATTGACGAACAAGATTTTAATCACCTTAGCTTTTTTATTTGCTTATAGGGTTCTGGCTTACGTTCCAGTTCCTGGCGTCAATGCTGATGTGATTGCAGAATTTTTTAATCATAACCAAAATAATGCTTTAGGTTTGTTTAATGTTTTTAGTGGAGGAGCAGCAGAGCGTTTCTCTATCATTTCCTTGGGAATCATGCCTTATATCACAGCTTCTATTATAATGGAGCTTCTTGCTGCAACCTTTCCAAATATCGGTAAAATGAAAAAAGAACGTGATAGTATGCAAAAGTATATGCAGATTATTCGTTACGCGACTATAGTGATTACTTTAGTACAGAGTATAGGTGTAGCCATAGGTTTACAAAGCTTACACGGTGGTGGCGGATCAAGTGCAATTATGATAGAAGATTTAAATATGTTTATCGCTCTTTGTGCTATTTCAATGCTTGCGGGAACTATGCTTTTAATGTGGCTTGGTGAGCAAATTACACAAAGAGGTATTGGAAATGGGATTTCTTTGATCATTTTTGCAGGAATTGTTTCAGGTATTCCAAGGGCAATTTCGGGAACTGTGGGACAAATCAATTCTGGCGAAATGAATTTTTTAACCGCTTTTGCTATTTTTATATTAATTTTAATCACAATAGGTGCTATTATTTATGTAGAACTTGGGGAGCGTAGAATTCCTATTTCTTATTCTCGCAAAGTGGTTATGCAAAATCAAAATAAGCGTATTATGAATTATATTCCGATTAAAATTAACCTTAGTGGAGTGATCCCTCCGATCTTTGCTAGTGCGATTTTAATGTTTCCAACTACAATTTTACAAACCAGTACAAATTCTTATTTGCAGGCTATTAATGATTTTTTAAATCCTAATGGTTATTTATTTCATGCTTTAACTTTCATTTTTGTGATTTTCTTTGCTTATTTTTATGCTTCTATAGCTTTTAATGCGAAAGATATTGCAGATAATCTTAAAAAGCAGGGTGGTTTTATTCCAGGGATTCGTCCAGGAGAAGGAACTTCAAACTATTTAAATGAAGTTGCCTCTCGTTTAACCTTATCGGGCTCTATATATTTAGGACTTATAGCAACTTTACCTTGGGTTTTGGTAAAATTTATGGGAGTACCTTTTCATTTTGGAGGTACCTCTGTTTTAATTGTTGTTCAAGTTGCTTTAGATACGATGAGAAAAATTGAAGCCCAAATTTATATGAGTAAATATCAAACCTTAAGTGCAGTAGGTTTGTAAAAGTAGAAAAACCAATCCAAAAAATTATCAAGGATTGGTTTTAGTTTATCCTATTTTTTTGTTTTAAAAATACAAATATTATACAAACGATAAAAATCACAATAGCCCATATTAAAAAAGCATCTATAAGCCCAAGTTTTCTTACTATAGGTTGGGAGATAATAGGGCTTAAAAATTGTCCCAAAAAAATACAACTCGCAAGTATTCCATAGGCTCTAGCACGCGCTTCTTCTGGGCAAATCGAAAAAAGATAAGCTGAATTATTTACAAGCATTATGCCTCCACCTGTTCCTAGTAATGCTAAGGCGATTAAGACGGCTACAAAGTTATGAACTAAAAACAATAATAAAAAAGAACATCCTACTATAAATAAAGTTAAAATATAGATTTTCTTAATACTCAAAAAACGCATAATGTATTTATAGCTAAGCGAGAAAAATCCATAACAAAGTGCGGAAACAGACATAGAAATTCCAATATATTTAGGATCTAGGCCTAAATGTTCTTCGATGTAATAAGGAAGTTGTGTTGGAGAAATATAATATACCACCATAATGAAAAAACCTATAAAATAAATAGGAGTAAATTGCCAATAGTTTGTTTTAGCTTCAACTTTGGTGTGATTGTAAAATTTAAATTTACGCGGTTCAAAAAGATAAAATATAGCTATAAAAGTGATTAGTATGCCAAGGCTATAAACTAAGAAAGGATATCTCCAAGAATAACTAGAAACAAAACCTGCAATAGAAATAAAAACTGCTCCACCAACGGCACAAAAAAAGCCTTGTAGGCTTAAGGCATTTTCGCGACGATTAAAGCCTCCATGACTATAGTAATCTCCAAGCAAGGCTGAAGCCCCAGTCATAATAAAAGCTGTAGCCATTCCAAAAATAGCTCTTGAAAATAAAATAGCATAAATATCGTTTAAAAAGAACCCACTCACCCCAGCTATAGTCCATATTACCATTGCAGGAAAAACAAATTTTAATTTACCAAATTTATCCATTAAAATTCCTGCAAAAGGCGATAAAATAACGACAAAAATTGCAGGCATAGTCAAAACCAATCTAACCAAGATATCAAGATGAGCTAAAGTAAAACTTGTTGAGTTTGTAGCGCCAGATTGTATCAAAATATTCTCAAAATGTTTATTGATAGCAGGTAGAGCAGAAGCAATAACTACGCTACCTAGCATAGTCATTGCTGCCATGGAAAATACGGCTATTTTGAAAGCTGATTTTTCAGTAATTTCAACTATTTTTTTATCCAATTTTGTGTCATTAGGATGAAACTGGTAAGTTTTTTTTCGCATTTTTAAGCCTTTTTTGTTTATTATACTCCAAAATTTTGTTTAAACTTTAAAATATTGTATTTATTTTTTATTATAAGTAAAATTTAAAGTTTTTTAGCTAAATTCATTTTTTTATTTATTATAAGCATAATATTTTATTATCTAGAAATTTGAGGTAACAACTCATGAAGAAGAATTTAATTATAGTAGAATCTCCTGCTAAAGCCAAAACCATAGGAAATTTTTTAGGAAAAAATTATGAAGTGATAGCTTCTAAAGGGCACATAAGAGATCTACCTAAAACAAGCTTTGGTATAAAAATAGAAAATGATGAATTTATACCAGAATACAGAATAACAAGCGATCATAGCAGTTTGGTTAAAGAGCTTAAAGAAAAAGCAAAAAATGCTTCACAAGTTTATCTTGCAACGGATGAGGATAGGGAAGGTGAAGCTATAGCGTATCATATTGCCAAAGCTATAGGTAAGGATGAAAATATTTTACCTCGCATTGTATTTCATGAGATCACTAAAAGTGCGATTGAAGATGCTTTAAAAAATCCAAGAAAACTCAACATGCATTCAGTCAATGCTCAACAAACTAGGCGTTTATTGGATCGCATAGTAGGTTATAAACTAAGTCCCTTATTGGGACAAAAAATTCAAAGAGGTTTGAGTGCTGGTCGTGTTCAGAGTGCTGCTTTGAAAATCATAGTTGATAGAGAAAAAGAAATTCGTGCCTTTGTGCCTTTGGAGTATTTTAGCATTGATATGATTTTTGATCTAAATTTGGATGCTGAGTTGGTTGAATTTGATAAGGCAAAAATTGAAAAACTTACCATTACAAATAAAGATCGTGCAAAATTGATTCTTGAGGCTTGTAAAAATGGCGGTTATGTGATAGAAAATATAGAAAGCAAGGAAAGAAAAATCGCTCCACCACCTCCTTTCATGACTTCAACTTTACAGCAAAGTGCAAGCAATCGTTTAGGGTTTAATCCTAAAAAAACTATGATGTTAGCTCAAAAACTTTATGAAGGGGTTAATACTCATCAAGGCATGATGGGTGTGATCACTTATATGAGAACTGATAGTTTGAATTTAGCTAAAGAGGCGGTTGATAAGGTAAGAAAATTAATCCAAAAAGATTTTGGAAAAGATTATTTGCCTAGCAAAGCTAATGTTTATGTAACAAAGGCTAAGGGTGCACAAGAAGCACACGAAGCTATCCGTCCTACAAATTTGGAATTTACGCCACAAATTGCGGCTAAATTTTTAGATAAAGATGAATTAAGACTTTATACACTCATTTATAATCGTTTTTTAGCTTGTCAGATGAATCCCGCTATTTCTCAAACGCAAAATGTTTTTGTAAAAAATGATAGAGCTTTATTTAAAATAAGTGGTAGAAAAATTCTTTTTGACGGATATTATAAAGTTTATGGAGATATGGATAAGGATAAAATTTTGCCTAATCTTAAAATAGGTGAGAACTTAAAAATTCAAAAATTAGAAATGAATTCGCATTTTACTGAACCCCCTTCAAGATATTCTGAAGCAGGGCTTGTGAAAAAATTAGAAAGCTTAGGTATAGGACGTCCATCAACCTATGCTCCGACTATTTCCATACTTACAAGCCGTGATTATGTTAGAATTGATAAAAAGCAACTCATTCCTAGCGATATTGCCTTTAATGTAACTGAAGTGCTTGAAAAGAATTTTAGTGATATCGTAGATAGCAAATTTACTTCAAATCTTGAAAATACTTTAGATGATATTGCTGAAGATAAAGCGGATTGGCAAAATATCTTGAAAGAATTTTATTATCCTTTTATGAGAAAAATTGAAGAGGGAAAAACAAAGATTGCAAGTCAAAAAACGGTGATAAAGTTAGGCGAGACTTGTCCTGATTGTGGAGGAGAACTTGCAATAAGAAAGGGACGTTTTGGTGAATTTGTGGCTTGTTTAAATTTTCCAAAATGCAAATATTCTAGAAATTTAAAAAATGAAAATAAAACAAATGAAGAAAACACAACCACAAAAAAAACCAATAGTATAGGCATAATTTGTCCTAGTTGTCAAAAAGGTGAAATTGTAGAGCGTTTTTCTAAACGTGGAAAATTTTATGGTTGTAGTGCTTATCCAAAATGTAATTTTATTTCTAAATATAAGCCAAGCGATGAAAAATGTGAAGAATGTGGCGAAAATTTGGTTATTAAGGAACTAAAAAAAGGCACTTTTTTAGAATGTCTTAAATGCAAGGTTAAAAAGGAGATAAAAGAATAAAAGAAATTTATTTAAGTCTTTTTTTGCTAGAATGCGAGTTTTAATTGTTAAATAGGAGAGATGATGCAAATCATGCTTTGTGCTATTTCTAATATAGCAAGCGGAAATTGCTCAGAAGATTGCAAATATTGCACTCAAAGTGCTTATGTAAAAACAGATATTCAAAAATATAGACGTAAAGAAATTCCTCAAATTGTTTTAGAGGCAAAAATTGCTAAGAAAAATGAGGCTTTGGGGTTTTGTCTAGTAACCGCAGGACTTGGACTTGATGATGAAAAATTAGAATATGTTTGTGAAGCTGCAATGGCGGTTAAAAAAGAAGTTCCTGATTTGCTCCTTATAGCTTGTAATGGCATGGCTAGTGTGGAACAACTTAAAGAATTAAAAAAAGCAGGGATTTTTTCTTATAACCATAATCTTGAAACTTCTAAGGAATTTTTTCCTCAAATTTGCACTACACATACTTGGGAAAGTCGTTTTCAAACCAATCTTAATGCTAAAGAAGCAGGACTTATGCTTTGTTGTGGTGGAATTTATGGTATGGGTGAAAGTTTTGAAGATAGGATAAGTTTAAGAAAATCTTTGCAAGAATTGCAACCTTTTTCAAGTCCGATCAATTTTTTTATTGCTAATGATAATCTAAATTTAAAAGTTCTTAAATTAAATGCCGATGAAGCTTTAAAAATCATCAGCGATACCAAAGAAGCTTTGCCACAGACTGTAATTATGGTTGCAGGTGGAAGAGAGGTTGTTTTAGGTGAAAGACAATATGAAATTTTTAAAGCAGGAGCAGGTGCTATTGTTATAGGAGATTATCTTACAACAAAAGGAGAAGAGCCAAGTCGTGATATAATCGAGCTAAAGAAAATGGGATTTACATTTGCATCAGAATGTCATTGATACTCAAAGTTTAATCGATCTAAAAATTCTTATTATTATAGCGCTTTGTTTGCTTTTTTCTCCATATATTGCTAAGGTTTTACGCTTACCTATTTCAGCAACGGAAATTATTTTAGGATCTATTGTAGCTTATTTTGGATTTATTGGAAAGAGTGAAAATTTTTCACTTTTAGCTAATGTCGGCTTTTATTATCTGATGTTTATTGCTGGTATGGAAATTAATTTAAGGACCTTTTTTAGTTTAGAAAAAGAGATTGTTAAAAAAAGTTTTTTATATATCGTTTTGCTTTATTTATTATCTTTGTTTATCGTGTGGATTTTTAAGCTTTCTTTAGTGTTTGTGTTGATTATACCAGTTATGAGCGTAGGGCTTTTGTCTTTACTTTATAAGGATTTTGGAAAAGAGTGTTATTGGTTAAATATAGCTATGGTGGTTGCAACTTTAGCTGAGGTAATTTCTATAGTTCTTTTGACTATAGCTGGAGCATTTTTACAAGAAGATACAAGTATAATTGATGTAATGCAAAGCATATTGTATCTTAGTATCTTTTTAGGACTTTGTTTGCTTGCATTTAAATTTTTAGGAGTTCTTTTTTGGTGGTATCCACAACTTAAGATTATACTTATGCCTTGGGAAGACAAAAATGAAAAAGATATTAGATTTTGTATGGCAATTTTTATTCTGATTATCGTAGCTATGATTATTACTAAACTTGAAATTGTTTTGGGTTCTTTTATAGCCGGATCTTTTATAGCAACTTTTTTCGGCCATAAAAAGGATTTAGAGCATAAAATTGCAACGTTTGGTCATGGTTTTTTGATTCCTATTTTTTTTATTTATATAGGTTCGACTTTCGATTTAAAAATGATTTTAGAGTATAAGGTTGTTTTAAATGCTATTTTGTTGATGCTAGTTATGGTAGGATTGAGAATTTTGTGTGCTAGCATTTTCATAAGAAAAATTGGTTTTAAAAGTATGATTTTATTTGGATTAAGCCATTCTATGCCTTTAACATTGCTTATTGCAACAGCTACTCTTGGATATTCTGGAAAAGTGCTTGAGCAAGAAATTTATTCAGCACTTATTTTAACAGCTTTATTTGAAGCGATTTTGGTAATGAGTATGATTAAATTTATATCAAATATTAAATATCAATCTTCAAAATAAGTTACTTTTTTACTCAAAAAATTAAATAAAATTAGAAAATTTAAGAATAAAAAAGTTTATTATCATTCTTTTTTGTTAGAATAAAATAAAAAAGGGGTTGAAATGTCAAATTCTGTTACTATAACCGATAATAGAAATGGTAAAAGTTACGATTTTCCTATATATGAGGGAACTATGGGGCCGAGTGTTGTTGATATAGGAAGTTTTTATAAGCAAACTGGAATGTTTGCTTATGACGAGGGTTTAACTTCAACTGCAACTTGTAAGTCTAAAATCACTTATATTGATGGAGAAAACGGTGTATTGATGCATAGAGGTTATCCTATAGAATGGTTGGCAGAAAATAAACTTTTTTTAGATGTGGTGCATTTATTGCTTTATAAAGAACTTCCAAGCGAGGAAAGATTGGAGGCTTTTAGATACGAACTTAAAAAGCGTTCTTATATCCATGAGGGTATGCATCGCCTTTTTGATTCTTTTCCTGATGAAGCCCATCCTATGGCTGTTTTACAAGGGGCAGTTTCTTCTCTTTCGGCCTTTTATCCCGATCATTTAAATATGAACATTAAAGAAGAATATATGGAAATGGCAGCACGTATTGTAGCTAAAATTCCCACTATAGTAGCGACTGCTTATCGTTATAAAAATGGATTTCCTATGGCTTATCCTAATTTAGATCGAGGTTTTACTGAAAATTTCTTATATATGCTAAGGACTTATCCTTATGATCATGTAGAGTTAAAACCTATAGAGGTAAAAGCACTCGATACCGTTTTTATGCTCCATGCAGATCATGAGCAAAATGCTTCTACTTCAACGGTACGTGCAGTTGGTTCAACTCAAGCACATCCTTATGCATGTATCGCAGCAGGTATAGGAGCACTTTGGGGACATGCACACGGAGGCGCCAATGAGGGTGTTATTAGAATGCTTGAACAAATTGGTAGTGTAGATAGGGTAGATGAATTTATAAAAAGAGCTAAAGATAAAAACGATCCATTTCGTTTAATGGGATTTGGACACCGTGTGTATAAAAATTTCGATCCTAGAGCCAAGGTGCTTAAGAAACTACGAGATCAGCTTATTGATGAGTTAGGAATTGATACAAATTTAATCAAAGTTGCAACTCGCATTGAAGAAATCGCTTTACAAGATGATTATTTTATAACAAGAGGTCTTTATCCGAACGTAGATTTTCATAGCGGTTTGATTTTAAAAGCCTTAGGAATTCCAAATGAAATGTTTGCAACACTTTTTGTGATCGGTCGTACTCCAGGCTGGATAGCACAATGGATTGAGCAAAAAGAACAAGAAAATTTAAAGATAGTTCGTCCAAGACAACTTTATTGTGGAGAAACGAAAAGATGATATTATTTGTAAATAAAATTTGTTTTAAGGTGCATTGAAACAAATTTTTTAGGAAATAATATGCAAAATTTAGATATTTTAATGCAAATTGCTATAGATGCTGCAAATAAGGCATCAATAGCAATTTTAAAGGAACGAAAACATTTAAAAGATTGGAAAAAGGAGGATGGTTCCGCACTCACTTCTGCAGATTTAGCGTCAGATCAAATTTTAAATGATGTTTTGGGAAAAACAGATATTAAGGTTCTATCTGAAGAAAAAATTTTAAGTCAAAAAGAGAGTGAAAATTTGCAAACTTTTTGGTTAATTGATCCGCTTGATGGAACAAGTGGGTTTTTAAAAGGCTCTGATGAGTTTTGTATCATGATTTCTTTGATCCATCAAAATCGCCCCATTTTATCTCTTATCAAAAGTCCATCAAGTGGTGATATTTTTTATGGACACAGCAATACTAAAGTTTATAAAAACGATGAGATTTTATACATTGATGAAACATATTTTAAAAACAATCAATTTAAAGCTTTATTAAGTGTAAATCACTTAAATCGAGAGGATTTGGAATTCGCACAAAAACATGAATTAAAAGCTATTAATATAGGTTCAGGGCTTAAATTTTGTGCTATTTTGGAAGGTAGAGCGGGTATTTATAAACGTCTTGATAGATTAAAGATTTGGGATATAGCAGCTGGAGATTTTTTGGTCAATTTAAACGGCGGTTTTATGGGAATGCTAGATGGGAATTTAATTTCATATAATGCTTTAGAACATAGATCACAATTTTTTATATGTGTTTCTCGAAAAAGCTTTTTAAAAGATTTTTTATAAATATTTTTGGTTATAATTTTTGCTTTAATTTTAATCGAGGATAAAGAATGAAATTTTTTATTATTATATGTATGAGTATTTTTTTAAGTTCCAATCTTTTTTCAAATGATTTTTCGCAAAAAAAAATTGTAAAGCTTCAGCAAAGTGAAGATAATTTTGAAATTATTGATCTTGGACAAAATGTTGCCAATTCAAATTTAGATGATCAAAAAGCCTTATTCGATAGTTCAATTTTAATTGAAAAAAAACCTAGTATAATTAAAGATAAAGATAAAGATTTTGCTATCGTTTTAAGTTTTAGAAAAAATTTTGGTTATTTTTCAGATGGGTTAAGAGTTGATGCTAAAGATTTTTCAAGCATATTTTCTAAAAAATTAATTGATGCTTTAAACTTAAATTTTGCGAATTCAGCGGCTAATGGGCTTTACCAAAGTCGAGATGTTTTGTTGAAATTTAGCCCTAAAGATTCCAGGTTTGTTAATGTAGCCCCTTTTTTAAAACAAGAAAAGGATAAAAATAAAATTTATGCCAAGTTTATCGATTACCTAATTATAGTAAATTTGGATGATTTTTATGTTAATACTACAAATTATTTTATCACTATAACAAAAAATGCAGTCGCAAAAGTAAATTTTAAAATCATTTCTTTGGATAAGGGTAGGGTTATTGTAGCTAAAAATGCAAAATTTAGCCTAGCTCTTGATGTAAAAGATTTTAAGAGAAATTATCAAGATGTTTTAGAACAAATGCCTAAAATGTTATCGAAAGCCATCAATAAAGAGCTTGTAAATTTCATCCATTAGAAATTTTAGATTTTAATTATTCATTGATTTTTTTAATTCTTTCTTGAAGCTCTTCTATGCTTGGAAATTCTTGTCTTAATTCTTTTGCTATTTCGTGTGCAGTTATAGGATCAAGATAAGATAAAATCTTTCTAAGCTCATTAGTAATTTGCCATTTGTCCATTTCTTCTAAATTTACATTAATTTGCATTCATTATCCTAATTTTTATTTTAAATTATAACAAGTTTTCAATATAAGTGTTAATTTTCAATTGTAAAAATTAGATTATAATCACCTCATTTTCTAGCATAATTCCAAATTCTTCAAATACTTTTTTTCTCGCAAGCTCAATTAAAAAGATCGCATCTTCATAACTTGCATTTTTTTTATTGATAAGAAAATTAGCGTGCTTGTCACTTATCATAGCATCACCTTTGCTAAAACCTTTTAGTCCAACAGCTTCAATTAAACGTCCTGCAAAGTCTCCTTTGGGATTTTTAAAAATGGATCCAAAACTTGCTCCACTAGGTTGATTATTTCTAGCATTTTTTAAAGCTTCATCTTTTACATAATCAAAATCAAATGGTAGCTTAAATTCAGCCCAAAAAAAAGGCACTTTTAAAGGGCAAAATCTATAATCAAAATTGATATTTTCACGCAAAATTTCACCTTTTGAAGTAGCGATTTTGAGTAAATTTTGACTGATACACTCTCCTTTAAGACCTGCATTCATTTTCAAAAGTCCTCCTAGTGTGCCAGGAATTTTGCTAAGATATTCAAAGCCACAAAGATTATTTTCTTTTGAAAAACGATACATCTTTTTTGAATTTGTTTTGCAGCCAATGCGAAGATGGATAAATTCTTGATTTTGATCTAAAATTTCTATAAAATCAAATTTCTCATCCAAAATTCCTATATTTTTTGGTTTTGGACTCACGAGTAAATTATTGGCTCCTCCTATTAAAAAGCCTTCAAAATTGCAAATTTTATCTAGGATTTGCACTTCAAATTCATTACCAATGCGAATAGATGAGTATTTTTTAAAATCAATAATCATTTAATAAAATTTGGAATTTGATTGAGAATGTTTTGAGTAAAATCAATCATAGTTGTTGTCATCCATGGCATTAAAAAAATAATTACAATAACCACTAAGATGATTTTAGGAACAAAAGAAAGAGTCATTTCATTAATCTGCGTTGTGGCTTGAAATATACTGATAATCAAACCCGCAATCAAACCTGCCAAAAGCATAGGCAAGGATAATAAAAGCGTGATTTTAAAAGTTTGAACTCCAAGTTCGACTAAAGTGCTTTCATTCATCTTATTCCTTTAAGAATTTCGTGCTTGTTCATATTCACTAGGTATGAGATAATCATTTACATCTATGATTTTATCATAAAATTTATAATCATATCCTAATTTAAAAAGTGCATTAACAGCACAAAATTGTTTTTCATCCATACTGATGGAATTTTTATTTGCATAAAGATTGAGATAGGTATCGAGTTTTTTTTCATCGACTCGGATTAAATTTCTCTCTAATAACATAGGAGCTATGATTTTACGATTAGAATCAGCTATTTTAACAGCGTTAGTTAAATCTTTTTCAATCTTAATCGCATCACTTAAAGGTAAAGATCTGCGTAAAGCCATCCCACCTAAAGGTAAGGGTAAATTTTCTTTAACAAGATCTATCCATATATCCCAAATTTCAGCTTCTACGCAAAGATTTTGATTAAAATCTAAAATACTTTCGTGTATTAAAACTCCAGCATCCACTTCTCCACTTAGAACTGCACTTTCAATCTCTAAAAAATTTTTATAGATAATTTTAGCTTCAGGATATTTCATGCGAAAAATTAAAGCATTGGTTGTATTGGCTCCGCTAAGAGCAACTTTGAAATTCCTTTTTAGTTGAGTGTCTTTTTTTTTGATCAGTTTAGGACCATAGCCTTGACCAAAACTTACTGCAGTTCTTAAAAGAGCGTATTCTTTAGCGATTAAGGGATAAAGCCCAAAGGAAATAGCTGTAGCATCAAATTCATTTTTTAAAGCAAATTCATTTAAAGTTTGTATATCTAAGGCTGTATTTTTGTAAATAAAATCATTACCCACCCATCCAAAATAAATAGCCATATACATAAATATATCATCTGCATCTGGGGAATGTGCAATCGTTATCATTTTTTTCATCGCGTAATCAACCTTGATAAATTTTTTCTTAGATTATTGTATAAAATTTCATTTAAAAATTTATAAAAAAATAAAACATTATTTAATTTTATTTTGTTAGAATTCTTAAGATTGAAAATTTGTAAGGAATATAATGGATGATAATAAGAAAAAATCTTTAGACGCAGCCTTAAAAAGTCTTGATAAAGCTTTCGGAAAAGGCACGATCTTAAGACTTGGAGATAAAGAAGTTGAACAAATTGATAGCATAAGCACTGGATCGGTTGGTTTAGATCTAGCTTTAGGTATAGGAGGTGTACCAAAAGGTAGGATTATTGAAATTTATGGACCAGAGAGTTCAGGAAAGACAACTTTAACTTTGCACATTATTGCAGAGTGTCAAAAAGCGGGCGGAGTTTGTGCTTTTATTGATGCAGAGCATGCATTAGATGTAAAATACGCTAAAAATTTAGGAGTGGATACAGATAATCTTTATATCTCTCAACCTGATTTTGGAGAACAGGCTTTGGAGATTGTGGAAACTATTGCTAGAAGTGGAGCGATTGATTTAATTGTGGTCGATAGTGTTGCAGCCTTAACTCCAAAAGCAGAGATTGAAGGAGATATGGGAGATCAGCATGTGGGACTTCAAGCAAGATTGATGTCGCAAGCCTTAAGAAAACTTACCGGTATTGTGCATAAGATGAATACAACAGTTATTTTTATCAATCAAATTCGTATGAAAATAGGTGCTATGGGTTATGGTACTCCAGAAACTACTACTGGAGGAAATGCACTTAAATTTTATGCTTCTGTGCGTTTAGATGTTAGAAAAGTAGCTACTCTTAAGCAAAATGAAGAGCCTATTGGTAACCGCGTAAAAGTAAAAGTTGTAAAAAACAAGGTTGCTCCTCCATTTAGACAGGCTGAATTTGATGTAATGTTTGGAGAAGGATTGAGTCGCGAGGGAGAGCTTATCGACTATGGGGTAAAACTTGATATTATAGATAAAAGCGGTGCTTGGTTCTCTTATAAAGACAAAAAATTGGGACAGGGTAGAGAAAATTCAAAAGCCTTTTTAAAAGAAAATCCAGAAATTGTAGATGAAATTACCAAAGCTATTCAAAATTCTATGGGAATAGAAGGTATGATTAGTGCTAGTGAAGAAGATGAAGACTAGGAATACTAATGTTAATTATTGAAGATGTTCGTGCTTATGAAGTGCTTGATAGTAGAGCAAATCCAACCATCAAAACCGAAATCACTTTAAGTGATGGAAGTATAGGTTCAGCTATAGTTCCAAGCGGTGCCAGTACGGGTTCAAAAGAAGCTTTGGAACTTCGTGATAAAGATGAAAGATTTGGAGGTAAAGGCGTTTTAAAAGCAGTTTCTAATATAAATGAAACTATAGCTGATGAAATTATAGGACTTGATGCATTTAATCAAACCCAATTAGACAACACTTTGCGTGATCTTGATGGCACTAATAACTATGCAAATTTAGGTGCGAACGCAACTTTAGGTGTTTCGATGGCAACAGCTCGTGCTGCTGCTAATGCTTTAAATATTCCTTTATATCGTTACTTAGGTGGAGCAAATGCTAGTATTTTACCCGTTCCAATGTGCAATATCATTAATGGTGGAGCTCATGCAAATAACAATATTGATTTTCAAGAATTTATGATTATGCCTTTTGGTTTTACTAGTTTTAAAGAAGCTTTGCGTTCAGTTTGTGAAATTTATGCCCTTCTTAAAAAAGAGCTTAGTGATGCTGGACATTCTACCGCTTTAGGGGATGAGGGTGGTTTTGCTCCGAATTTAAAAAATAATCAAGAAGCAATTGAATTTTTAATGACTTGTATTAAAAAAGCAGGTTATGAGAATCGCGTAAAGATTGCTTTGGATATAGCAAGTAGTGAATTTTTTAAAGATGGAAAATATCATATCGAAGGTAAGGCTTTTTCAAATGAAGACTTGATCGAGTATTATATAGAACTTTGTTCTAAATATCCAATTTGTAGCATAGAAGATGGTTTGGCTGAAAATGATTTTGAAGGATGGATAAAACTCACTCAAAAATTAGGAGATAAAATTCAACTCGTAGGTGATGATTTGTTTGTTACCAATGAAGATATTTTGCGAGAAGGTATTATTAAGAAAATAGCCAATGCTGTTTTGATAAAACCAAACCAAATAGGCACCATTACTCAAACCATGAGAACGGTGCGTTTAGCTTATAGAAATAATTATAAATGCATTATGTCTCATAGAAGTGGAGAAAGCGAAGATACTTTTATTGCTGATTTTGCAGTTGCTTTAAACACAGGGCAAATTAAAACAGGTGCTTTAGCAAGAAGTGAAAGAACTGCAAAATATAATCGTTTGCTTGAAATAGAGCTTGATAGTGATGAATATTTAGGAGAAAAACTCTGAGCGATTTACTCAAAGAATACGATGAAAGTACTAAAAAGAAAAGTTTTTATATACACATTATAAAAATGTTTTGTTGGGCTTTGTTAGTTGTGATGGGAGCGATTTATTTCGGGAATATGCTTTTTGGACAATACTCTTTGGATACCTTGCTTTCTTTAGAGAGAACCAAAGAAGACTTAACCAAGCAGATATCCTTACTTAAAAAGCAAAATGCTAAAGCTCAAAAAGATTATTTTGAATTAAAAGGGTTGTATCCAAATGAAAACTAGAATTTTAGCAATATTTTTAATTTGCACCTCTTTTTTAAATGCTGAAGAAAATCCTTTTAAAATGGAGCAAAACGTAAGTATGATTGTTCCACCGGATTTTCAAAAAGAAGATGTAAAATTTAATTCCAATGCAAGAATTTTGAAAAGTATTACTTTTAATTATATAAAATTAGACGGAAGTGAAGATAGTCTTAACGTGGATGTTAATAAAAGTATAGATTGGCATGATACTTATACTATTGTACGCTCTAAAAGCCCTGATCCTTCAAAAGTTTTAGACGTTTCAGTTACTATACCAGAAAATAGTTCTAAACAAGAATCCAATACTACGGCAAATATAGAAATTCCTTTGCAAATTTCTAAAATTTACGATTTTATTTCCTATGCCGTTTATAAAAATAAAATTAAACTAAATACAAGTGATGAAATTATCAGTGATTTTTCTGTAGGAAATCCTAGCAAAATTGTTATGGATTTTAAATCAGATTCTGTTAAACCTACAAAAAATATACGCCTTAAAAATTCAATTTTCAAACGCATAGATTTTGGATCCCATAAAGGATATTATAGGCTTGTAATTTATCTTGATGGAACTTACAATTACAATATACAAAAAGATGCTACAGGTTATATGGTTAATTTGTCTTGATTAAGATTATTTTTATAGCTTGCTTTATATCTTTTTCTTTTGCTAGCGAAATTTTGCTTCTTAGTAAATTTAATATGCAAGAGTTTAAAGATAAAAATTTTAGCGGTTATTTGATGAGTGAAAAGCTTGATGGAGTGCGTGGAATTTGGAATGGAAATTATTTTCATACACGCCAAAATCAGACAATAACCACTCCTTCGTTTTTTATAAAAAATTTCCCACCTTTTACTCTTGATGGAGAACTTTGGATCGCTAGATCGCAATTTGATGAAATTTCTTCTCTTGTAAGAAGTGATGAGGTTAATGTAGAGTTTTGGAAAAAAGTAACCTATAATGTCTTTGATGTTCCTAATGCTTGTGAAGAATTTAATCTCAATCCTTGTACTCTTGAAAATAGACTTCAAGTTTTGCAAAAATATTTACAAAAGCATCCTAGTTTGTATATAAAAATCATTCCTCAAATTCCTATAAAAGATAAAAAGCATTTAAATGATTTTTATGAAAATATCATAAAAAATAAAGGTGAAGGAGTGGTAATACGTAAAAATTTAAGTCCTTATGAAAAAGGTAGAAGTAAAGAGGCTTTAAAGCTAAAACCTTATGACGATGCAGAATGTGAAGTGGTTGGTTATACAAAAGGTAAGGGCAAATTTGAAAATCAAGTAGGCTCTTTACTTTGTAAAATGCCTGATAATAAAATCATAAAAATAGGCAGTGGTTTAAAAGATGAAGATAGAAGAAATCCTCCAAAAATAGGCACTATTATCACTTATAAATTTAGTGGATTAACCAAAAATTCACTCCCTCGTTTTCCTGTTTTTTTGCGTGTTAGAAAGTAGGTTTTCTTGACTTATCATTTCTTTTTTGATAAAATATCAGTTTTTAAATTCGGGGTGTAGCGCAGTCTGGTTAGCGCACTTGGTTTGGGACCAAGGGGCCGAAGGTTCGAATCCTTTCACCCCGACCATTTTAATTATAAAATGGTGAGTGTAGCTCAGTCGGTTAGAGCATCAGATTGTGGTCCTGAGGGTCGTGGGTTCGATTCCCATCACTCACCCCATCAGAGCGCCCGTAGCTCAACTGGATAGAGCGACAGACTTCGGATCTGTAGGTTATGGGTTCAATTCCTATCGGGCGTACCAACCCTTTCTCTTTTTTTGTGCGTTCATAGCTCAGCTGGATAGAGCAACGGCCTTCTAAGCCGTAGGTCAGAGGTTCGAATCCTCTTGAGCGTACCACTTCGCGGATGTGGTGAAATTGGCAGACACGCCAGACTTAGGATCTGGTGCAGCAATGCGTGAAGGTTCAAGTCCTTTCATCCGCACCACTTAGGTATTTTTTCTCGCTTTCAAAATTATACGCAATAAATTAAATAAGTTAATGGTTATAATTAGTTTAATTAAAGAATTTAATAAAATGTATAGAATTTGCTATATGATAATATTTAAATTTTATTAAAAGTAAAAAACAATAAATATATGTTAAAATACGTATTAAATAAGAATGCTAATTTATAAAAAATTAAGTGAATGAAATACTTATTTTTTATTTATATTAATATGTAAATATTAAAGGAGAAATAATGAAAAAATTACCGGTTGGTTTAAAAGATATATTTAATATAAAAAAAGAAGCATCACATGAATATAATAGTTTTATATTATATTTAATAAAAATTTTATTTAATAATGATAGAGAAAGAACTCTTTCTGAGTACGATATAGTATCTAGCACAACATTTATCAATCTTGTAAATCCAAAACTACCTGATATAGAATTAGATAATTATCAAGGAGTATCTTCGATACATGGGTTCTGCTACACTTTAAATTTTTTTAAAGTATTTAAATTAAATCATCCAGCTATTAAATTCACTGAGTATATTTGGTATGATAGTATAACGTCGGATAATATGTTTGTAAATGAATCTTATAATAATCTTATTAATACTAGAATACCATACTTTAATCCTGACTATAATGGTTTAGATTATGTAGATATCAATAGAAGTGTGATAAACAAAATTCTCTCTCCTAAACTAAAATCGGTATTAAAGAAATATGAAAATCTAAAACTAGATAATCACGTTAAAAATAACATAGAAACCGTTATGTGTTTATTGAGTATTTATTGTAATGAATTAGCAGATGATATTGAAGTATCTTCATTGCACGATGATAGGATAACATTTAATATAGCGGGATACTTTAGTATAGTTATTTTTAAATACAATCTATTTAAACCAAATTATATTAAGATAATAGGACATTATGATATAAAAAAGGATATTAAAAATGATAAATTAAATATATATACGCTTAATGACGAGTGTATAACACTATTTGGTTTTATTAAATTTATCACTTTGGTTAATTATTTGTATAAAATGAAAAAAGATATAATGGGTTATATTGTAAAAAATAAGATAGAACTTGATTTATTAGATGCAAAAAATCCTAACATAATAAATAGCAACGAGTTTGCGACTATTTACAAAATCATTTTAGATAAATATATAAATAATTACAAGAATGTTGTAGCTAAGAATAATATGAAAATAGATAAGAATAGTTTTTTTTATAAAAGGTTTATGAAGACTGCTGAAGATATATCTATATTGCTTACATTGGATATAATATCTAGTATTAGAAAATAGTTTTGCAATATTTAGAATAATTTACATCAATTTAACAAAAATATAAAATATTGACGCATGAAAATCTTTAATAGCTTTTTTGATGTGAAAATTAATAAAAAATGTAAAAATAGATTGTTTGCTATGGATTTTAAAATAAGCGTACAACTTTTTATAATAGATCTTTTGGCGTTAAAATTCTTTATAGCAAAAGAGTAGTAATCACTAACAGTAAGAAGTTATCTGGCACAATTAAAACTCATAAATACAAGGAGATGTGAGTTATAAACAAGATGAAACAAAGCATATTTTTATCAAAGTCAAGATACATAAGAGCCTTGCAATGCGTGAAATCCTTATGGCTTAAAACCCACAAAAGTGAAGTTTTGGATACGCCAGATGACAATGTTTTGACTAAATTTAGCACAGGGGATAAAGTAGGTGAGCTGGCTTATGGTTTATTTTCAAAGGGTGTGAAAATAGAATTTCAAAACAGTACTTTTGAGGAAAAATGTCAGCTTACTAAGGATTTGATTGATCAAGATCAAGAAATAATATACGAGGCCACTTTTTCTTATAGAGGCATTGTAGCCATGGTGGATATCTTGCAAAATACAAAATCAGGATTGATTATCAATGAGGTAAAAAGCTCTACTTCTTTAAAAGATGTTTATTTGGATGATTGTGCTTTGCAATATTATGTTTTATCAAATTTAGGCTATAGTGTTAATCAGGTTAATTTAATTTATATCAATAAAAATTATATTAGAGAAGATGAGCTTAATTTGGATGAGTTTTTTATCGTGGATGATATTACGCAGCAGGTTGTATCTAAACAAAGACAAGTGGAACAAAATTTGATCGATTTTGAACAAGCACTAGCCTTGGAAGAGGAACCTAATATCGATATAGGAAAACAATGTTTTCATCCTTATGAATGCGATGCTTATACTTATTGCTGGGATAAACAAAGAAATTTGTGCCATCATGAAAATATTTTTAATATCGCAAGATTAAATCAAGATAAGAAATTTAATCTTTACAGGCAAAATATTATTAATTTTTCAGATATTAAAGATTTATCTATGTTTAATGCACAGCAACAAATTCAAATCAAAGCTTGTTTAAATCAAGAAATCATCATAAATAAAGATAAAATCAAAGCTTTTTTAGCGACGCTAAGCTATCCTGTGTATCATTTGGACTTTGAAACTTTTTCTCAAGCTATCCCAGAATTTAAAGTGGTTAGACCATATGAGCAAATTCCTTTTCAATTTTCTTTACATTATTGATAATAAGGATAAATTAGAGCATAGGGAATTTTTATCTCAATGTGGGGTCGATCCTAGGGAGCAGTTGGTTAAAAATTTGATCGCTTATATACCAAAAGATGTATGTGTTCTTGCTTATAATGCAAGTTTTGAAAAAGGAGTTATAAGAAAATTAGCGGATTTGTATCCTGAATTTAGGGAGCATTTATTAAATATAGAAAGCAATATTAAAGACTTGATGATACCTTTTCAAAATAAAGATTATTATCATTATAAAATGCAAGGGAGTTATTCTATAAAAATGGTTTTACCCGCTTTAATTCCGCAAATGGAACAAGCTTATAAAAATTTGTCTTTAATCCACAATGGAGGCGAAGCAATGCAGAGCTTTGAATTGATGAAAAATATGGATGAATTAACTCAAAATCAATACCGAAAAGCTTTGCTTGAGTATTGCAAACTTGATACTTTAGCAATGGTAAAAATTTTACAGCATTTAGAAGAGGTTGCAAAATAAGATTTTAAATTTATTTTTTTAAATATGCCTTTAAAATATTTTCAAGTTTGGTTTTTAATTTTATAGGAGAGATGATTTTTATATAAGGGATCCATTGTTTGACCAAATTTAAAATTTCATCATCATAAGAAATTTTTGCATTTAAAATATAAGATTTTTCATTTTCATCTATGATTTTGTAATTACTTAAAACCTTTTTTCTGAAAAAATACTCTTTAGCGTTTTTATCTAGCTCTAAAATTACTTCTATTTTTTCTTCTAGCCAAATATTTTTACCTTGATTGATGAGTTCTTTTAAATTTTCATCGGGCTGAAATTTCTTATCACTGATGTTTAGATTGATGATTTTGCTAAAATTAAAATGTTTGAGTTTGTGGTTTTCATCTGCCAAAAGATACCAAATTCCTTTATAATTGACAAGTTTATAAGGATTTACTTCGCGTTTCTTTTCTTTATAGTTAAAATATAAAATATTGTGATTGAGTATAGCTGCTGCTATATTCTCAAAGGTGTTATGATCTATTTTTTGAAAACCTTCATTTTTTACCACTAAAACATTATTAATCTTTTGGCTTAACAAATCCGTAATAAAATGTTGATCTAGAGTCGGATAAAGTTCGCTAATACCACTTAAAGAAGCAAAATTTTGTATGTCTTTAAAGCTTAATTGTCCCAAGGCAAAAGATTCAAGAAAGTATTTTCCATTTTCTTTTTGAATGGGCATAAAGGAGAGTCTTTCGTTTAAGTCTCTTTGTATAGTTCTTGCATCGACATTAAATTCTTGTGCAAGCTCTTCTATACTCAATCTTTCCCCATCGTTAAATTTGCATAAAATTTGTGCCAAACGAATGGCTAATTTGTCGTGCTCTTTCATGATCATTTTTCCCAAATGTTATAATTTTGTTAAATTGTGATAAATATTCAGTTTTTTATTTTCATAATCTTGGTATTTTTTAGCTTGGATATTTTTATGTTAAAATTAAATAAGCATTTTCATAATTTTCCTTCAAATTTTTAAAGTTTTGTTATCTAGCATAAAGTTATCAAATTCTTTTTGTGCTGTAAAAAGCCCTTTTATCTCAAATTCTTGTGCAAAAGCAATGATGTATTGATTGGCTAAAACATAGTCATCTTTTTCCATTGATTTGCATATGCCATTAAAATTTGTTTCTTCGTTGATTTTTAATTTATAGAGATAGTTATTTGTAAAATTTTTAAGTTTTTCTTGATTTTCTAACATTTTCGGCATAATATCATTATATATTTTTTGAATTTCTTCTTTTCTTTTTTTTGCCATTTCAGCTGCAGCACAAATTCCAAAAAATGCATCTAGTGTTAAATCAATAGTATGAGAAAATGCAATTACTCCAAAAGAGCAAACAAATATCGAGATAGCAATAGATAATGGTGATGCTACCAATGGGGTTAAAATAGGGCTGAGAAATGAAAATATTTTCTCTTCTAGTATAACTCCAAAAGCTACAATTATAGAAGAAAATAAGGATTTTAATATGATTTTAATAAGCTCTTTTTTGCTTTTGATTTTTCCCGATATAAAATCACAAATAGCATTCCATATTGACTTAACTGATTTTCTTAAATTACCCCATAAATTTTTAAGATGTCCTCCTATTTTGGATAACAATTGACTAACAATAACAACTAAACTATCTACAATTCCAAAACTAGCCCCTCTAGTAAAGGCTTCTGAAGAATTTTTTAAAACAGCTTTTAATATTCTTTCTATTCTAATTTTAATATCTTCATGATTTTTATCTATAAATTCAGAGCGCATTTCGTAGATGACACCGCTTGCGAATGTGCTTAGTGCCACAATAATTGCATCGCTGCCTCCTGTCATATATATATTTTCAATAGATTCCCCTATTTGTATCTTTATAACATTATTCACAGCCTGTTGAGGATTTGTATGATTATTTCCATTTTTTTTAAGATAATTAAATTTCTTTTGTTTTTCTTGCAACCGTTCTTTCAATATCTCTTTTTTTTCTTCAGGGGCAATTTTAATTTTTTCTTCTAATTTTTTTATATCCAATTTTGCTTTATTGTAAGTTTCTTCATCTACAGTAACAGATGTTAATTTAACTTTTTCTATTGCATCGAAATATCTATCTTGTTCTTTGGAAAAAATACTACCGCTAATAGCTTTTAATTGTGATAATTCGATAATTTTACCATTTTTATCTATGCTAACAGTATCTGCTATTGGATGATTGGTTTTCATAAGGCCTTTTAAATTTGGGTTGTTTATAATTTTTTTCATTTCTTTTTCAGAATAATTTGCTGTAATAGTTTTTGTTTTTTCTTCATTTAAAGTGTCAAATTTTTCACCTTTATAAACTCGATTTATTGCTGCCAATTCATCTGTAGTAAAAGTATAAACTCCAGTTTTATTTTTAACATTTTGTATATTTTGTTTTCCAACATGTATTGTTTCAAATAATTGTCCAAATCCATTGGGATTTTTTCCATGTTGTTTTGCTTCTTTGAATATATTTGTTGTAAGCTTTCCGCTTTCTACTAAAGCTCCGTATGAGTTATTAAAAATATTAAGACCAAATCTAGCTAAACTTTGAGAGCCCAATTCATCTAAAAATTCGTTAAATAAAGTTTCTCTATTCATTAAAATTCCTTACATTTAAAGATGGCTTTTGCCATCTTTATTTAAATGATTTTGTTGATTTTTTCTTCTTTAGGTTTTTATTGCTCACCATTTTTGTTATTTATAAAACTATATTCCAGCCATGGGTTTTTCTCTTGATTGCTATGTGGTTCTCGATTTTCTTCATTTGCATCTTCATAATTTATAATTTTATTTGTTTGGTTTTGTGCAAATTCAATTGCTTTTTTAAATTCCTCATTTACAATTCCATTATCGGTTAAAACATTAACTCTGCAAATTCCTGTTAATGTTTTAACAAGATTAACAATAAAGCGCAAATGCTCCTTTTCTCCTTGTGAATATTTTGTATAATCATTTTCTTTAATAACCATGAGTTTTAGTGTTTGTAGCTCTTTACAAAGAAGAGAATCTATTTTTTCAATAACATTCAAAGATTGTGCTACAATTTTTGCAATTGCATCGGTAATTATTTGTGCGGTTTCAAATTCTTTAGCTAAAGCTCTTGCTTTCATGAGATTACTTTCGGCATTATAGAGGGCTTCCTCTCCAGCTTTGGAATACAAGAATCCTCCTACAGCTAAAACCGGTGCAGCCACTATACCACCTAATATAGCCGTTCCAACGCTCATTCCAAAGCCACCTGCAGCAATGCTACCTCCTCCAAGCCAAGCTAAGGTGGCATTTGTAGCTGCTGCACCACTTAATGATGCTATTGCAGTTCCAGTAGATGCCGTTGCTAAAAATCCTACACTACTATAAGCACCAATACCTGCTAATGCTCCAGCTCCTAAGGATGCAATACCTCCTCCAACTAATTTACTGAATTCAATACAGTTTGAATCCAATGTTTTTATAAATTCTTTAATATTAAATTGAAATTCATCTTCTGCAAAATCATCAATTTCAACATTTTTGATTTTTGAAAAAATTTCTATAAAATCTTTAAGAGAATTTTTATGTAAATGAATTTTTGCTTCCCCAAGTTTTTCTAGATATGATTGAGCTTGATTTCTTGATGTCTCTAATTCATTTTTTGCACGATCATAAATTGACTCTGCTTCATTATTTAAATCCTCTGCCTCACTTTTTGCTTTATATCCATCATAAGCTTTTTTTGCACCAAAGGCACCTACCGCAGCAGCTATACCTCCTAAAATAAATGGAACTGGCATGTTAAATCTCCTTTATAAGTTTAATTCTGAATTTTTTATTTAATTTAAATTTTTTTTGCAATTCATTGCATATTTTTATATTTTCATTATAAAAGTCATTTTTTTTATAATATTGTGAAAAATATTTTTGATAGATTTCATCAATTTTACAAATCATAGGTCTTGTATCGTAAATCGCACAGGTATTATCTTCTTTGAGATGAACGCAAATTCCATTTTTGTTAAAGTTTTGCAATTCTTTTATACCATTAATGCTTTTACAACAAGCTCCGCAAACAGTGCATGGAAAAGTATTTATTTGGTTCCTCCCTTCTTTTTTTGAAATTTATTTTTATTAATTTGTTATTTTACCCAATCCCCCCCCCATGTCAATAAATTTTAAATATTTAATGAGTAATTAAAATTACTATATTCTTTTTAATTTAAGGATAGTGGTGGTCAAAAAATTCAACCAATTTTTCTTTTCACCTTTGCAATTTGGGCAAAAACGTTCTGTTCCATCCAAAGCATCACTTTTAGGGCGAGATAAAAAAGTTTTTTTGCATTTTAAACATTTTGTTAATCTTAGTTTGGGTTTTATCATTATAGTTGACCTCTAAGTTTATCTTCAATATAGCTTTTAAGCGCTTGATCCATAAATTCAGGATAAGAATTGCTCGCTTTTATAGTTTTTATAAGAGTGCAAACGATATTGTTTATCTTGACAATTTGATTGAAATTTGTTTTTTCTTCTTCGCTAAAATCATTAAAATCTCTTTGATAAATTTTTGTAATTTTTTCAATAGGATGAAATTCTCCAGCGATCACATCAGATATTATAAGCGGCATTTTCTTTTCTAAAAGTTTGCTAAGTTGTATTATATTTTGTTTGAAATTTTCATCATTAAATTCAAAGTCTGAAATTTGAAATTCATAACACATGATTTCTTGATCATAATTTTTAGTGCCAAGTAGATATTCTTGATTTTTGTTGAAAATATTTACAAGCTGTGAATTCGACTTTAAAGAATTGTCATGAGCAAATTTTTCTTTTTCATAATTTTGGACATCATTTAGAATTTGATCATAGTCGGTATTTTGGATCTTATCTTCTGTACAAATTTCATAGATCTTTTTTATCCCGTATCCTGTAGCGCCAAGAGCTATACCACCTAATATAATTTTTTTAAACATTTTTTCTCCTTAATTTAAAATTACAAGGAAAGTATAAGATACTCTCGCGACAGGTTATGTCATGAAATTTTTATTTTTAATTTTTTCGACATAACCTTTCATATTTTTTTATTAAAATACTCACCAAAGGAGGATTTATGCTATCAGTGATTTTATTTTTAATAGTGAGTTTGGTTAGTTTTATCCTAATGGGAATTTTTAGGGGAATTGTTTTATTACTGTTTCTTGTTTTTATATTGATAGTATTTTTCACAAATAAATATGGATTTTTAAATTTTGCAGGTATTTTATTGTTATTGATAGCTATTGTATGGTTGATTGAAAAATCTAAAAATAAATAATTTTATGATTTATTAAATTTTTTACAAATATTCTAAATATCTTTAGCATTTTCTTGATTTGTTTTTTAGGATAATAATCATAGAAAAAGATAATTATCAAAGATTTATTCAATGATAATTATCCAATAAAGTTATTAAAGAAGAATAATCATTAATGATTTAAAGATAATGATTTAAAGAAAAAGTTCTTTAAAACTTTTTCTTCTTAACATCTTCTAAGATATTATTAGCTATATCACTAACTGTATTAGAAATGATAGCTGATTCATTAG
>NZ_NXMA01000012.1 GCF_005406215.1 Campylobacter aviculae | reverse complement strand
TCTCCTCTTTCTACAACTTGAACCGTAGAGACTGATTCTTTTACAGCTTGGTTATCTTGTTCTAAACCTTGTTTGGTTGCAAGGATGTTTTCATTGATGGCTTGAGAGATTTGACCAAACTCATCATTAGTTTTTATATTAATAGTAGAGACATTCTTTGTTTTATGATTGATGAAATCAAAGAATGAGTTAAGACCACTTTGGATGGTGGTGAGTGGGGAGAGGAGTTTGGCGATAAAAATATAAAGCAAAACAAAAATTATCCCTATCATAACCACAGAAGCCACAACTTGAACATAAGTCATTTTACGTACGGGTTCTTTTATGGCTTCTGCTGGCTCTCCTATGCAGATTGTACTTTCACCATATTTAGCACATATAGCAAATCTTTCACTATTGTCTCTTTTTCTTGTATATTCAAAAGGTTCAAAATCCGCTTTTGTTTTAGATAAAGCTACAATTTGACTGATATTATAACCTTCTTTAAGCTGATCTTTATCCGTAGCAACAAAGATTTTACCTTCTTTATCAAAAGCAAAAGTTCTTCCTGGATTTAAATCATATTGCTCTTGTAGATCTTTAGTTAAAACATCAATTGCTAAAACTCCGATAAATTTACCATCTTTATAAAGAGCTTTAGAATAAGTGAAACAAGGAAGATTTGTAGTTACATCAATATAAGAGGCGGTGATATATACTTCTTTTGTTTTTAAAGCTCCTTGATAATACTCTCTTGTTCTCGCATCATAATCATCTGCTTTACCATAAAGACCAAAATCTAAATTTTTAGAATCAGAATCCGGATCTGAAACAATCAATTCTCCATTAGGTTGGGCGATATAAACCGCTAAAAAACCTCCTGCATCCCTCACAACCTTAAGTTCTTCTCCAATATTTTCAATTAGGGCTTGTTGGGTATTTAGTTTATCATAAGGAAGTTCTAAAATACTTTTGGCATATTTTTCAAGAGCTTCTTTATTTCTGTTTTGAAATGTCAAAACAGAATTTTTAGCCACTTTTATATAGTTTGTTTCAGATTCAACAACCTCAGCATATATTAAATTTTTTAAGAAAAAATAACTTATAACACCTAAAATACATAAACAAACAAAGGTAATTAAACCTGCAACAAAAGAAACTTTGAACTTTAAACTATTCATAAATTAAATCCCCCCCCCCCCACTCATTAAAATAATTTTTGTGAAAAACACTCAAAACATTATATTAAATCAAAGCTTTAATTTTATTGAAAAATAAATTAAATACTTGTATAATTTAGAGATTTAAAAAATAAAATAAGGTTAACATGAAAAAAATACTTCTTCTATTGGCTATTTTAGGTTTTTGTAGTTTTACAGAAGCTGCAAATTTACATAAAAAAAATGATTCAAATACCATTCCTTTAATCAGTGTCAGCATAGCTCCACAAGCTTTTTTTGTGGAAAAAATTGCAGCAGATACACTCAAAATCAACGTGATTTTGCCTTCTAATGCCAATGAGCATCATTTTGAATTTAAACCAAGTGTTATGAAAAAACTAGAAAAAAGTGACATTTATTTTACTATAGGTTTAGAATTCGAAAAAGTTTTTATGGAAAAATTTCGTCATAATTTTCCTAAATTAGAAATTGTTGATATGCAAAAAAATATATCCTTAATGGATTTTGAAGATTCGCATCATCACCAGCAAAAAGATCCACACACTTGGTTAGATCCTGTATTAGTACAGACTATGGCTGTAAATATTTATGATACTTTGATCCAAAAGTATCCGCAAAATAAAGATCTTTATAAAAAAAATTTGGATCAATTTTTAGCAGAGCTTGATAGACTCAATTTGCAAATTTCATCAAAACTTGAAAAATTAAAACAAAGAGAATTTGTAGTTTATCATCCTTCTTGGACCTATTTTGCCAAACGCTATCATTTAACCCAAATTCCTGTAGAAATTTTAGGAAAAGAGCCAAAAATTAAAGATTTGCAAAAACTCATCACTCTTGTAAAAGAAAAAAATATCAAAACAATCTTTGTTCAAAATGGTTTTCCAGAAAAAGCAGCAAAAACTTTAGCACGAGAATGCAATGCAAAAATTTTTGAAATCAATCATCTTTCTAAAGATTGGGAAAATGAGCTTTTACGCACTAGTGATGCTTTAGCAAAAGATTCCAAATAAGGTAATGTGTGGAATTTTTTTGTATCAAAAATCTTAATTATTGCTACAATCAAGAATATGTTTTAAAAAATATCAATTTAAGTTATGATAATAAAGATTTTTTATCCATCATAGGTCCCAATGGAGCCGGAAAATCCACACTTGTAAAACTCATTTTAGGGCTTTTAAATTCTAAAAACACCATACAATTTAGCGGGATTAAAAAAAATGAAATCGGCTATGTTCCACAACATACTTTAGCCAATCCCAATTTTTTTCCTAGAGTCATCGATGTAGTTCTTATGGGACTTATTAATAAAAAAATATTTGGTTTTTATAATAAAAATGATAAAGAAAAAGCAATGATGGCTTTAAGAAATGTTGGAATGCAGGATTTTTACAAGAAAACGATCAATGAGCTAAGCGGGGGACAAAGACAGCGCGTTTTTATAGCAAGAGCTTTGGTAGATGAATGCAAAATGCTTATTTTAGACGAACCAACCGCAAGTGTTGATAGCAAATCAGCAATTGAAATTTTTGAACTTTTAGCCTCTTTGCATGCAAAAGGTGTAGGCATTTTGTTAGTTTGTCATGATATTAATTTAGTGCTTACTTTTAGTGATAAAATCGCTCATTTAAATAAAGAACTTTTTTTACATCCAAACCAAAAAGAAAAAAAGAAAAGCGAATTTTTAAAACACTTATATGAAAATCACTCTCATTTTTGTGATGTGGAAATGAGTTTAAATTCTTGTTTGTGTGATGATACAAACTGTCATTATAAGGAAAGTTGCCAAAAGAAAGAAAATTGCTTAAAAAAGGAAAATAATGTTTGAAATTCTTCATTTCACTGTATTTCAAAACGCTCTTTTTGCGGCAATTTTAGTCAGTATTGCTTGCGGAATTATAGGAACTTTAATCATGATCAATCGGCTTTTTTCAATGGCTGGAGGTATTACACACGGGGCTTTTGGGGGCATAGGGATCGCTTTTTATTTTTCTTTGCCTATTTTGCTTAGTACAAGTATTTTTACTCTCATATTAGCCTTTATCGTTGCCTTTTTAGTCAAACATTATGAACACAGAAGCGATAGTATCATTGCTGTGATTTGGGCTTTTGGTATGGCAATTGGGATCATACTTATAGATTTAAGCCCTAGCTATAATACCGATCTTATGGCTTATCTGTTTGGAAATATCTTAGCGGTTGAAAATCAAGATTTGTTTTTGATGGGTTTGGTTGATGGAGTGGTGATTGCTTTAATGTTTTTATTTTATAGACAATTTGAGGCGATAAGCTTTGATAATGAATTTGCAAAAGTACGCGGGATAAATACGAGTTTTTTTCATTATCTTTTAATCGCGCTAATGGCATTTTGCATTGTTATTTCTATCCGTCTTGTAGGGCTTATCCTAGTTATGGCATTACTTAGCATTCCTAGTTTTATTGCTGAGAATTTTAGTAAAAAACTTGGTTTTATAATGATTTTGGCAAGCTTTTTGAGTATGATTTTTTGCTTAGGAGGACTTTTGCTTAGTTATTATTTTGATCTTTCTAGCGGGGCTTGTATCATTATCGTTGCTTGTTTTGGTTTTTTAATCAATTTAGGCGTGAAAATCATTTGCAAAAGGCAAGGGCGCAAATAAGATTTTTAACTTTATGCGACTTTCTAAGAAATTTAAGAAATCACTTGCTTTGAAAAAATACTCATCCTTTTTGCTTTTCTCTTTTAATTCTAGCGTCCTCCCACACAAAGGATAAATAAGCCAAACCTCTTTTGCCTTGAATTTAGCAGCATAGGCAAACATTTGATAAAGATCGCTTTGTGCGATAGAGTATTGTTTTTTATCGTCACTATCGCTTAGAATTTTCCATTTGGTATCTGCGATTATATGATCTTGGATATAAAGATCTGGTTTAAGTAAAAAACAATCTTCGCTATCATTTTTACTCATTAGAAATTTAGTTTTATCTTGAGTTTTAATCTTAACTTGATCATTGGCTATTTTAAACATATGAGCTACATAATCTTCAAAAAGTTTTTCCATAGGAAAAAGCAAGGCAAAGGCTTCATTGTCTCCTTTATAAGGGGTAAAGGTTTCTTTTTGTAAAAAAATCCTACACCAAGAAAGCAAAGTTTCATAATAATCAAAATGTCTTGAAATTTTATACTCAAAATCCTTTTTATAATTTTTAGACAACTGCACCTCATCAAGCATTTGCAAAGCTTTTATGACTTTAAATTTATGCATAGTTGTTTTGGATTTTAAAAACTCAAGAGTGGATTTGATCAAACGATTTGGCGGAATATCTAAGATAAATTCATCACTTTCTGTAAAAAATCTTTCTTTATGGATAAGATTGTGTTTTAAATTTTCACTAAAAAACAATTTTCCCTTTAAAAAAGCCCTGTTATCTTGTATGCTCACATAATCTTTTTTTAATCCTTTTTTAAAAATCAAATCCAATTCTTCTAAAAACATAGAAATAAAAATTTCAAATAAAGGCATTTTAGAAGTTTTCAAAGATGAAATATGACTTTTTTTGAAAGGAGAATTTTTTAAGGTTGTAAGTAAATTTAACAAAAGTTGCTTAGAGGGAAAATTGTAATTTTTTTCATAGTTAAAATTTACAAATTTTTCTATTTTGATCTCGTTCTTAGACTCGTTCTTTTGTATATCTAGTTTATAAATTTGTTTTAGTTGATGAAAATTTATTTTTTTTAAATTCTCATCTTTTTCTCCTTGATAACTTTCTAAATCGGTGCATTTGGGCAAAATCTCCAAAATCCCACTTTTTGTTTGTATCATGCCTACATAATTTTTAGCTTTTAGCGTATTTTTATTTTTAAAACCTAAAAAAATTTCATTATTTTTAGCAAATTCTTCTAATTCTTTATAAAATTTATTTGCTCTATTTCCAAAATCTTTTTTTAAGTCATTCTCACTAAAAGCTTGATATTCAATAACTTGAAAAACATTAGTCATTGTTTTTATTATTTTCTTCGGTTTTGTTATCGATATAAATTTTTTGATACGTTTCTATTTTATCCCAAATTTCATTATCAAAAGGGTTAATATTATAAATAGTTTTCTCATTATATGTTTCTAGCTTCTTAATGCTATTTAAATAATCATTTTCTTTATTTTCTACTTTTTTAACCATACCATTATTATTTAAAACGGCATTTATTAAAGCATAATCATCGTAAAAATACTCTTGCAAAAGAGGGATGATTTTATTTTGAAAAACACTCTTTAAATTTTCTAAATTTTTAACACCTATGAAAAACGCATGCCCTATAGTTTTTTCCCTATCTAGCAAGCATTCTATACGAGTATTGATAGCTGTTAATAGTTTTGATAAATCTACATCTTTATATTCTAAATTTTCTAATTCTTTAGGATCAGGCATCATCTCTACAAATTCAAAACGCCTTCTTAAGGCTGTATCAAGCGAAGTTATACTTCTATCAGCTGTATTCATAGTGCCTATAATATAAATATTTTCAGGTACTCCAAATTTTTCACCACTATAAGGCAAAGTTACCCTTAGTTCTTCTTCTGCCCCTATCCTTTTGCTTGGTTCTATCAAAGTTATAAGCTCACCAAAAATCTTACTTACATTACCGCGATTGATTTCATCAATAATGATAATGTAAGGCAAATTTGTTTCTTTTGGTTTGTCTTGATAATCTTTCAAACCTTGCGATTTTAAATAATTTAATATAGCTTTAACATATGCTGAATTATATATTTCATTTACACTGGAAGTTTTATATAATTTCATTATATTGTCTATATTTACTGGATAATCTTTATGATTTTTACTCATATCATCAAATTTAATTCTAAATGTTTTTCCACCTCTATACTGAATAGAATATTTTGTATTTGGCAATTTAAAATATTTTTCCGGATTATCATCTTCTTCTTTTGCTTTTTCTTTTAATTTATTTATATAAACATTAAAGTCTTTTATATTATCTTCATTTTCTAAAGCCTTTTTGCAAAGTTCTTTAAAAATTCCATCTCTTATTTCATATTCCAACTCTTTAGAATTTCCATTATCTTCGTTTATAACAGGTTTTATACCCTCTACAAATTCTTCATATCCGTAACTTTGATGAAAGGTAGTAAAAACTATTTGTCCATTTTTTACATACTCATCAAATTTTGCTTTTTTGTCTATTCTATTTCCTAAATTTTCACCCAAAATTTCTAAAGCTTTATCTATAGTATGATAAGTCTTTCCTGTCCCTGGAGGCCCATAAAGAATTTGATTTAAAGATATATTTTCATCTTGTATATCTTTTCCAAAATGAACTTTAAAAAATTTCTCATAATATTTCAATGCATTAAAATACATATTACCATTTTTAAGATTTTCTGATAAAAAATTTTTATCTTTGTCTAATTTGTGTTTATTTCTATAAAATTCATTGTTATCGCTATAGCTATACAAACTCTTGTCTAAAAATTTCTTAGATATATTATCTATTGCATCAATATATTCTTTTATAACTTCATCGTGCAATTCACTTTTTAAAAAATTAAAAAATAGTTCTTTTATTTCTCTAATATAATTTTCACTATTTTCACCATATTCAAACCATAAAGGATTGGCTATTTTATTTATCATATCTATTAATGATAAATTTTCATCTTCTATTAATTTTCTATAAATTTCACATGTTTTCAATTTCTGTTTAAATTTATTTTTGGATATTACGTTTAAAACATCTTTTGAAAAAATATTAACTATTTTAATATTTTTTATATCTTGATAATGAAAAGCTATTTTCCATTTTACAGCATCCCCAAAATTTATCTTTTCTATCGCCTCTAAATCATTATTTTTACTTGCTTGTATTATTTTTACAATTATTTTTTTTACATTTTCAAAAGCTTCATCTTGGTTATTTCCATATTTAGATAACCAAGCATAATTTTGATTATACAATCTACCTTTAGAAGATTTTTTTTCACCCTCATCGTTTCTTCTATATATACCAAATTTAAAACTTGAGCCACCCCAAATGCTTCCTATATTGCCAAGTTTATTTTCTATCCAAAAAGTAAAATCATCTCTATTTGGATTTTCTTTTAACACACTGGTATATTCTTTTAAAGTCATTTCTTGGACTCTATCTAAAGTCCATACTTCTTGAAATTGTAAAAAATTATCCACCAATTCTTGAGATTCTTTTTTATCTAAATTCCACATTCAATTTCCTCTTTTAGCTATTTTGAAAATTAATAAGCATTATAATAAATTATTTATTAATAAATAATTTATTTTTCACCACTGCACAAAGGTTCTAGCTTTTTTTATATCATTAAATTTAAGAGTGATTTTTTCATTATCTAAGGTTTGTAAATTTATATTTTCATTTTCAACGCTAAGAATTTTTGCCTCGATCTTTTCTCTTTCATTGGTTGTGATTTTTACAAGCTCATTGATACTTTTTTCAAAATGCTCTATTTTGCTAAGCTTTCTTTCAAGCCCACAGCTTGAAACTTCTAAAAAATATTCTCCACTTATAGGTGGTTCCACATCAAAAATAGGCGATAAAATCTCACTAAGCCTAGCACAATCATCCAAATTTATCCCCGCTCTTTCACCTTTTTCATTTAAAGGATTCATCACATAAATTCGGTAAATTTTTTTTCCATTTTCACTGACTAATTCACTATCATAAAGCTCTAAATTTGCTTCTTTGCATAAAGCCTCAAGATTCATTTTTTTCCTTTTTTATCTTTTCAAAAAGTGCATCCATGTGATTTTGATACTCGAGTCTATCATCAAATTTAAAATGAAAATTCGGACAGCGATACCAACCTTGCTCACTCATACAATAGTTTTGCAAAGCCCTTGATGCCTTTTTTAAAGCATTAAGAATTTTTTCTTGCTCATGGGCATTGAAAAACATCTTATCAAGATACACAAAAGCATCATATCTGCCTTTTTTGCATTCTACATCCACAACGCAAAGATTTTTTAAATTCTCATCGTCTAAATTCGCCAAAGCTTCAGGGATAAGCTCTTTTAAAATGCTTTCTGTGCGTAGCTTTTTAATCTCGGCTGGATTCATAGACTTACTTTTTCTTCAACTTCTTTATAACTTTCTATATAATCACCCACTCTCATATCATCACATCCTTGTATGCCAACGCCACACTCATAACCTTTTGCAACCTCTTTGACATCATCTTTAAAACGTTTTAAAGAACTCACGCTTCCTTCAAAAACCACCACACCTTCTCGTATGAGACGAATTTTAGCCCCTCTATTGATCACGCCTTCTGTAACCATACAGCCCGCAATTTGACCCAATTTTGGCACATTAATCACTTGTCTGATTTCAGCTTGACCTAATTGCTCTTCAGAAATTATAGGGCTCATCATACCACCAAGCAAGGCTTTAACATCGTCTAAAAGATTATAAATAACATTGTAGGTTTTTATTTCAACACCTTTATCTTTAGCACGTTCTTTGATCTCTCCTGTTGGGCGTATATTAAAACCAAGTACGATAGAATTTTCACTCGCACTAGCAAGCTCAATATCGCTTTGTGTGATTCCACCTACCCCACTATGGATAATATCGACTTTAATTTCATCGTTTCTTAATTTTTCCAAACTTGCTTTTAAAGCTTCTAGTGTTCCTTGAACGTCTGCTTTTAATATAACTGGTAAAGCTTTGATATTGCCTTCTTTGATCTTAGCTCCAAGTTCATCAATGCTGACTTTTGTAGATTTGCTAAGCTCTTTTTGACGATTGTATTCATAACGTTTAGCCGCATACTCTCTTGCTTCTTTATCGGTTTTAACAGCGATTAAAATTTCACCCGATTGTGCTACTTCACTTAAACCAACTATCACTCCACATTCACCTGGCTTGATCTCTTTAAGTGCTTTGCCTTGATCATCACTCATAGCTTTTATTTTTCCATAAGAAACACCCGCTACAACCGTATCACCTACTTTTAAAGTTCCATTTTGCACGATCACAGTAGCAACCGCGCCACGACCTTTTTGTATGGAAGATTCTATAATGCTTGCTTTTGCGTAATTTTTAGGATTTGCTTTTAATTCCAAAATGTCAGCTTGTAAAAGCACGATTTCAAGCAAATCTTCTATCCCCATTCCGGTTTTAGCAGACACGCCTACAAATTCATAACTTCCACCCCAATCTACTGGCATGATATCAAGTTCAGCAAGTTGAGTTTTTACCATATCAGGATTTGCACCCTCTTTATCCATCTTATTGATCGCTATGATGATAGGTACATTAGCAGCTTTTGCATGATTGATTGCTTCTTTTGTTTGAGGTTTCACCCCATCATCAGCAGCAACAACGATAATAACGATATCGGTGATACTCGCACCCCTTGCACGCATTGCGGTAAAAGCTTCGTGACCTGGAGTATCGATAAAGGTGATCTTTCGATCATTTTTTTCCACCATATAAGCACCAACATGCTGAGTAATCCCCCCTGCTTCACCACTTGCAACACGAGATTTTCTGATGAAATCTAGCAATGAGGTTTTACCATGATCAACGTGTCCCATTATCGTAATAACAGGAGCTCTAACCATTAAATCCTTTTCATCATCTTGAGTTTCATAGTCTTTTACATAATCAAATTCTTCTGCTTCGTTAGTAATCGTAATTTCTATGCCAAATTCAGAGCCTAAAATTTCAATAGCATCTTCATCCAAAAAATCATTTTTAGTCGTCATCATGCCTAGCATAAAAAGCTTTGAAATCACTTCGCTTGTATTTTTACCTATTTTATCGGCAAATTCATACACTCTAATTTCTTTAGGAATTTCAACGCTTGTAATGGCTTCATTTTCTTTTTTTTCTACTTTTTTAGGCGGTTTTTTACGACTTCTTCTTTGAATTCCGCCTTCAGCAAAATTAACAGAATTACCCACAGCTTGGCGTAAAAAATTGGGCTGTTTTTTAACCGTATTGTTCGGTTTTTCTTCTTCTTTAACACTAAAATCAGGCAAAACAACCTCATCTTCATCGTCTAAAGAAATTTCAGCAAAATCTTGATTTCCCAAAAGATCCATTTTTTGAGTATTTTCTTTTTTGACTGCGATATTAGGTTTTTTATCTTTTTTCTTTTTCTTTAAATTTTCATCTGCATTTGAAAACATAGTTTTTAAGCTTATTCTCTCCTGATTTGAAGGTGTATCAGGAACACTTTTTGGTTCATCTTTTTTTATAATTTCTTCTTCGTCTTTTTTCTTTTTAACAATCACAAGCCCTCTTCTTTTTGCCAAAGTAGCGCTTGCTAAACTTTCTTGGACGTTCTCTTTTGATTCTTCTTTTAATTCTTTTGAATCAGGTTTTGATTTTTCTTGAGATTTCTTTGAAGATTTTTTTTCCGTTTGTGTTTTTTTTACATCTTGACTTTTCTCTTCTTTTGGTTTTGATTTTGCCTTTTTTGCAGGAGCTGGTTTTGTATTTTTTTTGAAAGCCTCCGGAATTACTTTAGTTTGTATGTATTCATAAATTCCTGCAGCAACATCTGGCTCTACAGCATTTGATGCGGTTTTGATATTAAGCCCCAACTCATTAGCTTTTGCGATAATTTCTTTACTATCATATCCTAATTCTTTTGCAATCTCATGAATCCTAATTTTTGCCATTGAAAACTATCTCCTTTAATTTTTGCTGAGTGATTTTTGTATTTAATTTTTTACATGCTTTTAAGAATGCTCTTTGCAAAATTTTATCTTCGCTTTCAAAACATTTATCACATAAATAAATGCTACGGCCAAAACTTGAGTTTTGACACAACTCTTCTTTGAAAACTTTAAAACGATATAATTCTTCTTGAAAAAAACGATTTTTACAAACTACACACATTCTAATGGGTTTATGTTTATCTATATCTTTGAAATTATATCTTTTTTTTTCGTTTTTTAGCAAATTTCAAAGCCTTTATTATCAAATTCTAAAACTAAAATCTTAAAATCCTTAAATTTTTGCTCAAGCCTTTGTTTTAAATATTTTACATCCTCTTTATAAACAAGGTTAAAAAAACTTGATCCTGATCCTGAAAGAGTACTCATTAAAGCTTTATTTTCTAAAGCACATTTTTGCACCTCAAAGAGTTCTGGTAAATTTTTCATCCTACGAGTTTGATGAATCAAATCTTTACTAGCTATAGCCAATAAATCGTATTTTTTTTCCAAAAAACAAGCTGTAAGAAAAGAAGAATGAGATAGGTTAAAAACACATTCTTTTAAACTTAAACTCATGGGCAAAGTTGTGCGGCTTTGTTCTGTATTCATAAACACATTTGGAACAACAATAATAGCGCTTAAATTCTCATCTATGGGCTTTTTAATACTCAAAACATTTTCATTCTCAACCACAGAAACTACAAATCCACCTAAAACTGCTGGGGCTATATTGTCTGGATGGTTTTCGTATTTTAATGCCTCGTTTAAAATTTTTTGTTTTTCAACCCTAAAACCTGCCATTTCAAAAGCTGCTCCTATAGCTCCAACAATCACAGCCGAAGAGCTTCCAAGTCCTCTAGATAAAGGAATTTTATTTTCAAAAATAAAACGAAAAGCATCCTTTTTTCCACTTAATCTTTGATAAACCTCATTAAAAATACTCACAAAAATATTATTTTTTTTAAGGCTTAAATTTTCACTGCCTTCTCCATAAATACTGATACTAAACAAATTTGATTTTTCAATGACAACACTATTAAAAAGCCCTAAACTTAAACCTAAACAATCAAACCCTGGTCCTAAATTTGCACTCGTTGCAGGTACTAAAATTTTCAATATTGATTCCTAGTAAAATTATTTAAATTGCAGGCAAAAAATAAAAAGGTAGATTATCATTTTTTTTATTAAGCTTGCTTAAATTTGAAGGCAAACTAAACTCTCCAAAAATAGCTTTTTCTAAAACAATTTCATCTCCTTTTTTTACAAAACACATTTCTTTATGAGCGCTAATAGGCCGGTTGTTATTTAATTCAAATGCACTGATTGCAAACAAAGGGATATTTTTAACTATGCTTAGGGTACTTAAACTCACATAAGAAATTTTAATCCCCATAAAAGAGCCTGGACCATTAGCGTAAATAAGCTCATCAAAGGTGAAATCTTGAAGTAATTCTTGTAAAATTTTAGGTATAAATTCACTCGCTTTTTCATCGCTTGTTATACTTTTTACAAGAAGATCATTTTCATAAATACCAAGCATCAAAGGCTTAGATAAGGCATTAAGCAAGAGAGAAGTTTTTATGCAAAAACCTTTTCATAAGCTTTTTCATTTGCTTTTTCAAGGCTGACAATCTCATAAGCTTCTTTATCTTTTAATACCTCTTTGGTGAGTAAGTGATTTAAATGATGACTTCCAGCAAAAGATATATAGTCTCCAAACACTCTATATCCAAGCAAGGTTAGATCCCCAATAGCATCTAAAATTTTATGTCTTACAAATTCATCTTTAAAACGCAAACCTTCAGGATTTAAAATACGGTTTTCATCCACAACTATAGTATTTTCCAAACTTCCGCCAAGGGCTAAATTTTTATCTCTAAGCATTTGCACATCTTTTAAAAAACCAAAAGTTCTAGCCCTTGCGATATTTTCTATATAATTTTTTTTACTGAATTCAAAATTATAAGTTTGCTCACCTATGACCGCATTGTCAAATTTAATCGTATAATTGATACGAGGTTCTTTTGTCGGTATTAAACGCACAAATTTATTACCATCTCTTACTTCTATTGGCTTTTTAATCACCATAATCTTTTTAGGTGCATCAAGCTCTCTAAATCCTGCTTCATCAAGCATCATACAAAAACTAATGCTTGATCCATCCATAACAGGGGCTTCGTTCGCATTTAAAACGATGCGTATGTTATCTATCCCATAAGCATTGATTGCACTCATTAAGTGCTCTATCGTGGAAATAAAACCACGATCATCGCCTAAAACAGTAGCCATTTGAGTATTAACTACATTTTCAGGAATAGCTCTATAGCTTACATTTAAATCGCTTCGAAAAAATACTATTCCACTATCAGCTTCTAAGGGTTCAAGAGTGATTTCGATAGGCTCTCCTTTGTGTAGTCCTATACCAACACCTTTTACTGATTTTGCTAAAGTTAATTGTTTCATTATTTTTGTCCTAAAATTATTTTTTTTCCATCGTCTAAAACTTTGTAAATATTATTTTCAATCCACTTTCTATCTTGCCATTGTTCTGGACGTGTTTCAACCCCTTGAACTAAAACTCCAAAATGCAAATGATCTCCTAATGCTAAACCACTTGTCCCCGTTCTTGCTATCACACTTTGCTTTGCTAATTTTTCACCTACATCAACACTTTTAGAAGAACAATGCCCATAAAGGCTATAAACTCCAAAACCATGATAGATGATTAAATTAAGCCCATAAATTCCATTTTTCTCCGCAAAGATGACTTTACCGGAATTATTGCTTATGATTGGCGCTTGCATAACACTCGCTAAATCAATTCCCATATGATAAGAATCACTAATAAATTGACCATTGTAAGAATAATATCTATGATCAGCAAAATCTCCCACCTTCATGGCATTTTTAAGTGGCAAAAATAAATTGATATTAAAATTTCTTAATTTAACTTCAGGGATCTCTGAAGTGATTTGATGTATAAGAATCTCATTATTGTTTCTTAAAGTCTCATTGACAAATTTAAATTTTTCAAAACGTGTAAAATTATTATCTTTAGGAGCATATTCTTGAGCTAAATTTTCAATTTTGCCATCTAAAAATTTATCCGTAAGGCTGATATTAGAAACACGGTATTTGCGATTTAAAAAATAATACCTTATACGTTCTTTAGATATATTTCCTGCTTTATCTTTAGCAACAATATAAGCACGAAATTCTTCATCTCTTGCATCCCAAGCAATGATCGCTGTATAATATCCCTCTTTAATATAAGGCCTAACTTGGAAAATTTTACCCTTATTTGTCTCTATATAAACCTTATCTAAGTTTGCATCATTGACTTCAAATACAACAGCTGCGGCTCCACCTTGTTCAATTTGGTAAGAATTGCTTAAAACATTAACCTTAGGAGAATCTTCATCAACAATAACTGCAATTTGTTTTTTTGCCTCATTTTGACTCAAAAAATTCCAAAAATCATTATTGTTTGCAGAAATTTCCATAATAAAAGATTTCATCTTCTCTTTATATTTTGGTAAAGCAACTTGTAAAGTAATATCATTTAAATTTTGAATTTTTTCATCAGCTATAACCACCCCTTTATCGTTGCTATTTTTTCGTAAAACTATCTGGACGTTTTTAATCGGATATTTAGAATCTTTGATACGTACTGAGATTGGTTTTTTAAGATTGGTATAGATTATATCCGGCATAATAATTTGAGGCGAATTTGCTTTGAATATATCTTCTTTTTTTGTAATAAAAAAAGCTAACAAAACAACAATAATCAAAAAATACAAATAAACAATTCTTTTCTTTCTTTTTGCCATATTTTTTCCTACGAAATCAACAATGCTCAAAATCTCAAATACTTTAAAATTAATTCTAATCAATTATAGTAAATACTAAATTATGTTTAATCTGTGATTTTACAAATCTAAATTATTAAGGTTTTGATTATTAAGGTATCTAAAATCATTTGTTAAATTTCTTTTGCTATCATTGTAGGTTTTAATATCAAAGTTTGTTTTTTAGGTAAAAATAATGAAAAAAATCATCGGTGTTTGCATTTTGGCTACATTAAGCAATGCGACTATTATTAAAGAAATTAAATTTAGTGGTTTAAATCATCTTTCAAGCACAACCGCTATAAATCTTACTGGTCTTAAAGTCGGCGAAGAATTAAATCTTTCTAAAATTAACAGTGCTATACTCAATCTTTACAAACAAAATTATTTTGATAATATTGCCGTAGAAGAACATAACGGGGTTATAGATATTATAGTCACTGAAAAACCAAGTATTGCTAAAGTAACCATCACAGGTATTGCTTCTAACGATCGTAAGCAAGTTGAAAATATTTTAAGCATCAAACGTGGAAATCTATTTGATGAATCAAGCGCTAAAGATGCTTGCAAAAGAATTAAAGATTATTACGAATCGAAAAGTTATTTTGATACCATTGTTGAATATAAAACCAAAAACTTAGACAATACCGATGGTTTAGAACTTGAATTTATAGTTAATCGTGGAGAAAATATCGTTATTGATAATGTATCTTTAAGCGGTGCTAAAAAATTATCCTATTCTGATATCGAACCTGCAGTGGTTAATAAAGAAAAAGAATTTATGGGTTGGCTGTGGGGAAGAAATGATGGAAAGCTAAAAATATTTGAATTAAACAACGATAGTGCAAGAATTAGTGATGAATATATGAAAAAAGGCTATTTAGATGTACAAATATCCCCTCCTTACTTAAAAACTTACACAGATACTTATCAAGCTAATTTGACTTATTTTGTAAAAGAAGGAAAGCCTTACAAAATAAAAAATATTGCCATAGAAAATCCTTTATTTGAAGAAAAACAAAATATAAAAACAATAAAAAGTTTGCGTTCTAGTGTTGGTAAGATTATTAATATAGAAGATGTTAGAAAAGATACAAAAACCTTAGAAACTCAAAGTGCTGATTTGGGCTATGCTTTTGTTGAAGTTTATCCAGATATCCAAAAAAATGATGAAACTCATGAAGTTGCAATTACTTTTAAGGTTGTTCCTCATGAAAAAGTTTATATTAGAAATGTGATTATTTCAAATAATTCACGCACAGTTGATCGCGTTATACGTAGAGAAATGTATGTCACTGAAGGTAATTTATACAATAGAACTGATTTAACTGAATCAAAAAATGCCTTAAAAAGAACTTCTTATTTTGATAATGTAGATATTAAAGAAAAAAAAGTTGATGATACTCATATTGACCTTATTGTTGATGTTAAAGAAGCATCTACAGGCGCAATATCTGGAGGTATAGGGTATGGATCAAGCGATGGATTGCTTTTGAATGCTTCCCTATCAGATACAAATATTTTTGGTTCAGGTGTTAAAAGTTCAATCAATGTAGATAAAAGCGATGATACCTTATCAGGAAGAATCAGTCTTATCAATCCACGAGTTCTTGATAGTCGCTATAGTCTTGGAGGAACTCTTTATTCTAATGATTATGAATGGGATAATTATTCAGAAAGAAATTATGGTTTTGACATCACCTTTGGTCGTCAATTTGCAAGATATTTTAACGCAAGCCTAACTTATAATTTAGAGCAAAGCGATATTTATTACCTTAGTCCAACATTGCTAAGAACAGGTTATGATCTTGGCAAAAGCATAAAAAGTTCTATTACACCGATGATATCATTTAACAATACAGATGATTATTATCTGCCTAGATCTGGGATTATTGCTTCCACGGGTCTTGAATATGCTGGACTTGGAGGGGATCAAAAGTTTTTATCTTCAAGTTCAAAATTTAATTTTTATCAAGGCTTGCAAGATTATATAGGATTTGACCTCATTTATCGTTATAAAGCAAGTTTTTATAAAGTCTGGAATAGAGGCTATTTACCAATCAATCAAAGAATTTATTTAGGAGGTATCCGTTCAATTCGTGGTTTTGAAAGCAGAACCGTAAGTCCTAAAAATGAATGGGGCGATGAAGTAGGTGGAACTATAGCTTTTGCAAATTCAGCAGAAATTAGCTTTCCACTAATTGATAGAATTAAACTTCGTGGTAGTATATTTTTTGACTATGGTATGATAGGACGTAAAAATTTAGACGAGATAAAAAGAATGAGTACAGGATTTGGTTTAGAATGGATCACTCCTATTGGACCTTTACAACTTATTTTTGCTAAACCACTTAATGATAAAAAAGGCGATGATACAAATACTTTTGAATTTAACCTTGGAACGCGTTTTTAATGGAAAAATTCTTAGATACTTGTAAAGGTAAATTTAGAAATTAGCAAGTATCTAAACAATTCCACAAAACGATCTTAATTTATATTCTAAAAATGGTTATAATGACAACCAAAGCTATAAATTTAATTAAAATGTGAATGAATTTTATAAACTATATTAAGTCCTTTTGTGTAATTTTTTTCTAAATAAAGCAGTTTGATAGGAAAGGCGATTCTTAAAAATTATTCTTAATTCCTTAAATGGAAGTTCTAATTTTATTAAAAACACCCTTTTAAAGTACCTCAATAGCTCTTATATAAAGATGACAAATCCAAAAATGCCTTTAATGGTCATTTAGCCAACAATGAAATTTAATCTTAAGCGAAGACAAAACTTAAAAACTAACTTTTAAGCCTATTTATTCTCCGATCAATTTTACCCAATCAATATACTCTAGTTCGTATTGAAAAAATAACTCTTTATCTACATATTCTTAATTTTTATCAAAAAAATAAATTAAAATTTAGATCTTTAGATGCAACGGCACTAAGCCTTATCTATGCTTAATTATTTAAATTTTGTTATTATTTTGAGCAAAACTCGAACTTTTAATACTACAGCTGCATCAATACTTTGTCAAAATTTATATTTAGAAAAAAATGAAAATTTCTTTCTTGTAAGTAAAGATAAGAGAAATTTTGATATAATTCTGAAAATTTTTAAATTCAATATAGGTAATTTATATGAATTTTATAGATATTTTTTCAAAAATCAGAAGACAACAGCCTAGCACAAAAGAAGCACCTGAACACTGGGTGAAATGCCAAAGTTGTCATGCTTTAATGTATTATAAAGAAATAGAATCTCGTTTTAATGTATGCCCTAAATGCTCTTATCATATGAGAATTTCTCCTATGGATAGAATTAGGCTTTTAAGCGATGAAAATAGCTTTGAAGAATTCGACACAAATTTAGAAGCCACAGATCCACTTAAATTTGTCGATAGCAAGTCTTATAAAAAAAGATTGAGCGAAGGTCAAAACAAAACAGGTAGAAAATCTGCAGTTGTAAGCGGAGAATGTACAATTGATGGGTTAAAAACTCAACTTGTTGTATTTGATTTTTCTTTTATGGGAGGTTCTTTAGGTTCTGTAGAGGGTGAAAAAATAGTCCGAGCCATACAAAGATCTATCAGCAATAAAAATCCTTTAGTGATTGTAAGTGCAAGCGGAGGTGCTAGAATGCAAGAAAGCACCTATTCTTTAATGCAAATGAGTAAAACAAGTACAGCTTTAAAACTCTTAAGCAAAGAAAAAATTCCTTATATTAGCATCTTGACAGATCCAACCATGGGAGGTGTGAGTGCCTCTTTTGCTTGGCTTGGAGATTTGGTGATTGCCGAGCCAGGAGCTTTGGTAGGTTTTGCAGGACAAAGAGTGATAAAGCAAACCATAGGTGCTGATTTGCCGCAAGGTTTTCAAAAGGCTGAATTTTTGCTAGAGCATGGGCTTATAGATGCAATAGTAGAGCGATCTGAAATGAAAAAATATCTTAGCAATACGCTTAAATTTTTCTGTGGAAACTGATTTGCAGATTAATATTTTTTACATACAAAAAAATACTGAATTTGAAATTTTAGATCAAAAGTATCTCAAGCTAATATCCAAATTCGCCACCATTAAAGAATACAATCTTTTTAATAAAAAAATTGCAAATGCACAAAATTTAAACAATCCAGAATTAGCAAAAAAAAGTTATGAGGAAGTATTTAATCCGCATAAAAAAGGTTTTAATATAGCTCTTGATGAAAGAGGCAAAGAACTTACAAGCTTGGAATTTGCAAAAATCATCAAAGATAAATTTGAACTAAGTTTTTTTATAGGTGGAGCATATGGTTTAAGAGATGAATTTACAAAAAAACTGGACTTTAGCTTATCATTAAGTAAGCTTACTTTAGTGCATCATTTTGCCAAAACTTTACTTTTAGAACAAATTTATCGTGCCTTTTGTATCAACTCTAATCACCCTTACCATAAATAGGAATAAAAATGAAAAAAAAAGATTTAATATTTTTTAAAGAAAATCTAGAACAAAGAAAAAAAATAATTAAAGAAAATTTACAAAGCAATTCCAAAGAGATTAAGGCTTTACACGATAGTGTTCCAAGCGATAGTGTGGATTTTTCTATTATAGAAACCAACTCACAAATAGATTTTGCCATCAATGCGAATTTAAACCAAGAACTCAAAGAAATTGAAGTTTCTCTAAATAAAATTAAAGATGAAACTTATGGCATTTGTGAATCTTGTGATGAAGAAATTGCTATTGAAAGACTTAAAATAAAACCTCATGCGAAATATTGTGTTGCTTGTCGCGAAAATTTAGAAAAAAAGGAAAGCTATGAAAGTTAAACTATTTTTTATTGCTAGTATTGTTTATACTCTTATAATATTTACATTGGCTTGGTATTTAAAGCTTGGAAGCTATACCTTAACCTTAAATACTTATAGTTTTGAACTTCCGGTTATGGTTTGGTTGATTTTACCTCTAATTCCTTTAATATTTTTCGCTATATTTCATATGCTTTTTTACCATTTTTTGCTTACTCTTAAATTCAAACACTTTTTCAAGGATACTACCAAATTTGAAAACTATACTAAAGATTTGCTTTTAGAAAAAGAATCTGATATAAGCTTCTATACTAAAGAATTTAGAAAAGTAGCACAACTTGCAAAAAGTTTAAAAACCCATGAAAAAATTCCAAACGAAACCAAAATAAATGAAATCTTAGATCTAATAGATGGTATAAAAAAAGAAGAATATTTAAATATCAAAAAATTCAAACTTCCAAATGATAATATTTTGCTTTTAGAAAATGAAAAAAATCATATAAAAAATGATATAAACTATGCCTATTCTAGGGTAAAAAATATCACTGAAATCAAAGACGATTTTGAGGAATTGGCTTTTAAAATTCTACTTCAAAAAGGCAGCTACGAACAAATTAAAAACGTTAAAATTTCTAAAAATTCTCATCAAGTTTTAGAGCTGATAAAACGCTTTAAAGATGGAAATCTTGATCTTAGTACAGCTGAATTTGAAGTTTTACTCACTCATTCTATGTTAAATGAAAAAGAATATTTAAGTATCGCAAAAATGAGTACCAAATTCTTTAATCCAGATGCAATATTAGGAATTTTTTCTAAAATAAAAAATGAAAAAAATGACGCTTTGAAGGCATACTTATATCTACTTGCAGAATTTGGACTTTTGGATGAGTTAAGAGAGCAAATTCGTAATGATGAAAAAAGATTCAGTGATTTTAAAGCCTTTTTAATCCTTAGAGAAAAGAATATTGATATTGATTTAAATCATCTTATACAATGATAAATTTTAATAAAAAACCTTTATTTTTAGCTCCCATGGCAGGTTTTTCGGATCTGCCCTTTCGCAATGTGGTTAAAAAATTTGGAGCTGATGTTACAATAAGCGAGATGATAAGTTCTAACGCTCTAGTTTATGAAAGTTCTAAAACTTTACATATGCTAGAACGCTCTGAACTTGAAAAACCTTATATTGTGCAAATTGCCGGTGGAGATAAAGAAATACTTAAAAAAGCCGTTAAAATGCTAAATGAGATGGATTTTATAGATGGAATTGATTTTAACTGTGGCTGTCCTGTAAATAAAGTAATTAAGCAATGTGCAGGAAGTGCTTTGTTAAATGATTTAGAGCTTTTTAAAACGCTTGTAGGAACTATCAAAGAAACCAATAAGAAAAATCTCACAAGCGTTAAATTTCGTTTAGGTTTTAATGAAAAATATCCTGAAAAAATGGCTACAATTTGTGAAAATTTAGGTATCGATTTTATAAGCATTCACGGACGAACAAGAAAACAACTTTATAGCGGAAAATCTGATTATAGTTCTATAGCATTCGCTAAGGCAAGTGTAAAAATTCCTGTGATTGCCAATGGAGATATCGATGCAAATAACGCCCTTGAAGTTTATAATATCACAAAATGTGACGGATTGATGATAGGAAGAGCAAGTATAGGAAATCCTTGGATATTTTATGAAATCAAAAATAGTCAAAAAGTAAGTCAAAGCCTTAAAAAAGAAATCATATTAACTCATTTTGAAGAAATGATAAAACATTATCAAAATCAAGCTGTAAGCATATTTCGTAAGCATTTGCACGAGTATTCTAAAGGACATAAGGATGCTTCAGCTTTTAGAGATGAAATAAACCGCATCAATGATGCTAAAGAAATGAAGAAAAAAATAGAATTGTTCTTCTAATCATTTGGATTTGAAGTTTTTAAAAGATTAAAAACTTCAATAAATTTTACTGACACCCTTCACATTCTATACTACGATCGGCCACATTTACTTTTTCACTGCTAGGACTTTCACTTCTTAAATAATATGTAGACTTTACTCCAAGTTCCCAAGCAAGTTGATAGATTTCATTAAGATAGCCTCCACTTGCCTTGTCTAGAGATAAAAAGATATTTAAACTTTGCCCTTGATCGATCCATTTTCCACGTATGGCAGCTGCCTTAACCAAAATTCTTTGATCAAGCTCATAAGCTGGAGTATAGTATTCCCAGGTTTCAAGACTTAAATTGGGGACAACAACTGGTATCATACCACTTAAATTTTGCTCAAACCATTTTCTTTTATAGACAGGCTCTATGGTTTGAGTGGTTCCTACTAAAATAGATATAGAAGAAGTTGGAGCAATAGCCATTAAATAACCATTTCTCATACCATCTTTTTTTACTTTTTCTCTAAGCTTACCCCAATCACAATCACTTTCATCAAACAAACCATCCCTTAAGGTTAAAGCTTTAGCCTGATCACTAGCAACGTCTATAGGAAAGATCCCTTCACTCCATTTTGATCCTTTAAAATCAGGATAAGATCCTTTTTCTATAGATAAATTTGAACTCGCATTTATAGCTTCAAAACTAATTTTTTCCATAATTTTATCTATCTTCTCAAAATGCTCTTCGCTCCCCCAATGAATCTTAGCTTCAGCAAGCATCTGTGCTTCACCCATAACTCCAAGTCCTATAGCACGAGATCTTAAATTTGTATCTTTTACCTTTCTATGTGGATAAAAATTTAAATCGATCACATTATCAAGCATACGAATAGCCGTAGGCACCACACGTTCTATATCTTCTTTAGAATACACTTTGCTTAAATTGATACTTGCTAAATTACATACAGCAGTCTTGCCGTCATTTTTGTATTTTTCAACTATATAAACCTTATTACCATTAATACTATCTAGAGTTGAAATTTTCTTAGCTGATTTCTCATAACCACCATCTATAACCACGCGTTCTTCTTCATCAAAATGCCTCTCGTCTCCATTTTCAAAAACAACTTTTATTTGATAATAGTTAGGTTCAGTATTTTGAAAAATTTCTGTACATAAATTTGAACTTCTAATAATTCCTGAATGTGCATTTGGATTGGCTCTATTGGCGGTATCTTTAAAGCATAAAAATGGCAAACCTGTTTCAAAATAATTCAACAATATTTTTTTCCAAAGTTCTTTAGCTTCTACAATTTCTTTAACTATATTTTCATCTTTTTCATATTCTTCATAACGTTTTTCAAATTCTTCTCCATATAAATCGCACAAATCAGCCGTATCAGCAGGATCAAAAAGCGTCCATTTATCATTAGCTCTAACTCTTTTCATAAAAAGATCATTGATCCATAAAGCAGGAAAAAGTTCGTGTGCTCTGCGTCTTTCTTCTCCTGAATTTTTACGCAAATCAATAAAATCACTTATATCCATATGCCAAGGTTCTATATAAACTGCAATAGCACCTTTTCTAGTTCCAAGCTGATCCACAGCTACAGCAATATCATTTGTAATTTTTAAAAAAGGAATAATACCTCCAGCTGCATTTTTATGACCATCTATACTTCCACCCATAGCACGGACTTTGGACCAATCCCAACCTATACCACCGCCAAATTTAGACAAAAGTGCCATTTCTTGATAAGAATCAAAAATCCCCTCTATATTATCAGGAGTGCTCCCTATGTAGCAAGAACTGAGTTGATGTCTAGTAGTTCTAGCATTGGAAAGAGTTGGAGTGGCAAGCATAATTTCAAATTTAGAAATCAAATCATAAAATTTTTTAGCCCATTCTTGAGGATTAAATTCATTTTGTGCTAAAAACATAGCTATAGCCATAAACATTTGCTGTGGAAGTTCTATAGGCATACCTTTACTATCTTTAATCAAATAACGATCATATAAAGTCTTAACGCCTAAATAAGTAAATTGCATATCGCGTTCTGGTTTAATATAATCGTTTAAATCATCTAGATCATATTTTTCTTTTAAGCCGAGTAAAATTCTTCCTTCTTTTTCTCCTCTTTCAAAATAATCGCGTAAATGATTATAGCGATTTATTCCATTGACTTTTTTATACAAATCAAACAAGAAAAGCCTAGCCGCAACAAAGGTCCAATTAGGACAATCAATGTCTATCTTATCCACAGCCGTTTTAATAAGAGTTTTTTGAATCTCTTCAGTTGAAATTTCATCCCTAAACTGAATTTTTGCATCAAGCTCTAGTTCACTTAAACTCACACCTTCTAAATCCCTCACTGCATCAGAAGTACATTTTTTAATTTTAGAAATATCTAATTCTTCTGTACGGCCATTTCTTTTTATAACTTTCATTGTTTTCCCTTATTCATTATTTAAATGTTCTTGCAAAAATAGCATCGACATTCTTTGTATAATAACTATAATCAAAACATTTGCGTATATCTTCTTCACTTAAACTTTTTCTTAAATCCTCATCGTTTAAGAGTGCGATTAAAAATAAACTTTCATTTTTTTCATTGATCACTTCTTTGCCATTTTGCAAATCAGACCATACTTTCATAGCATTTCTTTGAACGATTTTATAAGCTTCTTCTCGACTGATTCCCTTAAAAGGAAGTTCTAGTAAAACACGTTGTGAAAATACAAGCCCACCTGTAAGGTTTAAATTTTTCATCATATTTTCTGGATAAATTAAAAGATTTTCAATCAAATTTGTAAGACGCGTAAGCATAAAATCCGCTGTTATAAAAGCATCGGGTAAAATAAATCTCTCTACGCTCGAATGAGAAATATCTCTTTCATGCCAAAGTGCAACATTTTCCAATGCTGGAGTAACAAAAGATCGAAGCACTCTGCAAAGTCCTGTAATATTTTCACTCAAAACTGGATTTCTTTTATGCGGCATCGCTGAACTCCCTTTTTGTCCCGCACTAAAAAATTCTTCAGCCTCATAAACCTCTGTTCTTTGAAAATGTCTTATTGCTACAGCAATTTGCTCACAAGATGAAGCTAAAATCGCAATAGCTGAAATCACTTGTGCATAACGATCTCTTTGAATGACTTGATTGGAAACTGGAGCAGGTTTAAGATCTAAATTTTTACAAACTTCCTCTTCAAATTCCAAAGGAGCGTGGGCAAAATTTCCCATTGCACCGCTTATTTTTCCATAGCTAATCACTTCTTTAGCATGTGTTATAAGATCTTTAGCATGTAAAATTTCATCATACCAAATGGCCATAACCAAACCAAAAGTTATAGGCTCTCCGTGAATCCCATGACTTCTTCCAACCATCAGTGTATTTTTATGTTCTATAGCACGTTTTTTTATGGCTTCTAAAAGCAATGAAATATCTTCTAAAATAAGTTCCAAACTTTCTTTGATTTGTAAGGCTACAGCAGTATCAATACAATCAGAACTCGTCATGGCATAATGCACAAAACGACTCTCTTCACCCAAACTTTCACTCACACTTGTAAGAAAGGCTATAACATCATGCTTGGTTGTTTTTTCGATTTCATCGATTCTATCGATATCAAATTTTGCATTTTTTAAAATTTTTTCACAATCTATATCATTAATGAGACCTAATTTATTCCAAGCTTTCACAGCGGCTAATTCCACTTTAAGCCACGCATCATATTTGGCTTTAACATCCCATTTTTTAGCCATAATTTCTCTGCTGTATCTTACAACCATAGTTTTACAACCTTTTTTAGTTATAATTTCAAAATAAAGAAATGAGATTTTATCTAAAAAATTCTAAGAAAGAAGTTAAAGTGCCTTATACAAAAATAAAACTCCCAAATAATGGAAAAAAGGCATTTCAAGTCCTTATGGAAGCTTTAAAAATTCCTATGAATGAAGCACAGAAATTGATTGATAAAAAAAGGCTTTTTTGTGATGGAATTTTGATCCAAGAAAAAAACAAAATTCTTAATGGAATTATAGAGTTAATTGTCTATGAAAATCATCCAAAAGGGATAGAAATTGTATTTGAAAATGAAGATTTTGCAGTAGTTGAAAAACCAAGTGGCGTCCTTAGCCATCCCAATGGTAGGCATTGTCAATACAGCCTCAGTGATGAAATTTGGCATCTATGGGGAAAACAAGCTTGCGTGGCACATCGTCTTGATAAAGAAACAAGCGGACTAATACTTGTTACAAAAAACAAACAAACCCAAGTTGAATTTAAAACTATGTTTGAAAAAAGACAAATTCAAAAAGAATATTTAGCTCTAGTTCAAGGCGAGGTCAAAATAAATTTTAAAATTGATGCTAATATAGATTTGGCAAAAAATTACAATGATGTTAAAACAAGAATGCAAATTTGTGAAAATGGAAAAAGAGCTTTAACCGAATTTGAGGCTTTAAAATTCTACCCTGAACATCGCTGTACTCTTTTGCTTTGTAAGCCACAAACAGGAAGGCAACATCAAATAAGAATTCATCTGCACTATGCAAAACATCCTATATTAGGCGATCCACTTTATGGATTAGAAAAAGAACAAATTGAAGCCATATTAGATGGAAAGATGAATTTGGAAGATAGGATAAAAATAACAGGTGCAAAACGCTTATGTTTACACGCTCAGACATTAAAATTTAATTTTAAAAATGATGAATTTATTATCCATTCCAATGCTGCAATCGAAAATGAATTCTTAAGAGTGTTAAAATATTGAAATTTGATGATTTTTAATATTTATAAAACAAAATTCTAAATTAAATAGCTCTAAATATTTACGCAAAAATTTTAAATTTTAACTACTAACCTGCTAGTGGTAAAAATTTATTACCAATTAATAAAATTTATATTATGATTTTTATAATCTTAAAAAAATTATAAAGGATTTAGATAATGAAAATATTTTATTTGATACTATCTTTAATAACAACAATGTGTGCGATTGACATGATTACTCCGATTCCGGATAATTTACCTTATGATAAAACAAAAGCAAGTCTTGGAAAAAAATTATATATGGATACTTCTTTATCTAAAGATGGAAAAGTATCTTGCAACACTTGCCATAATATAAAAAACTATGGAGTAGATAATACCTCGAATTCTATAGGAGTAGATAATCAATTAGATACGCCTTTTAACACTCCAACAACTTTCAATTCTGTATTTAATTTTGTCCAATTTTGGAATGGACGTGCACAAAACCTTGCAGAACAAATAAAAGGACCTCTTTTTGATCCAAAAGAAATGGGTTTAACCCCAGAAATTCTTTTACAAAAAATCAATGCCAATCCTGACTACGTAAAGAGTTTTGGCGATATTTATGGTGAAATTAGTGTGGATAATATAGCTGATGCTATTGCTGAATTTGAAAAAACCTTAATCACCCCAAACTCTCCTTTTGATAGATATTTAAAAGGAGATAAAGATGCAATTTCAGAAAAAGCAAAAAGAGGTTATGAAGAATTTAAGGCACAAGGTTGCATTTCTTGCCATCAAGGGCAAAATATAGGTGGAAATATGTTCCAAAAAATTGGTATTTTTCAAGAATTTCCAGATCAAAGCAATTTAGGACGCTATGAAATCACAAAAAAAGAATCTGATAAAATGGTGTTTAAAGTGCCAAGTCTTAGAAATATAGCAAAAACGGCTCCTTATTATCATGATGGAAGCATACCAACCCTAGATGCTTGTGTGCAATTTATGGCTTATTATCAACTTGGAAAATTTTTAAATCAAGAAACTGTAGATAGTATAGTAGCTTTTTTAGAAAGTTTAACAGGAGAATATCATGACAACATCCAATAAAAAAATTTCTTTTTTATATCAATTCATATTTTTGGCAGCTTGTACTTTAATTGCTATTTTTATTTTATTGGGTATTATTTTTAACAATTACACTTCAAGTAAAAATTCTAAAGAAATTGTCAATACTTTACAAATGCTTAAAATCTTAAATACACGTATTGATAAAGTATTTCAAAATAGTTTTAATTTTATAAACTACGATGAAAGTGTTGCTGCAGTGAAACAAATGAAGATTATGTTGAAAAAACTTGAAGAGTTAGGCATTGATGATTCTAAAGCTAAAACAATCTTTAACCAAAAATTAGAACAATTAAATCAATTTAAATCAGCAAATTCTATCGCGGTTAATTCAAAATTCTATCTTTTTGAGTTGGCTAAAGATTATTTTAATGAAACAGAAAATAATTTTAACAAAAAAGATTCTCAAAATTTTAAAACAATCAACCCTATCCTTAGAATTATTGCTACAGAGAATGTCTTAGAAAAATCTACGCTTAGGCATTTAGATTCTTTGATTCACAATTTATTAGTAATGGAAAATAATGATACTTTAAAGCTTTTTTCAACCCATTATAAAATGATTTTGAGACAAATTGAAATAATGCAAAATAATTCTAGTATTTATACAAATTCTACTCTAAATAAAGAACTTGATTACCTAAACCAAATCACTCAATTAAATATAGACAAAATTAATATACAAAAGCTTTATGTAGGAATTGGAGTTTTTTCAATTGTTTTTATTCTATTGGTTATATTTATTATCATCACCTTGAAAAAAATCGTTATTCCTGTAAGAATTTTGGAAAAATTAAGTACAAATTTGGCCGGAAAAGAAGCAAATTTATCTTCTCGTTTAGACATAGATCCAAAAAGCGAGTTAGGACAAAGTGCTGCTCATATAAATACCTTTATTTCTGTTGTTCAAAATTCTGTATTTGAAGCTATTGAAAATGCAGAAGCTAATTATAAAAATTCAGAACAACTAAAAAACAATGCCAATACTCTTGAAGAAAGCTCAAATTCTCAAAATAATCAAATTGAAAATGTAAAAGAAATTACAAATGTTTTAGACGATCATATAGTCTTAGCTGGGAATTTGGCACAAGAAAGTGTTGATAATATGCAAGACATGCATTTATTGATGAATAAAGTTGGAGAAACCTTAACTCAACTTGTTGAACTCATTAATGAAAACAATAAAAAAGAGCAAAATGTTGTTGTCAATATGGACAATTTAACCCAAAGCGCAGACAATATTATAGAAATTACAAATTCGGTTAGAGATATAGCAGATCAAACCAATCTACTTGCTCTTAATGCAGCCGTTGAAGCCGCAAGAGCAGGGGAGCACGGACGAGGCTTTGCGGTCGTTGCTGATGAGGTTGGAAAACTTGCTGATAAAACAGGTAAATCACTCTTAACTATTAATGCCACAGTAAATACTATCGTGCAGCAAATTAATGATAATAAATCTTTAATGGATCTTATTAATCAGTCTATGCAAGAAACTTCCGAAAAAACAAATAATCTACAGCAAGAACTCATTAACTCGATGCAAAAATTAGAGAGTTCTATACAATCTACTCAGATAATGAAAGATAAAAGTACAGAAGTACAAGAAAAAATGGTTGTTTTAAGATCTAGCATTGATAAAGTAAATGAACTTGCCAACCTTATAAAAGGTCTCTCTTGTGAAATTAATAATGTCTCTGAAAATGTTCTTAATGGAGCCTCTAAGCTTTCAAAAAAATTGAATAATTTTAAATAATCTTCCGTATTTCTAAAAAATACGGATTTTTATTTGCTTTATTTTTATTTTATTTTTATTAGAATATAATTTAATGACTTTAATTTTTATTTTATTAAGGAGATATTATGGAGTTTCTTGAGCTTTTATTAATATTAATTGCTTTAATACTCATCATAAAAAAACCAGAAAAAGAAAACCTTGCTTTTGGTTTAGTAATGGTAGCTTGGCTTATGATGATTGTTTTTTATGTTGGTCACAAAACAACCGGACTTTTAACCACAATGAATCTGTAAAAAAGGAATGAAAATGAATGAAGTAAATAAAGCAAAAAATTTTTATACCTTAATGTGTCTTGCAGGGTTTTTAATCATACTTTTACCTGTAGGAACAGCAAATGTAGTATTTGGTTATTTTTTAGGTGATAGTCCTTGTACGCTTTGTTGGGGACAAAGAGAAGCGATGATTTTTATCGGTGTAATGGCTCTTTTTATAGTTCGTTACGGGGTGAAAGGGAAATATCTAGCTGCTCTTTTAATTATGACAGCTCTAGGTCTTTATCAGTCTTTTGCTCACTATGGCAATCATGCCCATAGAGACTTAGATCAAGGTTTTGGTTTAGCAGTTTTCGGAATTCATACATATTTTTGGGCTGAAGTTGTATTTTGGGCTGTTGTATTACTTTTGGGTGTAATTTTTGCCTTTGCTCCTAAGTTTAATGCTTTTGATAAAGAATTAAATGGTGAAAAATTTAGAAAATTTACCAAATTTAGTTTTGCGGCAGTAGCGATTAGTGCTGTTATTGTAGCGTCTAATATTTTCCAAGCTTTTGTTAGTACAGGCATTCCTCCTTATGTCGGACAAGGTGATCCGGTAAGATTTAGCTTAAATCCAAAATACATTATTTGGAGTACAAATGGATGGAATGGTTTATGGCAAAATATCTCTTTCTTAGGAAAACGCGATGTTAAAGCTCCTGATTATGCTTTTGCACCAGCAAGCGATAAGCTAGGAATTAAATTTGACAACGATATCAATAATGCTCCATTTACAAAAATCAACAATGAGCTTAAAATTGTTAATGAGCAAACTATTAACTTTGATAAAGCAATCAATACGCTTGATTATATCAACGGAGAATTTGTAGCAAGTTCTAAATGGGATGTAGCTTTCTTAGATAACAACTTTAACACTAAAGAAAGTTTTGAATTAGATCCTTATTTTTCAGCCACTATTGATCCTATTATAGGCATCATTCCTTATATGAATGATAAATTCATACTTATGGGGTCAAATAAATCTTTCTTAAGATTTGCAAAAAATCCTAATGCAAGCCAAGAAGATATTTCTAAACAATATGCTGACTTTGTAAAAGGTAATGATAAATTTAAAGGTCAAGGAGAAGGTTTAGGTCGTGGAAGGCTTGATACGGTTAGAGCCAAATTTAATCACGTAGCAAGTATGAGTACAGATGGAAGTTATCTTTATCTTGCAACAGTTCCAAATAATAAAGATGCTAAAACTTTTGTAATCTCTAAAATTTCTTTAAAAGATCGCCTTCTTTCAGCAGAATTTACGCCAAAAGCGGATCTTAAAGAAGGGAAAACTTTAGGGGATCTTTATGTAACCTCTATGACTTTTAAAGATGGAGAGCTTTACGCACTTAGCAAAAATCATAATGTAATTGCGGTAATCAATCCTACCAAAGAAGAAGTAGTAAGAACTATAGCATTTCCAAGTTCGATAACCAATGCAAGAAGTATTTTCTTTAAAGATGGAAAAATCAATATTCTTTCTTATCAAGATGGGGCAAATAAACTCTTTACTCTAAATTAAAACTCAAGTCCTAGTTTAACTAGGACTTTTGCATTTTTAAAAGCTTAAATCCAAAATCATCTTGATATTCCCCTACAATCTGAAAGCCAAATTTTTGATAAAATTTTAAAGCTTTTTTATTGTCAAAATTAACTTCTACTTTATTTAACTTAAAATCCTGCATCGCCTTTTTTAAAAGTTGAGATCCAAAACCTCGATTAAAAAACGAAGGGTGTATAAAAAGCATTTGAATTTCTTCTTGATGAAAACCTAAAAAACCTATTAATTCATCTTTTTCATAAGCAAATAAAAATTCTAATCCTTTAAAATCAAAATCCATTAAATAATTTTTAATGATTTTAAAATTCTTTTCATCTAAAAAATCATGACTTGCTTTAACACTTTCTTCCCAAAGCCTCAAAAGCTTTTCTATTTGAGTTTCACTTAATTTTTTATAGTGTCTAATCATTTTTTATATTTAATCCTATCCTTAACTCCTGCTTTTTTAAAACCTTTTAAACGAAGCAAACAACTATCACATTCTCCACAAGCTTCATCATTGCTTTCATAACAAGACCAAGTAAGCTCCAAAGGCACATTTTCTTTTAAAGCTAACTCAACGATTTGCCCTTTATTGAGATTAATAAGCGGAGTTTTTAGTGAAACTTTAAAATTTTTACTCGTTCCATTATTGATAAAGCTCTCTGCTTTTTCTATAAATTCATGAGTGCAATCAGGATAACCACTACCATCTTCTTCTACAACCCCTATAAAAATACTTTCACAATTTTCTTTTTCAGCCAAAGATCCCGCAATGCTTAAAAAAATTCCATTGCGAAAAGGAACGTAGGTTATAGGTGGAGTGTCGCTATTTAAAAGAAGTTCATTTTTAGGTATATTTAACTCCTTATTAGTTAAAGCATTTCCTCCTATAATCTTAATAAAACTCACATCCAAAATATAAGATTTTTCAACTTTTAAAGCTTGGCAAATTTTTTTAAAACATTCTCTTTCTTTTTCTTGAGTTCTTTGTTCATAATCAAAATGCAAAGCTACGATCTCATAGCCTTCTTTTTTTGCCAAATAAGCACACAAAGTGCTGTCCATTCCACCGCTGATTATACAAAGTGCTTTTTTACTCATTTTTATCCTTAAATTTGCTATAATTTCGCAATTTTAACGAAATTTTTTAAATTCGGATCATACAAGGAAAAACAATGATAAACATAAAACTTATAGAGCACATTTTTAAAGCCGCTTCTATTAGTCGCTGGAACGATTATCCAAGAATGGCAAATTTAGTCGAACTTGATAAACAAGCGCATAAATTTATTATTGCTTATTTTATAGCCAAGATGGAAAAAGATGTGGATATGAAAATGATTATAGAAGGGAGTATTTTTGAATTTTTAAGTCGCGTTGTGGTAACCGATATACGCCCTGATGTTTATCATGAAATTGTGCGTCAAAAAAAAGATGAGGTTAATGCTTGGGTTTTAAGCAAAATCGAGCCTATGATAGCAGATATTGAAGATGGAGAATTTCTTAAGCGTTTTGAAAATTATCTTAATAGCAGTTCTTATGCCAAAGAAAGACTCATTTTAAAGGCTGCTTCTTATTTTGCTACTAGATGGGAATTTAATATCGTTTATCAAACCTCAGCTTTTTTAAATGATATTGACGATATTAAAAACAAAGTTGAAGAAGAATTGGAAGATTATTACGAGTTAATAGGAGCTAGAAAAATCGCTCTAAATCAAAAAATAGCAAAAATAATCGATCTTAGCGGAAGATTACGCTTTCAAAAACGTTGGGCACAAACTCCAAGAATTCCAGAAACTGCAGTGCTTGGACATATGCTAGTGGTTGCAATTTTGGGTTATTTTTACTCTTTAAAAATCAAAGCTTGTGATAAAAGATTGGAAAATAATTTTTATTGCGCTTTATTTCACGACTTACCGGAAAGTCTTACAAGAGATATTATTAGTCCTGTTAAATATGGCATAGAAGGTCTTCATGAAATTATAAATGATTATGAAATGAAACTAATCAATGAAAAAATTCTTCCTTTTGTACCTGAAAATTTAAGAGCTGAATTTTCTTTTATACTAGGCATTAGAGAAGGAAGAACTGGAGAAGCTAATTTTGTAAAAAATGAATTTGAAAATCGCACCTATAAAAATAAAAAAATAGAACTTTGCAGCGGGAGCCTGAGTTCTTTTAATGAAAATGAATTTGGTGCAATTGATGGAAAAGCTTTAAAATATTGCGACAAACTTGCTGCTTTTATAGAAGCAGGACTTAGCATAAGCTATGGAGTTAAATCTAAAGAGCTTGAAAGTGGCTTTGAGGATATGTTTATTTTTTTTAAAGAAAATCCAACTATTGATGGGGTTAATTTTTATAAAATTTGTACAGAACTCAAAGAATATTTTAAAATTTAATTTTCAAAAATAAAATAAATGCCTTTTGACATAAAAAAATTAATGCAGTATAATGAAATTAAATATTTTAATCATGGAGGTTAATTATGGAAAATGGTAAAAAATATACTCTAGCGTTTTTTATAGGAATTTTAGCAGGTGTTTTTGGTGCAATTGTAAAATGGGGATGGGAAGTACCTTTTCCTCCGCGAAATCCTAATGTATTTTGGCCAATTGATGCACTTGAGCGGGTTACTCCTCCTAAAATCTTTTTAGAGCAACTGGGATTGCCTACAGATTGGACTTACACATTTTCAGGTATGCAAATGCCTTTGTCAATTTTTATTGTTCATGTGGGATTTTCTGTCGTGTTTGGAATAGCATATTGTATGATAGCCGAAAAATGGCATAAAATCACAATGTGGCAAGGAGCTGTTTTTGGCTTTTTTGTTTATCTTTTTGCCCATGTTATTGTTATGCCTTTAATAGCGGAAGTTCCGCCACTTTCAGAAATTCCACTAGATGAACACTTGTCTGAAATTTTTGGGCACATAGTTTGGCTTTGGGGTATGGAGATTGTGCGTCGCGATATAAGAAATCGTATCACAAAAGAAGTCGAAAAATAAATATATAGCGTCCATTCAAAGACGCTATAAAAATTGCTTTCTCTATAAAAATTCTATTCTAAAATAATATTAATAATCTTATAATAAAAATTATTAATTGACAAAAATATTTTTTTGTAATACAATAATAGTAATTTATTTAAAAAAGGAGTCCAAAATGAGACAATATGAAACTTACAAATGTTCAAAATGTGGCAACGAAGTTGAAATTCAAGTTGTAGGTGGTGGAAAACTTACTTGTTGTGGCGAAGAAATGCAATGTATTACAACAGATTTAACAGCTGTAAATCTTATGAAAGCTTTTGCGGGAGAATCTATGGCTAGAAATAAATATGACTTGTTTGCCGATATTGCAGAAGAAGAAGGATGGCATGCAGTTGCTAGACATTTTAGAGAAGCTGCCGAAAATGAAAAATGGCACGCAAGGGCTGAATTTAAAGCTTATCATGAAATCGTAGATGGCAAACCTTTAGAAATAACAACAAAGAATCTTGTAAGCGCAGCAGAAGGTGAAAATTACGAACATACAACCATGTATCCAAATTTTGCAAAAATCGCAGAAGATGAAGGCAAAAAAGCTATAGCAAGATTATTCACTGCTATTGGTAAGGTGGAAATCGAACACGAAAGAGAATATTTAGCCCTTAAAAAAATGCTTGAAGAGGAAGAATTCTTTAACAGCGAAGAAGAAGATTTATGGGTTTGTGAAGTTTGTGGACACATCCATCGTGGCAAAAAAGCTCCTGCAGCTTGTCCTTTATGTAAAGCTCCAAGAGAATATTTTAAAAGAGAATTTTTAGGTTAAATAACAAGCCTTATTAAGGCTTGTAACTCCTCTTAGATAAATTTAGAAAATACTTCTATGGAACTTTTATTTTCAGATAATGAACTTTTACCTAGATATGATGAAAATTTAATAGGCATAGATGAAGCAGGACGCGGAGCTTTGGCAGGCCCTATGATGATGGCAGCTTGCAAGCTTAATAAAAAAATAGACGGACTTTGTGATTCTAAAAAACTCAGCGAAAAAAAACGCGAAGAACTTTATGAAATCATCATAAAAAATTCAAACTATCTCATCTTAGCTTTTTCATCTGAACAAATCGATACTCTAGGGCTTAGTGCTTGTTTAAAAACAGGCTTAACGCTTATAAAAAGGCATTTTAAGACACACTCTCATTTTTTATACGATGGCAATACCAACTTTGGAATTAGTGGCATTAAAACCCTAGTTAAGGCAGACGCTAAAATTTTACAAGTGAGTGCAGCTAGCATACTTGCAAAAGTAAGCAAAGATAGGGTTATGAATTTTTTGGCTAAAGAATTCCCTTATTATGAATTTGAAAAGAATAAAGCCTATGGCACCAAAACTCATAAGGAATTAATAGCCAAATTTGGAACTTGCAAACTACATAGAAAAAGTTTTAAGCTTTTGTAGATATAATTAAAAAAACTGGAGGGATAAAATGCTAAACGATTTTAAAAATGAGTGTAAAAGTTTTCTACAAGATAGACTTTATGATAGCTATTTAAAGAGATTTGCTTATGGCATTGATGCCTCTTGTTATCGTTATATTCCTGATCTTGTGCTAAAACCTATTTGTGAAGAAGAAGTTCTTAAAATTATAAATTTAAGTCGTAAATATAATATTCCACTTACCTTTAGGGGTGCTGGAACTAGTCTTAGTGGTCAAGCTTGTGCCAAAAGTGTTTTAGTTATTTGTATGAATGGTTGGGATAAAATCGTCGCAAATGAAAATTCTATTTGGTGTGATTGTGGAGTAATTGGTTCTGAAGCAAATATAGTCTTGAGTCAATTTAATAAAAAACTAGGTCCTGATCCTGCAACAATCAATAACGCCACCATAGGAGGAATTTTTTCTAATAATTCTAGTGGTATGTGTTGTGGGGTTAAGCAAAACAGTTATCAAACTATTAAATCTATAAGAGTTATTTTATACGATGGTTTTATTTTAGATACTTCGGATGAAAAATGTTTGAAAGAATTTCTAAATACTCATTCTCAAATGGTAGATGAAATTTTAAATTTAAGACAAGATATCATAAAAGATGAAAACTTACTAAAAGAAATTAAAAGAAAATTTAGCATTAAAAATACTACGGGATATGGTTTAAATTCTTTAAGTGATTTTGAAGATATAAAAGATATATTAAATCATATTTTCATAGGTTCAGAAGGAACACTTGGTTTTGTTTCTAGGGTTGAGTATTTTACGGTCGATGATTATAAACATAAAGCGTGTGCCTTATTATTTTACGAAAATCTCTCTTTAGCCGCAAAAGCTGTTAAAATACTTTCTCTAAATGATGAAATAGTCAGTGCGGCTGAAATAATGGATTATGCATGTTTAGAAGCGGTAAGCAATTTGCAAGGAATGCCCGATGAACTAACGCGAGTTAAAGAAGGTAATTGTTGTATTTTAATTCAACTTCAAAACAACGACAAAAATATTTTAGAAAAAAATATTGCTTTTATCAGCGAAAAATTAAATACCATCAATACACTTTTTGGCATAAGATTTAGTTTTGATCCAAATGAGCAAGAAACATGGTGGAAAATTCGAAAAGGATTACTTCCAATTTCAGCATCTACGAAAAGAAGTGGTAGTACGGTAATCACAGAAGACATTTGTTTTGAGATTGATTATTTTGAAAAAGGTATAGAGGGCATAACTTCACTTTTTAAGCAATACGATTTTAAAGGCATTATTTTCGGACATGCATTAAGCGGAAATGTGCATTTTATCATTACTCCTCTTTTAAATGATCCAAAAGAAAAAGAGAATTTTGCTAAATTTATGGATGATATGGTTAATTTAGTACTTAGCTTAAAAGGTAGCACCAAAGCAGAACACGGAACAGGCCGCATGATGGCACCTTTTGTTGAGCAAGAATGGGGCGAAAAAGCATATAAGCTAAATAAAAAAATCAAAAATATTTTTGATCCAAAAAATCTCTTCAATCCAGATGTTATAATCTGTGATGATCCAAAAATCCATATAAAAAACTTAAAACAATCCCAAAAAATAGAAGATTATATAGAAACTTGCATGGAATGCGGATTTTGTGAAAAAGTTTGTCCTAGTAAAAATATAACCTTAACTCCAAGGCAAAGAATAGCAGTGCATAGAGAAATTAAACGTTTAGAAAGTTTAGAAAATAAAAATGAAGAAGAAAATTTAGAATTAAGTCTATTAAAACAAGAATACGAATACGAAGTTATTACAAGTTGTGCAACTTGCTCTATGTGTTCTACTATTTGTCCTTTGGAAATTAATAGTGCAAAAATTAGCATACATTACAATAATGAAAAAGCTCGTGGGCTAAATATAGCCAAAACAATCTCTAACAATTTAGAAAAAGTAGTAAAAATAGCTAAATTCGGCGTTAGTGCAGCTTCTTTTGCAAGTAAAATTTTTGGTGATGAAAATTTAAAAAATATCAGTTTGCTTTTAAATAAAAATTTAAAAACTCCTGTAGTATTAAAATTTATGCCTAGTAAAAATACTTACGTTTTAAATTCAAAAAATAAACATTTTAACAAAGAGGTAATTTATTTTACCAGCTGTTTAAATAGAATTTTTGCCCCTAATTCCAAAGCAAAAGATTTAAGAAGTATACAAGAAGTCTTTGAAAATCTTTGTCAAAAAGCTAAATTTAATGTCATTTATCCAAAACACATTGAACAAATGTGTTGTGGTAAAGCCTTTAAAAACTACACCCTAAAAGACTCATCAATTAACCCTGTCCATAAGGCTCTTTCTTGGCTTTTAGAAGAAGTAAAAGATAAAGATATTCCTATAGTATGCGATCATAGTGCTTGCAGTGCTGAAATACTGCACCAAATAAAAGAATTAAAGTCTTTTTCAAAACTAAAAATTCTTGATATGAGTGATTTTTTAAATGATTATATCTTAAAAGAACTTCACATTAACCCTCTAAAAGAAGATATAGGTATTTATGTAGTTTGTGCTAGCAAAAAAGAAAGTTTTGGAAAAAGTTTAAAACATATTGCACAATCTTGTACCAAAGCTAAAGTTTATGAACATCAGCAAACCTATTGTTGTGCATTTGCAGGAAATAAAGGATTTTTAGAACCAAAACTAAATGATGTCGCTTTAGATAATTTACAACAATATTTTAAAGATTTAAATATAAAAAGATTTTATTCTAGCTCAAGTACTTGCGAAATTGGATTGAGTGATAAAACCGGTGCTTCTTGGCAGCACATTATTTACTTATTAGACGAAGTTTCTAGTGAAAAATCTTCAATTGAAGGTTAAATAATCTAAAATATAAAGTGAAAACCGATTTTTCTATTATGTTTTCACTTTAGTTTGTTCTTTTTTATCCCTGTGTGATTTTCAAAAAAGCTGCTAAACTTGGATCTTTTTCATGCTTGCAAATTTCAAGCATTTTTAACATCTTTTCATAATCCCTTGGCATAATCTTAAAAAAATCTTTCTTATCAAATTTATCTAGTATATCCTTAGCTTTTTTTGAATCAGTATAAAAAATATGTTTTTCTATCATCTTTTTTAATTCTTTTTCGTCTTTAGCGTTTAAATCCTTAATATCCACAAGCTCCGTATTAACATGAACTTCATTGTGCCTTCCTAGTATGTAAGCAATACCTCCACTCATTCCAGCTGCAAAATTAGCACCCACATCACCAAGTACGACTACAAGCCCACCTGTCATATACTCACATCCATGAATTCCCATTCCTAAAACCACAGCTTTAGCACCTGAATTTCTCACACAAAATCTCTCTCCAGCTATGCCATCAAGATACACTTCACCTTCAGTTGCACCATACAAACAAGCATTTCCTGCGATGATATTTTCTTCGGGTGAAAAAGTCGCTTCATCTGAAATTTTAGCGATGATTTTTCCTCCACTTAAGCCCTTGCCTAAATAATCATTACTATCTCCGATGATCTCAAGCTTGATCCCTTTGATCAAAAAAGCTCCAAAACTATTTCCAGCATTTCCTATGGCTTTAATATAGATATTATCTTCCATTAAAGCATCTTTTCCATAAGTTTTTAAAATTTCACTTGAAAGCATAGTCGCAAAAGTCCTGCTTTGATTGCCCACTTCTAAAGAAAGCTTGATCGGTTCTTTTATAGCATTTTTACAAAGTGGGAGTAAAATTCTATAATCAATCGTTTTTTCAAGTTTATTATCTTTATAATCTTTAAAATGCACTGCGGTTTTATTGTAAGTGGATAAAGATTTTAAAATTTTATCTAAATTAATTTTCCCTGCTTTAGCCTGTGCATTTTTTTGATGAAGTTTATCCACACGACCTATCATATCATCTAAACGCTCAAAACCTAATTTAGCCATATATTCTCTTAATTCTTCAGCTATAAAATACATAAAATTAACAATCTCATCCACCTTGCCTTTAAAATTCTTTCTAAGCTTTGCATCTTGAGTGGCGATTCCAACTGGACAAGTATTAAGATGGCAAACCTTATTCATGCTACAACCCATTACGATCATAGCCGCCGTAGCAAAGCCGAATTCTTCAGCTCCTAAAAGTGCTGCTATAGCCAAATCTCTTCCTGTCATAAGTTTGCCATCAACTGCTAATTTTATTCTATCTCTAAGTTTGTTTAAAATAAGCGTTTGATGAGTTTCGGCTAAACCTAATTCCCAAGGAATTCCCGCATGCAAAATTGAAGTTCTAGCACTTGCTCCAGTGCCTCCATCATAACCTGAAATTAAAATAGAATTTGCTCCTGATTTTGCAACGCCTGCTGCAACCGTTCCTATACCATTTGCACTGACGAGTTTTACTGAAATTTTAGCGTCTTTGTTTGCATTTTTTAAATCATAAACAAGCTGAGCTAAATCTTCAATAGAATAAATATCATGATGGGGTGGCGGAGAGATAAGAGTAACAGCCGGTGTAGAATGTCTAGCTTTAGCAATCCAAGGATAAACCTTAAAGCCTAGCAATTGCCCTCCTTCTCCAGGTTTTGCCCCTTGAGCAACTTTGATTTGAATTTCTTTTGCATGGATTAAATAATTTAAATCCACTCCAAAACGGCCACTTGCAACTTGTTTTATAGCAGAATTTTTATCGCTTTCATAGCGTTCTTCATCTTCCCCACCCTCACCTGAATTTGACTTTGCACCTATTTTATTCATGGCCATTGCCAAACACTCATGAGCTTCTTTAGAAATTGATCCATAGCTTATTGCACCGGTTCTAAAACGTTTTACTATGCTTTCTACACTTTCTACTTTATCGATGCTGATAGCTTCATTAAAATCAAATTCCATTAAAGAACGCAATGTGATTTGCTTTTCATTGATCAAAGAAGAATATTTTTTAAAAATTTTATAATCATTGTTTTTACACGCCTTTTGAAGATTAAAAACAATCATAGGATCGATTAAATGTTCCTCTTTAAAATCTGAATTTTCATCTTTAAAAGCGTTTTGATGTAAATTGATAAGTTCTTTTTCAAAATCGTGCAAACTAATGCCCTCTATACGCGAGGCAGTAGAAGTAAAGTATTTATCAATCATTTTAGAATTTAATCCCAAGCACTCAAAAAGTGCTGATCCATTATAACTTTGCAAGGTAGAAACACCCATTTTAGAAGCAATTTTTACTATACCATTTGAACTTGCATGGATGAAATTTTCTACCGCTTTTTCATAGCTTAAATCTATTTCTTTATCTTTAACGAATTTATAGATACTTTCATAAACCAAATAAGGATTGATCGCAGTCGCACCATAGCCTAAAAGACAAGCAAAATGATGAACTTCTCTAGGCTCTGCACTTTCTATGATGATACTTGTGTGGGTTCTTAAATTTTTTCTAACCAAATGATTATGCACCCCAGCAACCGCAAGTAAAGCAGGGATATAAGCGTTTTTTTCATTCACTCCTTTATCGCTTAAAATAATGATAGAAGTTCCCTTTTTTATTTCTTTTTCTACCTCTGTAAAAAGATTATCCAAAGCCTTTTCTAAAGTCGTTTTAGAATGATCATAAAGTATAGAAAATTCTTTTACCTTGAAATTTTTCAAAGATCTAATCTCAAATAATTCTTCATTGCTGATAATTGGCAAAGAAATTTTCACACGCTTGGCATTTTTTTCATCAGGTTTTAACAAATTCCCTTCGCGACCTAAATAAATTCTTGTTGAGGTTACAATTTCTTCTCGTATAGAATCAAGCGGAGGATTAGTCACTTGTGCGCAAAGCTGCTTAAAATAATTATATAAAGGTTGATAATTTTTCGATAAAACCGCCAAAGGTATATCAACTCCAGTAGAAACAATCGCTTCTTTACCACTTTGTGCCATAGCTTTAACACTCATTATAAGTTCATCTTCACTCCAAGCAAACACTTTTTGAAGTCTTAAAATTTCATCTTGCTTTAAAAATTTATGCTTATAAGCTCCACTATCTTGTTTTTCAAGATCAATTAAATTTTTAAGCCATTTTTGATAAGGCTTAGCATTAGCATAATGCTCTTTGATTTCATGATCGGTTACCACCCTACCCCTTGCAGTATCGACGAGTAAAAGTTTTCCTGGCTCTAAGCGTTTTTTAGCTTTGATATTTTTTTCATCGATTTTTAAAGCTCCTGTTTCACTAGAAAGTATCAACATATCATCTTTTGTAAGATAATACCTTGAAGGACGAAAACCATTCCTATCTAAACTCGCCCCCATAATCACACCATCGGTAAAAACAATCGCCGCAGGTCCATCCCAAGGCTCCATCAATAAAGAATGATACTCATAAAATGCACGTTTATGGCTTTGCATATTTTCATTTTTATGCCAAGGTTCAGGTACCATCATCATAAAAGCTTCTTCTAAAGTTCTACCATTTAAAGCTAAAAATTCTAAAGTATTATCAAACATAGCAGAATCACTGCTTTCTTTAGCAATGATCGGAAAAATTTCATCCAAATTTTCAAAATAATCACTTTGCATCAAATCTTGTCTTGATCTGATACCATCAACATTGCCTCGTATGGTATTGATCTCACCATTATGCACCATATAACGATTTGGATGTGCTCTTTCCCAACTTGGAAAGGTGTTGGTAGAAAAACGAGAATGCACCAAGGCTATGGCTGATTTCATATTGACATCTTTAAAATCAAGATAAAAATCGCTCAATTGTGTAGAAAGTAGCATTCCTTTATAAACTATAGTTCTAGAAGAAAAGCTAGAAAAATAAAATTTAGGCACATGTAAAGCCTTTTTTTCTATGAGACGACGGCAGCTATAAAGCACTCTTTCAAATTCAATTCCTGCATTTATTTCATCTGGCTTTTTCACAAAAGCTTGTAAAAAATAAGGCATAGCCTTTAAAGCACTCTCTCCTATATCACTAGGGTTAAAAGGAACTTCTCTAAAACCTAAAAATTCAAGGTTTTTATCTTTTAAACCTTGCAAAAAGATAGCTTTGGCCTCTTCTTTAGCTTCTGAATTTGGAGATAAAAACATTTGTGCAACGGCATAATCGCCTTTTTTTGGAAGTTCAAAGCCTAATTCTTGAGTTTTAAAAAAATCGTGTGGAATTTGGATTAAAATTCCAGCTCCATCTCCTGAATTTTCTTCAGCTCCAAAACCCCCTCTATGCTCAAGATTCATTAAAATTTCTAAAGCATTGCAAATAACCTTATAAGAAGCGATACCACGTATATTAGCAACAGCCGCAATCCCACAAGCATCATGCTCATTTTTTGGGCTATAGAGTCCTATACTTTGATTTTTTTCTAAAATATCCTCTAAATTCATCTTTACTCCTTATAAATTGTTTTTCACTATTTATAAGGATTATAACATAAATAAGAATATAAACTAGACGCTATAAAAACATAGCAATAATACTTCCTAAAATCAGTAAAGGGCCATTGTAAAAAATAAAAGTGGGCACACAAGTATCCTTAATATGATCGTGTTGTTTATCAGCATTTAAACCCACGCTTGTTCCCATAGTCGTTTCACTAGCAGGACTTCCAGCATCTCCTAAAGCTCCAGCTACACCTAAAATAAAAATTGTCAGAGGAATGCTAAAACCAAGCTCTAAACAAATAGGACAAAAAAGCGTGGCAATGATAGGTATCGTTCCAAAAGAAGTTCCTATACCCATAGTTACAATAAGTCCGATTAAAAGCATTAAAAAGATGGCTAAAAATTTACTTTCTTTGATCCATGGAACAACAAAATCAACAAGTTCTTTAACAGCTCCACCTTGCTTTAAAACCTCTCCATAGCCTGCTGCTACAAGGATTACAAAGGCGATAAAACCCATCATTTTAAGTCCGTCATCAAAAACCATATTCACGTTGCGATACTCTACTCCTCCTAAAATCACCATTAAAATAAAGCCCAAAAGTCCAGATAAAGGTAAATTCATAGTGATAATTTGCAAAATTAAAGTTAAAATCAATCCAGCTAAAACACCCCATTCTTTACGCGTCATTTGTAGATTATCTAAATCAATTTTAGCAAGCTCTATCTCTTTATATTCTTTTGGTTTGCGATAAAATACAAAAATAGCCAAAAAAAGACCTGTTATCATACAAATAGCTGCTAAATACATCGTATGTGTAACATCAGTTAAGGTTACATTTACACCATTTTGTTCAAGATTATCCCTTAAAAGATCTTGAAAAGTCAAACCAAAACCAACAGGCAACACCATATAAGGAGTTGTAAGTCCAAAAGTTAAAGCACAAGCAACCGCTCTACGATCTATTTTTAAACGATTAAATAAACTCAAAAGTGGCGGTATAAGTAGAGGAATAAAAGCCACGTGGATAGGGATTAAATTTTGAGAAAAACAAGAAATTATAGCAATGGATAAAATCAATAAATATTTTTTATGAGAAATAAAACGACTCACCATTTTAATCAAATACGCCGTTAAATGAGTGCGTGAAATAGCTGCTGCTATAGCGCCTAAAATCACATAACTTAAAGCGGTTTTTAAATTTCCTTTCATCCCGGTAATCAAAGCATCCATAGCATCTGTTAATGACATATGATTTAGCATTCCTGCTACAAGAGCAGAAATTAAAAGGCTTAAAAGCACGTTAAAACGAAATAAACAAAGCAAGGTCATTATAAAAACACTTACTATAACTGGATTTGTAAGTAAAATCAAATTTCTTCCTTAATTTTAGTAAAAGATTGGATTGTAAAATAATTTTAGTTAAAATGCGATAAAGTTTTTTATTTTAATACATAATATTTTAAAATTTCTCTGTTTTAATTATTTTTTTTAATCAAAAGCATTAATATTATAAATTATTTAAATTATTTAAATTATAATACAATTTTGAAATTTTAAAATACAGGGGAAATATAATGAAAGAAACCGATCAAAATAAAGAAAACCGAAGAGATTTTTTAAAAAATTTAGGGATTAGTTTGCTAGGAATAAGCACATTATCTAATTTTTCTTTTGAAAATTTCTTAGGCAGTAAGGCTTTAGCAAAAGAATTGCCTAGTTTCAAAATCGAAGGAAAAAAAGATTTGATCTATCATGGCGATAGACCAATGACTGCAGAAACAGAAATTTATGCTTTAGACAGCGATTTTACAAAACCTGAAAATTTCTTTGTTAGAAACAACGGAGTTCCACCAACTTTAGAAACTATCAAAGCAAGATTAAAAAAAGGTTGGACTTTAGAAATTGGCGGTGAAAGTGTTGTAAATTCTAAAACTTATACTTTAGATGAGTTAAAAAAGAAATTCAAAACCTATACTTACGCCTTAACTCTTGAGTGTGGTGGAAATGGAAGAGGTGAAGTTTTACCTAGCACTAAAGGAACTCAATGGGGTTATGGTGCTGTAGCTTGTGGTAGATGGACTGGAGTGAGATTAAAAGATATTTTAGAAGATTGTGGGATCAAAAAAGACGCTGTTTATATTGGATATTATGGAATAGATACTAAATTAAATGGTGAAGAAATTTCTCCTATTAGCCGTGGCGTTCCTATTTCTAAAGCTTTACAAGATGAAACCTTAGTCGCTTGGGCTTATGAAGGAAAAGATATTCCATTATACAATGGCTACCCTTTACGCTTAGTTTGTGGGGGTTATCCTGCAAGTACAAGCGGAAAGTGGCTAAGCAAAATCGTAGTAAGAAACAAAGTTCATGATGGTGAAAAAATGGAAGGATCTTATAGAGTTCCTGTAACTCCTGTAAAACCAGGTGATTTTAGCTATAAAGGCGAAACAAAAATCATAGAATCAATGCCGGTAAGATCTGTAATCACTAATGTTAAAAATGGCACTAAAGTAAAAGTCAATAAAAAATTCGAAGTTAGAGGAAAAGCTTGGGCGGGAGAATTGTTTGTAAAAGACGTTTTTGTGAGTTGTGATTATGGTGTGACTTGGACTAAGGCTAAAGTAGAAAAACCTCTCAATCGTTTAGCATGGCAAAAATGGAGTGCTGAAGTTTCTATTCCGACAAAAGGATATTATGAAATTTGGGCTAGAGCAGTCGATAGTGAAAATAAAAGCCAACCTATGGTTTTAGCCCAGTGGAATCCAGGTGGTTATATCAATAATGCTTGCCATAGAGTGAATGTGTATGGAGTTTGATCATGTTTAAAAAAATTTTATTTTTACTCACTTTAAGCTTGAGTTTTTCCTTTGCTCAAGATTATAAAGTCAATCCAGAAACAGGTTTGATCATCGATCCTGATTCTCCTTTAGTAGAAGCTAACTGTCTTGCTTGTCATAATTCAGGACTGATTACAAATATGCACGCAAACAAACAAGCTTGGTTAGCTGCCATTAGATGGATGCAAGCAGAAGAAGGACTTTGGGAAATACCTGCTGCAGATGAAGAAAAGATTTTAAATTATCTTGAAAAATACTACGGAGAACAATACAACACTAGAAGAAGAGTTCCTTTAGCTGTTCTTTTAGAAAAGAAATAATTTTATTTTATCAAAAAAAGAAATTCACTTTTTTTGATAAAAATTCAGTTTTATTCGTTATTTTTATTAAATATATTAACATCCCAGATTTCAAAAAAATCATCAATACATTTTTTCGTCCTTTTTTCAATTTCTTTTGTATCCCATGATTTTTTGTCTAATAATTCTTTATTGATTAATAAATCAGCATTTTTACGAATATAATTTTTAACTTTTCCATCTCCATTAAGTTTAAATTGCCAATTTTGATTTTTCAAAGAAGTATTAAGTTTACCTTTTAATAAAGTCATATTACCAATCTGATAAATAAATTTTTCCGCTTGTTTTTCATCGCTTATAATATCACTCCAATGCTCTTGCCAACTTTTAGGCAATAAATGTTCTAAAGTATAAACATAATTCAAACCTAAAGTATTATCCTTATAATCTTTATTTTTATCTTGTCTGTATAATTCAATCCAAAATAAGACGAATTTTGCGTCATAATTATCTATATTAGTTAACCATTCTTTAATTTCTTTTTTATTAAAACACTTTCCATATTTATCAAAAATTTCAATTCTTATAATATTAGCTATATCATCAAAATTAACCTTTTGAATTTTTTTAATAACTTTTGAAAAAAACTTATTATAATCTTTAGTTTCGAAATTATACATCATTAATATTTCTAGTAAATATAGACATTGTTTATAAATATTTTCTTTTTTTACCAACATTTTTTTTAAAAATAAGATTAAAGGTAAAACAGTATTCATGCTATAAGTATGAATTATATGAAAAAATCTTAATTCATAATTTTTATATTTTAAAACCGTTTCTTTATTTATATTTGGAAAATTACGGTATATTTTTGCATAATCTTTTAACTCACTTAATAAATTTTCTAATTCATTTTCTTTCAAATTTTTTATATAATCTTTATATAGAGAACTTAAATTACTTAAGCTATCTGAATCACTATTAAAAATACCTTTTATAATTGCATAAGAATGTAAAAATATTTCACTTTTACTTCTTTTAACTCTACCACTTTCTATTTCTTCATTCCAAAAATTTTGTTCTTCTTCGTCTTTGTCAAATACATTATCCCAATATTTCTCATAATATTGCATAGCTTTATCTTCATCGGTTATTTTTATGATTTTATCAAATAAAGCATTTTTAATAATATCAGTAGATGAAAGTTTTTGTCCTGTAGAATTAATTGAATCAAATATTTTTTGTTCATCTTCATTTGCATTTAAACAAACAACAACCCATAATTTACTTTCTATAATAAATTCTACAAATTTAGATAAATTAATATTTTGTTTCAAATTTTCTATTTCTTTTTTAAAATAATTAAAACAACCAAAAATTCCTTCTTTTTCTTGGTTATCAATATCTTTATCTTTTAAAATTTTTTCATACTTTTCTTTATCTAGTCTTGAATGATTAATTTTCGATTCTTTTTTAGAAAATAAATAAGTTTTTAATTCTAATTTTTCTTTTTGTTCTTGTTCTAAAAAATCATATAAAACTTTAACTAAAATTGAAAAAGTAGTAAGTCTTTGTTGTCCATCAATGATAGTAGAATAATTCTCAACTCCATTATTTCGTTTTAAAATAATAGAACCCAAAAAATGTTCTTTTTTCTCTAGAAAACTACACTTTAAATCTTTCAGTAATTGATTCCAATGCATATCTTTCCATACATAAGCTCTTTGAAAAAAAGGAATAACTACTCTTTTTTCGTCTCTTATAAAATTAAAATTATTTTCTCTAGCTTCCATAGAAAATCCTTTTAGCAAACTGCATATTTTAATAAAATAATATTTATATTATATTTAATTATTATATTTTTAAAGTAAAAAATAGAATTTATGATAAAAGTTAAAGTGTCAATTTTAAGCAGTTACTTTCCAAACAAAGAAGAAAAAATCTTCTTTGTTTTATCACACATCCAAATGCTTCACATCCTTAGCGTGTGCTTGGATATAATCACGTCTTGGCTCTACCTCATCACCCATGAAAAGATTAAAGGTATCATTAGCACTTTGTGCGTCTTCTATGGTGATTTTAAGAAGTCTTCTTATGCTTGGATCCATAGTCGTTTCCCAAAGTTGTTCAGGATTCATCTCACCTAAACCTTTATAACGTTGGATATAAGCTCCTTTTTTAGCATTTCTCTCAACTTCATCTAAAATTTCTAAGATATCTTTTTCAAAAGCTAAATCACGCTCTTTGATTTTACTAAAGATAAAATTTGCTTCTTCATAAAGCGGATGTGAAAACAAATCATCATTGATGATTAGTTCTTCTAAACCATTTTCAGTTTGCACGTAAATGCGAATTTCGTTTTCATTGATATAGTGATTTAAGATATTGTGTCCTTCTTTTTCTAAAAAGGCTTTTACGATTTTAAAAAGTTCTTCATTATCTTCTTTGATAAAATCAGGATTTTCTATAAGATAGCGGATCACAGAAATCACATTAAAACGTTTTTTGAGATCATTTAAAACCGATCTATAAGCGGCAACGATTTTTAAAAAGTCTTTAAGATCGTTTAATCCTATGCCTTCATAATTAGAACTTTCAATTCCAGTTTCGATCAAATAATCATTTAAAGCTTTTTCATCTTTAAGATAAATTTCTTTTTTTTGCCCTTTTTTATAACGATAAAGTGGCGGTTGTGCAAGATAAATATGTCCATTAGCCACAAGTTCATTCATAAAACGGAAGAAGAACGTTAAAAGCAAGGTTTGTATGTGCGATCCATCCACATCCGCATCCGTCATAATGATGATCTTATGATATCTTAATTTTGAAATATCAAAATCATCTCCTATACCGCAACCAAAAGCGGTGATCATATTTTGGATTTGTTCTGATTTTAAAATTTTATCCAGTCTTGCTTTTTCAACATTAAGAATTTTACCACGCAAAGGCAAGATCGCTTGAAAAGATCTTTCACGTCCTTGTTTTGCAGAACCGCCCGCAGAATCACCCTCAACAAGATAAATTTCACTTTCACTTGGATCCTTACTTTGACAATCAGCCAATTTTCCTGGCAAAGTTCCAACGCTTAGACTTTCTTTTTTACGGGTTAATTCTCTAGCTTTTTTAGCCGCTTCTCTACCACGTGCAGCCATTAAAGCTTTATTCATAATGGCTTTTGCTTCGATAGGATTTTCTTCAAAATATTTACTTAGATACTCAAAACTAGCCTTTGAAACGATAGGACGCACATAAGAAGATCCTAATTTTCCTTTAGTTTGTCCTTCAAATTGCGGTTCAGGCACCTTCACACTCACAACAGCTATAAGGCCTTCCCTTACATCCTCACCGGTGATTTTATTGTCTTTTTCTCTAGCACTAGCATTGGCTTCGATATAATTGCTGATCACACGAGTTAAGCCCATTCTAAAACCGGCTTCATGAGTTCCGCCATCTGGAGTTTTGATATTATTGACAAAAGAGAGTAAATTTTCACTATAAGTATCATTATAAAGCAAAGCCACTTCTACATTGACATCTTCTTCATCTACGCTAAAGAAAATCGGTTTTGTTAAAGCTTCTTTTTTATTCATATCGCTTACAAATTGCGAAATTCCTCCCTCAAAATGAAAACTTTCATTTCTACCTACACGATTGTCTTTAAAATTAATCGTAATTTTTGGATTTAAATACGCAAGTTCTCTAAATCTTTTTGCCAAAATTTCATAATCAAATTCAGTCACTTCAAAGATAGTATTATCAGGCCAAAATTCAATCGTCGTTCCCGTTTTTTTACTCTTGCCTATCACACTAAATTCACTTGTAACTTTACCTTCTGAAAATTCTTGACGATAAATTTCTCCATTTCTTTCAACTGTGGCTACAAGTTTTTTAGAAAGAGCGTTCACTACAGAAACCCCAACCCCATGCAAACCACCTGAAACTTTATAGGTATCTTTATCGAATTTACCCCCTGCGTGAAGAACGGTTAAAACAACAGTTAAAGTAGGTATATTTTCAGTTGGATGCATATCTACAGGGATACCACGTCCATTATCACTTACGATACAACTTCCTTCAGTGGTAATTTCTACATCGATAGTATCACAATGCCCAGCCATAGCTTCATCGATGGAATTATCCACCACTTCATAAATCATATGATGAAGTCCGCCTATGTTAGTATCTCCTATATACATACCAGGGCGTTTTCTAACAGCTTCTAAGCCTTTTAGAACTTTGATATTACTTCCGCCGTAATTTTCTTGCATATCTTTCCTTTTTTATCTAACTTTTTAAAAAATTTCTTACAAAATCATAGGCATAATAACCATAGATAAGCCCTGAGACTTAACTACAAAAGCTAAATTTGATTCATTAACATTTAATGTAAATTTTTCTTCTTCTATAGAAGTTAAAAAGTCAAGTAAATGTTTTATTTTTATGGTTAGATTAAATTCTTCACTCACACCTGTTTGGATTTCAAGTTCGGTTTTTGCTTCCATATTGTCTAAACTTATACCTTCAAAAATGATTTTATCTTTATTGAAATGAAGTTTCATTTTTTCAGTTACAACGCTGATTTTTCTAAGACTATCTATAAAATCTTCTGTTGAAAATTCAAGGCTTTGTTTGAATTCTTTTGGTATGACTTTTTCATAATCAGGGAATTTATCATTGATGAGTTTAGTAAAGAATTCAAAATTATCATTTTTAGCAATAAGCATATTTTGATCATAATAAATTTCTATTTTTTCATAGAAAAGTTTTTGCATTTCCATAATAGCTTTTTTAGGAATACTTATAGAAAATTCTTGAGGATTTGTTTTTTCAAGAGTATAAACAGCAAGGCGTCTAGTGTCAGTTCCAACAAAATTAATTTTATCAGTTTTAATATCTAAAAAGGCACCATTTAAAGAGTATTTTGGATTGTTAGTATCAATGCTTGGTAAGATTTTTTTAAGAGAGCGACTTAAATCACTTGAATCAATGTCAAATTGATTTTTTCCTTCTGTTTTTGGAAAATTAGGAAAATCTTCATAATTAAACATAGGTAATTTATATTTTGTTCTTTTTTGTCTGATAAATAAGAAATTATCTATAGTTTCTAAAATCACTTCTTCATTGTTTAAACTTTTGATAACATCAGCTATACTTTTTGCATTTGCAGTTGCAAAACCACTGCTTTCAACACGAATTTTTCTTATCTTATAGTTGATTCCTATTTCAAAATCACTTGCTTTGATAATGAGTTTATCTTCTTCAGCTTGAAAAAGTAAATGTGAAGTGATGGTGCTAGCGTCTTTTTTTTCAACGTAAGCATTACACAAAATGATTGCAGATTCAAGTGTATTTTTATTGATACTAAGTTTCATTTTTTCTCCTTGCTTTTTATTTAATTTAAATTCGTCGTAATAATAAGTCTGTTGAAATTGTGAAATTTTTCAGCAAAAAATCATTAAATTTGTATTTTACCATACTTTGCTTAATTCTATTTTTTTCACATTGGTGTTTCATTTTTTTCACCTTTTTTCACTTAAATTTGACTTTTAGCTAAAATTTTATTTTTTAATTCTTCGATTTTTATCTTAGTTTCATTATTTTCTTCTATCAATTCTTTGATTTTTTTCACACTATGTGAAATGGCTGTGTGATCTTTCATCACGAAAAAATTAGCCAATTGCGAAAAAGTAAGGCTAGTAAGTTCCCTTGCTAAGTAGATCGCAACACGTCTAGCTATAACGACATTTTGTTTTTTATTGTTTGATTTCACATCACTTGGTTTGATGTTAAATTCTTTACAAACTAAGGCTAAGATATCTTCTATGCTGATATTTTCTTTTTTCTCTTTGATATGATCTTTCATAACACTTTTTGCAAGTTCGAGCGTGATTTCTTGTCCGACTATGTTTGCATAAGCATTTAAGCTGATGATAATCCCTTCAATTTCACGTATGTTATCCCCTAAAGAAGTGGCGATATAATTTATGATATCATTAGAAAGATTGATATCATTAAATTCACATTTTTTTCTTATGATAGCGATTTTAGTATCAAGTTGTGGCGGAGTGATATCAGCAATGATCCCATGTGCAAAACGACTTTTTAAGCGTTCTGTGATGCCTTTTAGCATATTAGGCGGATTATCTGAAGTCATGATGATTTGTCCGTTATTGTTTTTGATTTCATTAAATATAAAGAAAAATTCTTCCTGAATTTTATCCGTTTTTCCTAAAAATTGCACGTCATCTATAAGCAAAACATCACAATTTCTATATTTGTCGTGAAATTTATCCAAGGAGCCGTTTTTTAAATTCGAGGTGAATTCATTGACAAAATTTTCACTCGTAGCATAGATCACTTTTTTACCCATTTCTAAACTTGCATTGCCTACAGCCTGAAGTAAGTGAGTTTTTCCAAGTCCTGTAGAACCATAGATAAATATAGGATTGTAAAGCTTTCCAAGTTTATCTTTATGTGAGACCGCTTTACAAGTTCCATAAGCGTATTTATTAGAGTCTCCTACTACAAAGCTTTCAAAAGTAAAAGAAGGATTTAAAATCGTACTTTGTGCTTTTATGTTTGCTATATCTATTTTTATAGTACTTCTTGTGTGTTTTTGACTTTGAGCTTGTATATTGATAGTAGCTTTTATTCCGCTTTGCACTTCATAAAAATGTGAAATTTTGTTGGCGTATTTCGTTTGTATGAATTTAGCGATGAGTTCATTTGGAGCGTTAAAAATTAAAAGATCAGCTTTGCTTTGTTTTTCATTGTATTTTAAAGTGGATATATAATTTTCGTACTCATTTTCGCTTAATTCTTTTTTTAAATTTTGGAGTATATCATTTGGGTTCATTATCTCTCTTTAATTTTTAATGTATAAATTTTATCTTAAATTTTATAAAAAAAGGTTAAAATCTATTTTATTTTAAGGGTGAAAATTGAAAATTTTAGGTATCGATCCAGGTTCAAGAAATTGCGGTTATGCCATTATAGAAGCAAATAAAAATAAAACCATTCTCATAGAAGCAGGACTGATTAAGATCAAACCTAGTACTTTGCAGTATCAAATCACAGAGCTTTGTGAAGGTTTAGATCTTATTTTTAAGACACACCATTTTGATGAGGTAGCGATAGAAGATATCTTTTTTGCTTACAATCCAAAAAGCGTTTTAAAACTCGCACAATTTCGTGGAGCTTTAAGTTTGAAAATTCTACAAATTCACGGCGATTTTGCAGAATACACCCCTTTACAAGTTAAAAAATCCGTTACAGGTAAGGCAAAAGCGACAAAAGAACAGGTTGCCTTTATGGTAAAAAGACTTTTAGGACTTAGCAAAGATATTAAACCCTTAGATATCACAGATGCTATTGCTGTTGCTTTAACACACGCTGCAAATTTAAGAGTAAGAGTATAAAGGAATTTGGGTTTCTTATGCAGACGCTAAATTCACAACTGCAGGGGGTAATGTTTTTGATGAAAACAGCCATCAAGATCAAAATAATGTAGTTTTTTGGGGAAATACAGACAATCCTGTAAAATTAGATATTACCTTAAATGGAATTCATATTGAAAATTCAACTATTAAAAGTATTGATGAAACTGTAGAGGTATAGAATTAGGCCATTTCAGTAACCATAACAAAGCAAATTTTTATAGCATAAACATTATTAAATTAGATTATACATATCAATTCACTTTAAAGTTTTTGATAAAACTAAAAAGCTTTAAAATTTAAGTTCAAATTCTACCGACAAATGTTAGAATTAATAGAGTTTTAGCTAGAAATTTTCCCAACCCACCCACCCTTATAAAACTACACTAAAAACTTAATTTTTCAAAAATTTTTTACATTTTTACTTAAAAATTTAAAAAGTTGGAACGGAACTTGCTTATAAACTTGCATAAACGCAAATGCGTTAAAAAGCAATATTTTATAAAGGATTTAACTATGATGAGATCACTTTGGTCCGGAGTGAGCGGACTTCAAGCACACCAAATAGCAATGGACGTTGAAGGTAACAACATTTCTAACGTTAATACCACAGGTTTTAAATACTCTCGTGCCGATTTTGGAACGATGTTTTCTCAAACAGTAAAAATCGCTACAACACCAACCGATGGTAGAGGCGGACAAAATCCCCTTCAAATTGGACTGGGTGTTTCTGTGAGTTCAACTACAAGAATTCATTCTCAAGGTTCAGTTCAAACTACCGATAAAAATACCGACGTTGCGATCAACGGAGACGGCTTTTTTATGGTGAGTGATGATGGAGGTTTGACAAATTATCTTACAAGAGCTGGAGATTTTAAACTTGACGCTTATGGAAATTTTGTTAATAACGCAGGTTATGTGGTACAAGGTTGGAATATAGACTGGGATAGTCAAACCATTGATTCTTCAAGAAGTCCACAAAATATTTTTATCGATCCAGGTATGCATATCCCTGCAGCACAATCCACTGAAGTAGCGATCAAAGCAAACCTTAATAGTGGTCTTAGTATAGGAACGGCTAGCAGACCATTGTATTCTTTGGATTCTATCCATGGTTTTAACAAAAAAACAGGTGAAGATGCAGACGAAAACGACACAGGAACGACTCAATTTTACACCACTTCTAAGAATGCTATCGATGTAACTGAAAAAGGCGTTGATTGTGCTTCTTTATTCAATGCAAGTGGAACAGGTTTAAATTTAAGAGATGGTCAAGGAATTTGGGTTTCTTATGCAGACGCTAAATTCACAACTGCAGGGGGTAATGTTTTTGATGAAAACAGCCAACAAAATCAAAATAATGTAGTTTTTTGGGGAAATACAGACAATCCTGTAAAATTAGATATTACCTTAAATGGAATTCATATTGAAAATGAAACTATTAAAAGTATTGATGAAGCTGTAGCTTATATCAATACTTTTACCGTTCCAAACGATAGTAGAGAAGGAACAGGAGTCAAAGCAGTAAAAACAGCTGATGGTAGTGGTATAGAATTTGTTAATGACAATTCAGATGGCACTACAGATAATATGAAAAATATCAGCTTAACTGTTAATGCAGAAAATGAAGCAGGTGAAATGCAAAATGTTACTTGGGATAAAGACAATAAGAAATTTACAGTTGAATCTACTCCAGCGGGTGATGATAGTGATTGGTTTACTGATACTTATCAACAACAAGATGGTATTACAAAAAACCATGTAGATATTATCACTGCTCATAAATATATCTATAGTTCTTCTCAACAAAGCATACCTCCTATGTATAATCCTGATGGAGGAAAGGGATTTGAAGCAGGGACAGGGAATGCTGCTCCAACCGATCCGGCCTCTAAAAACTACTATGATGCGATAAAAGGTGGTTTAAGAAATACTGCTGAAAGGGTATTTCATACTACTGAAGATTTAAGAGAGCTTTTGCAAAGAGACGCAAGATATGGGGTAGATTATGATGGTGATGGTATGAAAGGATATGATACAGATGATATCAATCAAAATGTAAAAGTAGTGGTGAATGACTCAGGTGCTTTTTCTATCACTAATGTGAATGAAAGTTCAACCATACTTGCCGGTGCCGGTGCGGCTGAAGGTAACGGAGCAGGAAATGCAGTTTCAGTTGGTGCTAAGAATATGAATTTTAATGTTACTTCTTATACAGATAGTTTAGGAAAAGTAAGCACTAATGATGCCTTCACTAAAATCTTTAAAGGTCTTGATGGAGTTTTCCCTGCAGGAAATCAAGTTAAACAAAGCGAACTTTTAAAACTAAGTTCTTTTTCTGCCGGACTTGAAATTTATGATTCTTTAGGATCAAAACATACTTTAGAAGTGCAATTTGTTAAGCAAAGCACTACTCAAGATGGGGGTAATGAATGGCAAATGATCATCCGTGTTCCAGAACCTGCTGAGATTAACACTACAGGTGAAGGTCCTAGCAATATCATCGTAGGAACGGCAAGATTTAACAATGACGGATCTTTATCTTCATACAACCCTAGAACTTTAAATTTCTCACCAAACAATGGTGCCGCACCAAACCAACAAATCAAGCTTAGCTTTGGAACAAGTGGAAGTAACGACGGACTCGTGAGTTCAAACTCTGCTTCAGCACTCACTAGCCAAGCAACCGATGGTTATACTTCAGGAAACTTAAAGCCAGAAGCACTTCGTGTAGATGATAAGGGTAATATTTTGGGTGAATTTACCAACGGAATGACTTTTGCAGTGGCAAAAATGGCTATGGCATCTGTGGCAAATAACTCAGGTCTTGAAGAAATCGGCGGAAACCTTTACAAAGTAACCGCTAATAGTGGTAGTATAGTCGTAGGTGAAGCAGGAACAGGTGGCCGTGGTGAGATGAAAACTTCGGCGCTTGAAATGTCAAATGTGGATTTGAGTCGTTCTTTAACTGAACTTATCATCATCCAAAGAGGTTATCAAGCAAACTCTAAAACGATTTCAACTAGCGATCAAATGCTTCAAACTTTGATCCAATTGAAACAATAATTGATCTTTTGATTCTTTATAAAATTTTTCCCACTTTTTGTGGGAAAGCAATCTCGCTTTACAAGTCTATTCTAGGTAGATTTGTAATACTAGATTAGACTTGTGACTGCCTTCAAATTATTGCTAACTCGCTCTTTTTAGAGTGAGTTGCAATAAATTTGAAAAATTAAATTTTCAAATTGATGAATTTAAGGCTATCAAAATTCATTATGATCAATCTCGCTTTACAAGTCTATTCTAGGTAGATTTGTAATACTAGATTGGACTTGACTGCCTTTTAGATTATTGCTAACTCACTTTATTTACTGCCAATAGTGGGTTTGCAATAAATTTCAAAACCAAGCACCCAATTTTACACCACTTCTAAGAATGCTATCGATGTAACTGAAAAAGGCGTTGATTGTGCTTCTTTATTCAATGCAAGTGGAACAGGTTTAAATTTAAGAGATGGTCAAGGAATTTGGGTTTCTTATGCAGACGCTAAATTCACAACTGCAGGGGGTAATGTTTTTGATGAAAACAGCCAACAAAATCAAAATAATGTAGTTTTTTGGGGAAATACAGACAATCCTGTAAAATTAGATATTACCTTAAATGGAATTCATATTGAAAATGAAACTATTAAAAGTATTGATGAAGCTGTAGCTTATATCAATACTTTTACCGTTCCAAACGATAGTAGAGAAGGAACAGGAGTCAAAGCAGTAAAAACAGCTGATGGTAGTGGTATAGAATTTGTTAATGACAATTCAGATGGCACTACAGATAATATGAAAAATATCAGCTTAACTGTTAATGCAGAAAATGAAGCAGGTGAAATGCAAAATGTTACTTGGGATAAAGACAATAAGAAATTTACAGTTGAATCTACTCCAGCGGGTGATGATAGTGATTGGTTTACTGATACTTATCAACAACAAGATGGTATTACAAAAAACCATGTAGATATTAGCACTGCTCATAAATATAACTATAGTTCTTCTCAACAAAGCATACCTCCTATGTATAATCCTGATGGAGGAAAGGGATTTGAAGCAGGGACAGGGAATGCTGCTCCAACCGATCCGGCCTCTAAAAACTACTATGATGCGATAAAAGGTGGTTTAAGAAATACTGCTGAAAGGGTATTTCATACTACTGAAGATTTAAGAGAGCTTTTGCAAAGAGACGCAAGATATGGGGTAGATTATGATGGTGATGGTATGAAAGGATATGATACAGATGATATCAATCAAAATGTAAAAGTAGTGGTGAATGACTCAGGTGCTTTTTCTATCACTAATGTGAATGAAAGTTCAACCATACTTGCCGGTGCCGGTGCGGCTGAAGGTAACGGAGCAGGAAATGCAGTTTCAGTTGGTGCTAAGAATATGAATTTTAA
>NZ_NXMA01000011.1 GCF_005406215.1 Campylobacter aviculae | reverse complement strand
AGATTTATGTATTTTAAAATCTTTTGGTAATCCTGCAGCCTCATTAAAGTCTTCTCCCATATAACCATCTTTATCTACACTATAACCATAGGCTGTATTGGTAGAAGTATTATTACTTATATCTGCTTGTTTGAATTTTAAAGTATAAATAGAGTTTTTAAATTCACTAGATATATCATAATTAGGAGAATTTGTCTTAGTGTAATAGTTTTTATTGATATTATTATTGTTGTTAGTAGAATTTAATACTTCACTTCTTATTAAAGTTTGTGAATTTTTATTTTCTATATCATTTAATTTAGTAGCATTTTGTTTTAAGAAAGCATTGGCAAAATTTATTTTTGAATTTTCTTTACTTTCTTTATTAGCTTTTGCTTGTGAAAGTATAGAACTATAATTTGAGTTATCATTGATGCTAAAGATACTCATATTTATTCCTTTGATTTTAGAATTGTTCTGCCTTCAAATCTAAATATCTTATAAATAAATACAAGCAAGAAGTGTTCCGGTTTGGATAAGTGGAACAAGGAAATAGTTTAGTATCTGCTTTTAAAATCATTTAAAACTTGAAGTGCATAAGATCCATTCCAAGCCCAAATATCACGAAGAGTTCCTGTGCTTTTTTCATAACTTTGTAAATAATATTCTTTTTGATTATTTACATAGCGAATTTTACCAAGAACTATTCTTCCAGAATCAATCCCTATTTTTTGTGCAGTAGCCTCTTCGCCACGCCATCCGCCCTCTGTAGCTACATAAGCATAACTTGGAATAGCTCCATGAAAATCATAATTTGGATCTCTATAAAAATAAGTTCCACCCTTAACATCTTTCATCTCATTAAGACTAAGAACCTTAACGCCTGCACTATTATCACTGAGCGCACCATTACTAACTTTAGCTAAAAAATCATCCCCAAAAGCAGAACTTGCTAATAAAGCGCCTAAAGTTGTAATACTAAGTAACTTTTTGATTATAATTTATCTCTTCTATGTAAAAACAGAACATAAATTATTCTATCATAAATGATAATTTTAAATCAAATTTTTAAAAGTTCTATTTTATAGATATTTTATAATGTTTGTAGTGAATTTTTAGTGGATATTAATTATGCAAATATGAGATATTTTAACTAATTGAAAAATGATGTTTTATTATATAAATATTTATAATATTTAAAATATAATATTAATTTTTATTAAAAATTAATATTATATTAGATAAATTTATATAAAAAGTTAATATTATATAAATAATATTAATAAAAAATAATTTTATAAGGTGTAAACTATGGGAAAATCTACTTATAAAAAGCTCGCTTTGTGCTTTTTGATCGGATTCGGGTTTTGTTTTAGTGCAAATAGTGCCGAAAATTCAAACGTGTTAGTACAAGGGCAAGCAGCGCAAGATGGCAATACGAAACCAAGAACTCTTGAGGGTTATTTACATCAAGAAGATGCTTTTTTTAAATATTTTAAAGAAAATCATCCAATGTTTAAATATGAAAAAGAAGGGCGTATAGTCGGTAAATATGCCATTAGTGATAGAGAAGAAGAATACGTAGAATTTTCCAATGGTCCTACATTTGCAGAGCAGAATAGTTTAGCTCATGCTTCTGTTACTTATCGTTTAGGAATGGAATCTTTTTTGGATTTTCCAAATAAATTTGTAGGTCCTAAAAAGTGTGGAGAATGTCATCCAGCCCAATATAAGGCTTGGGAGAGATCACGTCATGCTAAAACTGTGCGTTTCCCGGATGAATTTGAGGAAGTTGGAAATGATTTAAAAAAGCCTATGTATAATTCAAAATCTACAATTTTACCTGAAGGAATTTATCCCGATGATGTGTATGTGGTTATTGGAACTCCTAGAACAAAATATGGTTTTATAGATAGATGGCTCGTACGTGGAACTTATCACGTAGAAGATGGAAATCTTAGCAATATGACTGGGAAAATTGTTGCTGGAGGAAATCAGTTTTCAAGACTTTGGAGTGAGTTTTTAACCCCTGAAATGGCGAAGAAAATTGCAGAATTTTCTCCAGGCTTTCCGACAACTTTAGAACAATTTGGCGATAACGGTTCGCAAGTTTGGGGAACAAATTCTTATGCGGCACAGTATCGTAAAAATATGCTTTTTCAACCAGCGAGTTCTTATTGCGAAACTTGTCATAGTTTTAAATTTGATTTTAAAAATAAAGAGGAATTTTACAAAGCTTTAGGAAATGCGAAAGAGCTTAGAAAACATACCATTTCAAAAGGTATATCTTGCGAAGAGTGTCATGGTGCTGGAGCTCATCTTTATGGCGCTAGGGGTGCAGGGATGCCTTCAAATTGCGAAAGATGTCATCAAAGATTTTCTTACAATGAGGAAGATGCAAAGAAAAATCCTAGAAAACCTTTTAATGTATTTTTTAAATCAAGTTGTCCAGCTTGTGGAACCGAGGGTTCGCAAATGTATAGTTCAGCGCATTATGATAAAGGTATGAGATGTTCTACTTGTCATGATCCACATGAAGTAACTTATAATGACTGGAAAGATGGCTACACAAAAGTGGGATTAAAAAAATCTTGCACAGATTGTCATGATACTCAAGCAAGTTTCTTTAAACAAGGTGGAGTGCATTCTAAAGATAATTGTACAGCTTGCCATATGCCAAATATGATGAGTTGTGAAAATTTTGGGGCAATTCAAAATCCAGATAAAGGAGGATTTGATAATGTTAGAGCTTCTCATATTTGGAAAATTAAAGTAGATAAAACTGCAAAAACCCTTAATCCACCTGCAGGAAAAGAAAGATCTCCAAAGACTCCAGGCTGGACGGTAGCTAGAGATGATGATGGAAGATTTTTCCTTGATCTTATGTGGGCTTGCGGACGTACAAGTTTTAGCGATCCGAATCTTATGGGACCAGGAGCAAGTGGATGCCATAGTGCTGTTCAATCCAATTTACCAAAGAAACTCCATTTTACAGATCAAGAAACGATCTACAATGTAGTTGTTGGTTGGCAAAAGCCTATAAAAGATGGGTATGAAAATATTCTTAAGGGTGTTAAAGAGATTGATAAAGCTATGGCTGAAAATCCAAAATTATCTGTAGAAAAAAAATCTCGCGTAATTACACTAGCAAATCAAGCAAGAGCTATTGCTGAAAAGATACAAAAAGATGGATCTTGGGGTGTTCATGGACCAGTTTATTCTAAAAAAATCGTTGATGAGGCTTTGGTATATATACAAGAGGCTAAAAATATTTTAAAATAAAATTTTTCGCCTATTTTTGGGCGAAAATTTAAGGAGTAGGGTTTGAAGCAAAATTTTATCAAAATTATATTACTTTTTTTATGTTTTTATGGCAGTTTATACGCTGATGGAAAAATAAAAATTGGTATTTTAGATGGTGTAACTCCTATTAGCATGAGTGATGCTGAAAAATTTTTAAGTCAAAAAAATGTATATTTTATAGATATAAATTCTAAAGAAGAAAGGGAGATGGCCGGAGTTATTCCAAACGCTATTTTAGTTAATGATCAAAATTGGCAAAATTTACTTCCAAATGATTTTAACTCTACTTTAATATTTTATGGATCTAATCGTTTTGCTTATAATGCTTCAAATCTTGCAAATTTAAGTCAGAAATTAGGCTATACTCACGTTTATGTTATGCTTGATGGTATTGAATCTTGGGTATTGTCAGGAAGAAGGGTTCAAAAAGAACAAATAGAAAAGTGGGAAAATGCGGAAAATTTAGAAGATTTTAAAGATAGCATACACTCGAGAATGTATTTTGGAGATATTCCAAGTTGTAGAGATTGTCATGGAAAAGGCGAAAGCAAAAAAACTATCCGCTATAAAGATGCTACAAACCTAGATCTTATTAATCAAAATTGTGCCAGTTGTCATAAAAATATCGATCAAGAATTTAAACATAGTATTCATCAAAATTTTGCTCAAATAGGGCTTGATGAAAATGGAAAAAAGAAAAAAATTCCAACTTGCACTACTTGTCATAATATTCATAACAATGATCCATTATTTAATGCAATGACTTTGAAACAAAGAAGTGATTTTAAATGTGGGGAATGTCATCAAGATAAACAAGATCGATATCATGATACCTTTCATGGTAAGGCTATGGTATTAAATAGCCCGGGAAATGCACCAAAAATTGCTGCCTGTTATGATTGTCACGGCAAACATAATATCTTAAAAGTCGATGATTTAAATTCAACTTTATCTTCTTTAAATCGTATTCAAACTTGCACTCAATGCCATCCAAATGCAAATGAAAATTTTGCAAATTTTATTGCACATGCAGATCATACCGATGGAAAGAATTTTCCATTACTACATGGAGCTTATGTTTTTATGACAGCTTTGGTAATAGGAGTTTTTGTATTTTTTGGCTTACATACTTTGCTTTGGAGTATAAGACTTATTTTAGCAAGAATTTTTAATCCGATTCAATGGAAAAAAGCAAAGGAAGAAGCGCATAGTGATAAAATTTTAATTAAACGTTTTTCAACGTTTCATAAGATTCAACACTTTTTTATGGCTGCTAGTTTTCTCGGCTTAGCTTTTTCAGGTTTACCACAAAAATTCTATACAGCTCCATGGGCTCAAACTCTAGTTGATATTATGGGTGGACCAATTGGAGCGACTATTGTACATCATATTAGTGCTATTATTATGTTTGCTGTGTTTTTTTCTCATATAGGGGAAATTATTATTGTAAATTGGAAAAGAAGAGATTTAGTGCGTGATCCGCAAACTGGAAAGCTTGATAAAATGAAGATTTTAAAAGCCCTTTTTGGTCCTGACTCTTTAATGCCAAATTATCAAGATTTTAAAGATATAAAAGCACATTTTAAATGGTTTTTTGGCATGGGGGAAAGACCACAATTCGATCGTTGGACTTATTGGGAAAAATTTGATTATTTGGCTGTATTTTGGGGTATGTTTGTAATAGGGTTTTCAGGACTAGTTTTATGGTTTCCAACTTTTTTTAGTTTATTTTTACCGGGATGGATGATCAATCTTTGCTCTTTGGTGCATTCTGATGAAGCTTTACTTGCGACAGGATTTATTTTTGCGATCCATTTTTTCAATACTCACTTTAGGGCAGATCGTTTCCCTATGGATATGGTTATTTTTTCTGGAACCCAAAGCGAGAGTGAAGTTAAGAATGAAAGAAGTGTTTATTATAAACGATTACAAGAAAGCGGAAAGCTTGAGAGTTTATATGAAAAAAAATCTAGATTTGATTCTTATAAAGGTATAGCTAAAATAGCTGGTTATTTGATGCTTATTACAGGGATGATATTTTTATTTTTAATGATCTATGCTTTTATATTTGATTTATTGAATTAATAAATTTACCAGACTGATTTCTGGTAAATTTATTATTTACTGAAAGGAATGAATGTTAAAAAAAATTATTTTAATATTAAGTGTATTATTTTTTGGCTGCAATGACAATAAGATAGATGAGGATATTATTTCTAAAGGGACGCAAACTTCTAAAGAAAATATAAATATTTCGGATAATCTTGATGTAAATTCTTACAAAGATATTGCAATTTTTTTTAAAAATAATCAAGAGATTATTTTTTCTAAAAAGCCTACTTTGATTATATTTAGTGCTAATAATTGTATTTATTGTGAAGGATTAAAAAATGAAATAAAAAATAATGAAGAAATTCAAAAAATACTTAAAAATCAGTATAATTCTTACTATATCAATATAAGTTATCATAAAATTCACAATTATCAGGGTGAAAAAATAAGCACAGAAGAGCTTTTGAAAAACTTTAATATCGATTCAACTCCAACCTTAGTTTTTTTCAATTCTACTGGTAAAACTTTACTTATTTATCCAGGTTTTATGAATTCTAAGCGCTTGATTCTAACTATGAATATTTTAAGTGATATACAAAACCAGAATTTAACCGAAGATGAACTTTTTAAAAAACTTTTTTTGAGTTATAGAGAAAATAATGTTTAAAAAAATCTTTTTTTCTTTTTGGATGAGTCTTATTTTGCTTTTTATTTATGCAATTTCTTGTGCGGTAGCTACTTTTATTGAAAATGACTTTGGAACAAACGCTGCTAAAGTAATGGTTTATAATGCTTTTTGGTTTGATTTGTTGCATCTTTTGCTTTTGATTAATCTTGTAGGCATTATTTTTATACATAAACTTTTCCAGAGAAAAAAATATGCCGCTTTATTATTGCATTGTGCTTTTATAGTTATTTTATTGGGTGCCGGAATCACAAGATATTTTGGGATAGAAGGAGGTATGCATATAAGAGAAGGTCAAAGTTCAAATATCGTTGTAACTAGAGATGAGTTTATAGCTTTAATGCTTTATAATAATAATGGAAAAGTTAGAGAATATCAATCTTTTGGTGTTACTTTTAATCCTTTCTTGAAGAATACTTTTAAAAAAGAGATTGTTATAAAAGATAAAAAAATAGATTTAGAATTACTTGATTACGAAAAAGCAGCTAACGCAATGACTAATCCTATTATTAAGATGAAAATTTCTTTTAATGGCGACTCTAAAGAAATTTTACTTGTGCCAAATTATAACAATGAAAATGTGTTGCCTTTTAGATTAGGAGGAGAAATTTTTGCACTCAATTGGGGTCCTGAAGAGATAGAGCTTCCTTTTTCTATAAATTTAAAAGATTTTATTTTAGAGCGTTACGCAGGTTCAATGAGTCCTTCATCATATGCTTCAGATATTGAAGTGATTGATAAAGATAAAAGTTTTGAGTATAAAATTTTTATGAATAATGTTTTAGATTATGGCGGATATAGATTTTTTCAAAGTTCTTACGATCAAGATGAGCAAGGGACTATTTTTTCAGTTAATAAAGATCCTGGAAAAATTCCAACTTATATCGGTTATACTCTACTAATATGTGCTTTTATTTGGATTTTGTTTGATAAAAGATCAAGATTTGCTAAGCTTTCGAATTATCTTAAAAATCAAAAAAACTTTGTTTTGGTAGTGTTTTGTCTTTTTATTATGCATACTAAGGTTTTTGCGGAATGGGATACTTTAAAACTTGTACAAAGCATTAAAGATGATTCCTTGCAGCATTCTTTACTTTTTGGTAGCTTATTGGTTCAAGATTTTGATGGAAGAATTAAACCTATAGATACTGTAGCAATGAATTATATCCACAAGATTACCAAAAAAAATAGTTTTTTAGGACTAAATTATAATCAGATTTTTTTAGGTATGATGATGTATCCGCAAAATTTTCAATATATTAAAATGATAAGTATAAAAACTCCAAAACTTAAATCAATTTTAGGTGTGGATAAAAATGAAAAATATATAGCCTATAATGATGTTTTTGATAAAGGGTTTTATAAGCTTTCAAATTATGTTGAAGAAGCAAGTCGTAAAAAACCTGCCTTAAGGGATCAATTTGATAAAGATGTTTTGACTCTAGATGAAAAAATTAATTCCGCTTTTTATATTTATAGCGGTGAAGTTTTTAGAATCTTTCCAGATCCAAGCCAAAAAACATATACTTGGTATTCTCCTGCTACAAATATGCCATTTAATTTAAGAGATATAGAAAATATAAGAAATTTACTTTTAAAATATTTTTTTGACTTTAATCAAGGTTTAATAAATAAAGATTTTTCAGAAGCTAATGAGAATTTAGAAAAACTTAAGAAATTTCAAAAATACTATGCTCAAAATTTTATTCCATCAAAAATTAAAATTAATTTGGAAATTTTTTTAAATCATTACAATATTTTTGAAAATCTTACTTTTATTTATCTTTGTTTAGGTGCTATACTTTTTGTTTTAATTTTTTATGAAATTTTAAGCTTAAAAAAAATATCAAAATGGATTAAAAGAATATTATTTTTATTGATTTCTTGCAGTGTAATTGTTCATGTATTTGCTTTAATAATTCGTTGGTATGTTGGTGATCATGCACCTTGGAGTAATGCTTATGAAAGTATGGTTTATATTGCTTTTGCGTGTGCCTTTTCGGGTTTAATTTTTTATAAAAAATCTTCTTTGGTGCTTTGCACCGCAAGTATTATGGCGGGAATTGCTTTATTTGTTGCACATCTTGGTTTTATGGATCCTCAAATCACTAATTTGGTACCTGTCTTAAAGTCTTATTGGCTAAATATTCATGTTTCTATTATCACGGCAAGCTATGGATTTTTAGGGCTTTGTTTTTTGCTTGGAATTTTTACCTTATTTTTATTTATCTTAAGAAATCAAAAGAGAAAACAGGTTGATCAAAGTATTTTAAATTTGCATTGTGTTAATGAAATGGCAATGATACTAGGACTTGCTTTATTAACTATTGGTAATTTTTTGGGTGGAGTTTGGGCTAATGAAAGTTGGGGAAGATATTGGGGTTGGGATTCCAAAGAAACTTGGGCTTTAATATCTATTGTTGTTTATACTATAATCTTACACCTTAGATTTATTTCTATATTTAACAATCCTTATGTTTTTGCAACTGCAAGTGTAGCAGGATTTTATTCTATTTTAATGACTTATTTTGGAGTAAATTTTTATCTTTCTGGACTTCATTCGTATGCAGCTGGAGATCCTATGCCAATTCCAAAATTTTTATATTTTTTTGTAATTTTTACTCTATTTTTTATTATAGGCGCTTTTTTTAAAAGGAAATTAGAAAGTCCTATTTAAGATAAAAGATATTTTATTGTTAGTAATCTAAATTTTTATGCAAAATTGTCCCATTAAAATCGATATAAATTTTTAATCCGTTGGTAAGTTTTATTTTATAGTGATTAATTTTTCTTTCTATCTCTCTAGCCTTAACGTTTGGAAATTGATTTTTTATGATGTTACTGATATTAGATGGTAGAAAATCAAATTCGAAAGGATTAAGTTTACTCTCTATTTCTTTCCATGTTCCATCAATTTCAAATTCTATTTCTATACCATCACTAAGATAAACTTCGTAAGAATTTTTATCTCTTTGAACTATACCTATAGGTGCTTTAAAATTTTTTTCAATAAATTCTTTAGAAATACTAGGCAAACTATCCGGAGATATGATAATATCAGCATTTAAATATGTAAAATAAATAAATAAAGGTATTAAAAAAAATATTTTCAAAATATTTTCCCTAAATCAAATTTTTGATACATTCTAAAAAATTTATGTGAATTTTATGTGAATTTTAAGACAATAATATAAAAAGGGTTGCTATTGATTACATTTATTTTGATTTTTTTGAATATTATATTGTATTTTCTCATACCTGGTTATGATTATAATTTATTAGGACTCAATACTTCATTTTTTAAGGGCGCTTATTGGCAGATTTTAACATCTATGTTCTTGCACGGCAGTTTAACTCACCTTATACTTAATATGATTATGCTTTTTCAATTTGGCAGTATTTTAGAAAAATATTTAGGAAAATTATATTTTGTATCGGTCTATTTGATAGGCGGTTTATTGTGTTCTTTTTTAAGTGTTGTTTATATTTATTTTTTTGATTTTGATGTTAATCTTATAGGAGCTAGTGGAGCAATTTGTGTTTTAATGGGATATTTTGCTTTTTTAGATAGAAAAAGCACTTTAGGAATTATTGTTGCGATTTTATTGATGAGTTTTATTCCTTTGTTTATGGGAATAAATATAGCTTGGTATGGTCATATATTTGGTTTTATTTGCGGATTTGTTTTAGCAAAAGCTAGACATTGATAAAGGTGTTTTAATCTAGGAGTAAAAGATTTGAAACTTTTACTTCCATCCTTCTATATAATTTTTCAGCTTTCTTCCTACTTTTGGATGTTTTAATTTTTTTATAGCCGAACTCTCTATTTGACGCACTCTTTCTCGTGTAACATTAAGCTCTTTTCCTATTTCTTCCAAGGTTCTATCGCTTTCATCGTCCATTAACCCGAAACGCATTCTAATTACTGTTTTTTCTCTCTCATTAAGCTGATCTAAAACTTCATCAATTTGTTCTTTTAAATCATTTTTGAGTATATGATCTATAGGAGAAAGTGAATTTCTATCCTCTATAAAATCTCCAAATTTTCCATCATCCTCATTTCCAATTGGTGCTTCAAGAGAGATAGGTTCTTTTGTAATTTTGATCACTTGTTTAACTTTATCTATATTTAAACCAACTTCTTTGGCTATAACACTTACATCAGGCTCTTTACCATCTTTTTGTAAATGCTCCCGTATAATTTTGTTAATTTGATTGATAGTTTCTATCATATGTATAGGAATTCTAATGGTTCTTGCTTGATCTGCAATTGCTCTTGAGATAGCTTGACGTATCCACCAAGTAGCATAAGTTGAAAATTTATATCCTCGTTTGTATTCAAATTTATCAACAGCCTTCATAAGACCTATATTGCCTTCTTGGATGAGATCTAAAAATGGCAATCCGCGATTTGTATAGCGTTTTGCTATACTTACAACTAAGCGTAAATTTGATTTTGCCATTCTAGTTTTTGCTTCATCTGATATTTTTTTACCTCGTTTTATTTGTTCTAAAATTTCCTTTAAACGTTCTTTTTCTAAGTCAAATCCTTTTTTACTTGCTTCTTTAGTTTGAAAAAGTTTTTTAATTTCCATATAAGTACTTACCATAGTAGCCTCAAGTGCCTTTTCTGTAATTTCTTCTTTGGTAAGTTTAGTAATATCTTTGAGTATATCAGCATGGCGATTTTTAAGTTCTTCAGAAAACATAGGTAAGCGATATTCAAGGCGTTTAAGTTCTTTGTCAAATTCTTCATCGCTTTTAAGTGCTGTTTCCATTGATTTTACTATTTCACTGATTAACTTAGAAGTTGGTCCCAAATCCATTAATTTTTCTTTTAAAATATTTTTTTTAAAGGCAATACCAAGCTTATCTAAAAGTTCATCTCCGCTTTCTTTATCCTTGGAAACTTTTAGCCAATCTTTTTTTGCTTTTTCTAAGGCTTTAAATTTTTCTATAACTTTTAAAGTTCTTTCATCTTCTTTTTTATTAGGTTTTTTGGGAGCTTCTTCATCGTTTTCTAACTCCTCTTCATTCTCCTCATCCTCAAGATCTTCAAGTCCATCTTTATCGCTATTTTTATCTTCATCGTCAAAACTTTTAAAAAGTTCTTTTACGCGTCTTTCGCGATTAATTAAAGGTTCTCGATAATCTAAAATAAAATCTATAAGATAAGGAACGGAGCAAAAAGCGTCGATAATAATATCTTCACCAAGTTCAATTTTTTTTGAAATTTCAACCTCTTCATCTTTACTTAAAAGAGCAATTTGTCCCATTTCTCTTAAATACATACGCACAGGAGAATCTGATCTGCTCCATTCAAGTAAATCATTTTCATTAGCTAAATCAAATTCATTTTCAAGGCTAGTATCTTGGAGTTTTTGTTTTTCTTCTTGTAATCTTTTGGCATCTTCAATATTTTTCATTTGTGCAATTTCTGCAGCTGAAAATAGTTGGACTTTGTATTTTTTCATTAAAGCAGATATTTTCTTAACAATAGTACTATTTGGTTGTTTATCTAAATATTTAACTAGTTTTTCATAGGTAATATAATCTTCTTTATTTTCTTTAAATAATTCTTCAAGTTCTAAATTTTGAGTTTTAGCATTCATCTAACATTTTTCCTTAAGCAATTTTAGTTACCATAACCTTTTATTATATCGAAATATTTCTTAACTTTAAATATATAAATATTTTTAAATTTTATAATTTCTTAAAAAGAATTCAAATTTTTCTAAAGCACGATTAAAATTGTAATTTTTTCTTTTTAAAGTATAAAAATTGCGTTCTAAATTAATGTTCTTTAATTTAATCTCGTAAAGGCTTTTATTTCTTAATTCTCTTTCTATGCTCTTTTTTGAAAAAACGGAAATTGCATTTTTTTGTAAAACGATTTCTTTTAATGCTGTCATTCTATCAAGTTCTAAGAATATATCAAGTTTTTTGGATATAGCACCAATTTCGCCTAAAAATTTATCCCTAAGACCTGATCCGGCTTCTCTTAGAATCCATTTTTTATTTAATAGTTCGTCAATATAAAATTCTTTTTTGCCAAGTTTTTTATCACTAGTTGCAACTACAAGTTCGTCTTTATGCCAAAATTCCATTTGCAAGTCTTCGTATTCTAGTAATAATGGGTTTAATTCTGTTTCAATTAAGGCAAATTCTATATATCCATTTTTTAATAAATTAAGACATTCTTTTGAGTTTTCAGTTTGAAAATGAATTTTAATTTTTGGAAAATTGGATTTAAATTCAAATAAAATTGGTCCAAGAAAATGTTCGACAATGCTTTGAGTCGCTGCGATTTTTATATCTCCTAAAAGAATATTTTCATCATGTAAATCTTTTAAGCTTTTGTGATATTCTTGCACGAGTTTCATCCAAGTATTTCCTAAATATAAGGCTTTAGGTGTAGGCAATAACTTTTTACCTAATCTCTCAAATAAAACTCCTCCTAAACTATGTTCAATATTTTTAATGATAATAGAAATGCTAGATTGGGTTACACCAAAATTGTTAGCTGTATGAGTAGGACTTTTCGTATTTAAAAGATCTAAAAAAATTTCCATATCCTTGATTTTCATTGTCATGAATTTGACCTTGTTTAATTAAAATATTTTATTATAAAAATTAAAATAATATATTTTTATTATATAAAAAAAATAATTATAATTACAAGAAAATTAAATAATATTTGTATTTTTTTAGAAAGGAAATAAATTTATGATGAATACAAAACATATTAAAAATATCATTAGGTCTAATATAAAAGGTCTAGTTTTCACCGCGTGTATCGTAGTTTTTTCTATGTATCTTTCAAATATTCAAAGTATTAAAGATGCAACCCATTTAGCCGCAACAGCTTTTGCGATAATTATTGGCGTTTTACTTTCTCCTTGGTTTTTTAAGTATCAACATACTTTTCAAGCGGGAGTTCATTTTAGTGCTAAAAAGCTTTTGAGACTAGGCATAGTTTTATATGGTTTTAACATTACATTAACCGAGCTTTTAAGTGTAGGTTTTAATGGGTTTATTTTTTCTGCTATTGTGGTATCTTCTATTTTTATTACTTCTGTGATTATTGGAACAAAAATTTTTAGACTTGATAGAGAAACCTCAATGCTTGTGGGTGCTGGTAGTGCTATTTGTGGTGCAGCAGCTGTATTGGCTTTAGAATCAAGCTTAAAAAGTGATCCTTTTAAGGGTATTCTAGCTGTAGGAACTGTGGTCATTTTCGGACTTATTTTTATGTTTTTATGTCCGTTTGGTTTTGCTTTTGATTTAATTCCAGGTTTTGATCAAAATGCTATGGGAGTTTATATGGGAGCAATTTTACATGAAGTAGCTAATGTTGCTGGGGCTGCAGATATGGCAAAGGACATGGCGAATTTTGACCAAAAGGCTGCAAATATTGCAATTATTATTAAAATGATGAGAGTTATTCTACTTGTTCCATTTTTACTTATAGTAACTTATTTTGTTGCCAAAGATCAACATTCAGATCATGGAAAAACTACTAAAACTCTTACTATACCTTATTTTGCTTTTGCTTTTTTAGGAATGATAGTGTTTAATACTTATTTATCTGATAGAGAGAGTTTTTTAGGTATTGAAACGAATACTATAGTAAATCTCGGAAGAAATCTTTGTACGATTTGTATCGTTTTTGCTATGGCAGCTTTGGGCTTACAAATAGATTTTAAAAAGTTTCTAAAAAGCGGTGTTAGAGTTTTTGGTTTAGCTTTATTTTTAGGAATAGCTTTATTGATAGGAGGATATTTTTTAACTTTAATGTTTAAAGGAATTCTTTGGTAATAAAAAATATTTTCAAAGGAAAAGATTTTTCATTTAAAAATATGTATTATAATTTAGAGTTGTTTTAAAAATTAATTAAAAAAGGAAAAAAATGAAAAAGATTTTAATCAGTACAGCAGTTTCTTTATTGCTTGCTTCAAATTTAAGTGCATTTTCTTTTAAGCAAGATAGTTTAAAAGTTGGTTTTGAAGGATATAAAACCAAAGATATGATTGGAGTGAGCGGGGAATTTAAAGATGTTAAATATAAGTTCTCTAAAAAAGCTAAAGATTTAGTGGTTTATTTAAAGGGTGCAAGGGCTGTTATTAAGCCAAGCAGTGCTTTTATGGGAGAGGGTAATGATGTGATTACTGGCAATATTACGAAAGTATTTTTTCCAAATTTGCTTGGAAATTCTGATATTAAGGTAATGTTTCAAGACGTAATTGCAGGAGAAAATAAAGGTCTTATTTCTGCAAAAATTACTATAAACAAAAAAAGTGCTATAGTTCCTTTAAGTTATACAATAGATAAAGATAAATTTATTGCAAAAGGACAGCTTGATTTACATACATTTAAAAACAGCTCACAAGCTTTAAAAGCTTTAAGCGATGCAGCTCCAGGGCATGGAGGAATTTCTTGGCCTTTAGTAGATCTTACTTTTAGTGCAGATATAGTAAAATAATTTTAAGTAGCTTTTGAGCTACTTAAAATGCAGTATTTTCTAAATCCATTTTCAAAAATTTGATAATCTTTATTTTCCAAACCTTCTAATTCTTTGTAAATTTCACTGCCTTTCCATAAAATAAAAGTGGTTTTTTCAGAACTTAAATTTTTACAAATTTGAATCAAAGGTTTTATATCCATCAAAGCTCTAGAAGTGATAATATCGGCTTTAATATTATTTTTATTTTCTTGTGCTTTTTCTTTGTAAATATTTAAATGAGGTAAATCGCATTCTATTTTTATTGTTCTTAAAAAAGCAGCTTTTTTAGGATTTGGTTCGAAAAGATAAAAATTCCTTTTAAGCAAAAGGGCTAAAAAAATAGCAGGAAACCCAGCTCCACTACCTATATCAGCTATATTTTTCACTTTAGAAAAATCAAAAAAACTAAGAATTTTTATGCTGTCTATAATGTTTTCTTCAATATTTCTAATTTGAGTGAGATTGTGAATTTTATTAAATTTGTTCAAATTTTCTTGATAAATTTTTACTTTATTTTCAAAATCTTTTTGATTGAAATTTTCTAAAATAGGGTGTAAAAAATCCAAATTCAAAGTAAATGTCCCATTTGTGATTGTTTAATATCTAAATAATTTTTATTGAAGCGGTTTGGATTGATAAGTACAGGTACTCGTGCTAAAATTTTATCTTTTAAACTTTCTAATTTTTCCGGATTATTTGTGAGTAAATTAACTTTAGAAATTTTATAATATTTGAGTATAAATTCCACTATTTCATAAGTTCTTTCATCGGCTTTAAAGCCAAGTTGATGATTGGCCTCTATGGTGTTTAAACCTTTATCTTGTAAGGCATAAGCATTTACTTTATTGAAAAGTCCTATACCTCTACCTTCTTGTCTAAGATATATAATCATACCTTCATGCTGTTCAATATATTTTAAAGAAAATTCAAGTTGCTCTCCGCAATCACATTTTAAACTTCCTAAAGCATCTCCTGTTAAACATTCTGAATGAATTCTAAGGTTTAATATGTCTTTAGGTTCACCTTTGAAAATACATAAGTGCTCCTTATCATTTTCTTTAAAGCTTTGTATTTTAAAACTTCCCCATTTGCTAGGTAAATTTGCAATTTCTGAAATTTTTATATCCATTGGCTACTTTCTATAATAAAATTTATGTTAAAATTTATATTCAATTCTATCAAAGAAAAGGACAAAAAATGTTTAAACGCTTTCGAAGACTTAGAATGAATGAAAATTTGAGATCAATGGTAAGAGAAAATTTTTTAAATATTGATGATTTAATATATCCTCTTTTTGTGGTTAATGGTACGGGTATAAAAAAAGAAATTTCCTCTATGCCAAATGTTTTTCAAATGAGTTTGGATGAAATTTTAAAAGAATGCAAAATCATTGTTGATCTTGGTATAAAAGCGATTATACTTTTTGGAGTCCTTGAAAAAGATAAAAAAGATAGTTGTGGAAGTGATGCATTGGACGATGAAGGGTTAATTGCAAGAAGCATAAGAGAAATTAAAAAAGAATTTCCCAATCTTTTTGTGATTAGCGATCTTTGTTTTTGTGAATACACAGATCATGGACATTGCGGTATTATTAATATGCAAACTAAAAGCGTGGATAATGACGCAACCTTAGAAATTTCAGCAAAACAAGCTTTAGTTCACGCTAGAGCAGGGGTTGATATGATAGCACCAAGTGGAATGATGGATGGTATTATTGAAACTTTGCGTCAAACGCTTGATCAAGAAGGTTTTGAAAATTTGCCTATTATGGCGTATTCTACTAAATTTGCTTCAAGTTATTATGGCCCTTTTCGAGATGTAGCAGAATCAGCTCCTAGCTATGGAGATAGAAAAAGTTATCAAATGGATTTTGCTAATGGTAAGGAAGCTTTAGAGGAAAGCTTGGAAGATGAAAGACAAGGGGCTGATATTTTAATGGTTAAACCAGCTCTTGCCTACCTTGATATAGTAAAAGAGATTTCACTTCATTCTAATTTACCTTTATGTGTTTATAATGTCAGTGGTGAATACGCTATGTTAAAGGCTGCAGAAAAGGCAGGTGTGATTGATTATGAAAAAGTTTTATATGAGACAATGATAGCTTTTAAAAGAGCAGGTGCAAAACTCATTATTACTTATCATGCTAAGGAATTAGCTAAAATAATAAAAGATAAAAAATTGTAATGATAAAGAAAAATTTTTATGGTTAAAAATGGTGAATTAATTAATTAAGGATAGTAAATGAAAGAAATTGAAAAATATAATACCTGTTTAAAACGTATTGATGATTTTAGTAATAATTTAGGTATGAAAAAAGAAGATAGAGCTATTTTTGAGATGAGACAAAGTGATAGCGAAAATGAGAAATGCTTAGTACTTAAAAACGGTAATCTTGATTCTCCTGAACCTTGGTTTATAGTAGATGAAAATGATGAAATTCATACCATGATTTCCTTAAATAGCTTGAAAAATATTTTAGAAAGTTTAAAGCAAACTCAAAAAGAAAATTTTGAATTAAAGCTTGAAAAGGCAATTTATCAACAAATTCCTATCGATTTTAACGATGCTTGGATTGTGGCTATGGATGAGATTAAAAAGCGTGCCAAAGGCGGATTGATGGAAATTAATATTGATTTAGAAAAACTCATTGCAGATATTAAAAAAGAACATCCTAATTTATTTGTAGATATGGAAGCTATGGCAGAGAGGATTAAAAATAATGAGAGATTATAAAGCTTTTGTAAAATATTCCAAAGCAGGACCACGTTACACATCTTATCCTACAGCTGTGGAATTTAACACCGATTTTAAATATGAAGAGTATTTAGATATTTTAAAACAACAAAACAGACCCTTGTCGCTTTATTTTCATTTGCCTTTTTGCAGGAGTGCTTGTTATTTTTGCGGATGCAATGTGATTTATACTGCAAAAGAGGAGAGTAAAGAAAGATATCTAAATTATATCCTTAAAGAGCTTGATATCTTAAGTTCCGCACTAGACACTAAAAGAGAAGTTGTCCAAATGCATTTTGGAGGAGGGACTCCAACTTTTTTTAGTGCTAAACAACTTGAAAAGCTTATTTTAAAAATTAAATCTGTATTTGATAATTTTGCTTTAGATGCTGAAATTAGTTGTGAAATAGATCCTCGTTTTTTAAATGAAGAACAAGCCGATGTTTTAACCAAATATGGTTTTAATCGCATTAGTTTTGGGGTGCAAGATTTTGATGAAAAAGTACAGAAAGAAATTCATAGAATTCAACCCTTTGATCTGACTAAAAATGCTTTAAAATTAGTGAGAGATAGAGGAATAAAATCTGTTAATATGGATTTAATTTATGGCTTACCTTATCAAACTTTAGAAAGTTTTACTCAAACTTTAGAAAAAATTTTGATTTTAAATCCAGATCGTTTGGCAATTTTTAATTATGCTCATGTGCCTTGGCTTAAGAAAAATATGAGAAAATTTGATGAAAACACTTTGCCAAGTCCAGATATAAAACTTCAAATTTTAGAATTTTGTGAAAAATTTTTAAGTCAAAATGGCTATAAAATGATAGGAATGGATCATTTTGCTAAAGAAGAAGATGAGCTTTTTAAAGCTTTAGAAAATGGAACTTTGCATAGAAATTTTCAAGGTTATACCACTAAAGGTGGTGCGGATTTGATCGGTATAGGGCTTACTAGTATCGGTGAGGGAAAAAAGCATTATGCACAAAATTTTAAAGATATGCTAAGCTATGAAAGGGCTATAGATGAAGGAAGATTGCCTTTTGAAAGAGGTGTGAAATTGAATTTTGATGATGAACTTAGAAAATATGTGATTATGAATTTAATGGCTAATTTTAAGCTTGATATTAAAAAAACAGAAGAAGAATTTAAGATAAATTTTAAAGAGTATTTTAAAGAAGATTTGAAAGCTTTAAAAGAATACGAAGATTTTTTGAATATAAGTGAAGATGATATTAAGGTTAATGAAACTGGTGTTTTATTGATACGTAATATTGCCATGTGTTTTGATGCTTATATGAAAAATATCAGCGAAGAAAAGAAAGTTTTTTCTAAAACAGTATGAACAATGCTTCAGATCTTTGCGTAAAATGTGGTAAATGCATACCTAATTGTACTATTTACGATATCAATCATGATGAAGTTACAAGCCCTAGAGGCTTTTTAGATCTCATAGCAGCCTATAAGGAAGGAAAATTACAGCTTAATAAAGAGCTTGAAAGTGTTTTTGAGTCTTGTTTTTTATGCAATCATTGCGTGGAGATTTGTCCTAGTAAATTAAGCGTGGATAATGCTATAGAAAAAATGCGTTTTGATATGGTTAAGAAATTTGGTATGCCTTGGTATAAAAAAATCATACTTTCATGCTTGAAAAATCGAAAATGGCTTGATATATTGGCAAAATTAGGTTATATATTTCAAAGCTGTGCCTTTCATATTCAAAATAAAGATTTTGAAAAAAATTTAGGTATGAGGGCTAAATTTTCAATGCCTTTTGTGAAAAAAGGTCGATTTTTGTCAAGTTTTAATAAAAAAAGTTTTTTAAATTCAAATCCTAATTTTATAGATAATGGTGGAAGTAAAACCATAGGTTTATATGTGGGTTGTTTGACGAATTATTGTTACACGCAAACAGGTTTTTCTACATTAAAAATTTTAAAAGAGTTAAAAATCAATGTTGATTTGATGAAAAAACAAGCTTGTTGTGGGGTGGCGCATTTTTTTTCCGGAGATTTTAAAAGTGTTGAAATTTTAGCTAAAAAAAATATAGAATATTTTGAGGAAAAATTGCAAAAACTTGATGCAATAATTATCCCTGAAGCTACTTGCTCCGCTATGCTAAAAATTGATTATGAACGTTTTTTTATGATGCAAGATGAACAAGAATGGGCCAATCGTGCTAAAAAAATTTCTTCTAAAATTTATATAGCAAGTCAATATCTATATCAATTTACCTCTTTAAAACAACTCTTAAAGAATAAAAAGCAAAAAAAATATAGCATTACTTATCACGATCCTTGTCATGCAAGAAGAATGCAAGGAGTTTTTAAAGAGCCAAGGGAATTATTAAAAGCTAACTATACTTATATAGAAATGCAAAATCCTGATGCTTGTTGTGGCTTTGGTGGAATAAGTATGCAAACAAAGCATTATGATAAAACTTTAAGCGTGGGTGAAAAAAAAGTAGAAATGATCAATCAAACCATGGCACATTTTGTAAGCGCTGAATGTTCAGCTTGCAGGATGCAAATTTCTAATAATTTGGAGCGAAAATCAAGTAAAGTGGTTTTTGTGCATCCATTGGAACTTATTGCTAAGGTTTTATAATGAAAATTGTTTTCGCGGGAAAAAGTAATGAATATGAGATTGAAAAATCTAGTTTTTGCAATGAAGCATTTGTGATTAAGGATAAAATTCCTAATAGAGATGGAGTGGATTTTATAACCAATATAGTTAAAACTTTGGAATTTAATGATGATTGTTTTAATTTTGATGAAATCATGAAGCATCTAGAAAGATATAGCAATGAAGATGTTATTGTGGTAGAGAATTTTTTTAATAACGAAACAGACGATGAGACAAAAAAGATCAATTTGGATTCTGATATGTATATACAGGCATTTACTCAAGATGATGCTCAAAATTTTAGCCGTAACGACTCTAAAAGGGGACAATTTAAATTATTAAAAACTTTTTCTAGAATATTTCAGAATGCAAATTTTATTATAAAATCTGAAAATTATGAATTAAGTGGAAATATTCAACTATCAAAAAAAGACAAACTTGAGATTTTTAGAGATTTAGAATATAAAGATATGGAGATCGGTTTTGTTAAGATTGAAATTTTTAATTATGATAATATTAATGACAGTTTAAATTTTAATTTAGAAGAATTCCCAAGCGGTGCAAGTTATAAATATGGAATTTTACAAAATACCATGTATATAATCTTGCAAGGAAAAATGTCAAATAATTCGCTTTTTAGTTTTTTAAAAAGTTTTGTTTATAAGAATAAAAACAAGCAAAGCTGTAACAAAACATTTGTTTTGACATTTAATCATAAACTAGTTTATAGGCTTGAAGCTTCTTTTATATAGTTTATTTTAGCATATTTTCTATATTGGATTTATTTTTTTCAATTAAAGAGCGATTTTTCTTAGCAACTTCTTTAAGCTCTATAAGATCCTCTTTTATATTTTGGATATTTTGGTTTAAAAGATCGATTTTTTTTTCATAACGCATAATAATAATGAAAATGGCAAATAAAAAAACAATAATTAAAAATACAAATAATAAATGCTGCATCTTTATCTCCTTTTATTTGTGTAATACTATAACATTTTTCTTAAAAAAAGATGATTTTTTTAAAAAAAATGTATTTTTAATTTGAATTTAAAAAATAGCTATTATATAATTATTTTTATAGAAGTTAAGGAGTTTTAATGAATGTTTTTTTAAAAAACATAGAAAAGATCGGAAATAAAATTCCAGATGTAACTATACTTTTCTTTTTTGCTTTTTTACTTGTTTTGCTTATATCTTTTTTATTATCCTTTTTTCACTTTGATTATTTTTTAATAAGATCTGATGGAAGTAGAGAACAAATAGTAATTAAAAATTTTTTATCTTTAGGTAATTTTTTAGAATTACTTAGCAAAATGGTTTTAAATTTTATCAATTTTCCCCCTTTAGCAATTACCTTAGTGGTTGCTTTGGGGATAGGGGTAGCTGAAAAAAGTGGATTTTTAAGAGTTGCTTTGATTAAACTTTCTTTAATTATTCCGGAAAAAGTTGTTGTGCCTATTGTTTTGGTTATTTCGGTTGCAAGTCATATTATAGGAGATGGTGCTTACGTGTTTTTAATGCCTATAGTGGCCATGCTTTTTATGTCTGCTGGAAAACATCCTGTTGCGGGTATAGCTACAGCTTTTGCCGGATTAGCTGGAGGATTTTCAGCAAGTTTTACTCCATCGGTTATCGATCCTATTATGCAAGGTTTTACAGAAAAAGCTGCACATATTATAGATTCTAGTATTAATATTAATGTCCTTTGTAATTATTTTGTTTCATTGGCTGGAACGATAAGTGTTATTTTATTTTGTTGGTTTGTGTGTGAAAAGATTGCAGAGCCTTACTTGAAAAAAAATTTACCTATAGATCAAAATCATGAAGATTTTTCTAATTGTATTACACCGGATGAAAATAGAGGGTTTGTATATGCAATGGTTACTTTAGTTGCAATGTTGATCATTTTAATTATTTTAGCATATCCTGATGAGTCGTTATTAAGGGGATCGCATGGTAGCTTGAGTGAAAAAGATGCTGTTTTGATGAAAGGGCTTGTTGCATTTTTATTTTTATTTTTCGCTATTCCTGGATTTATTTTTGGCAAAATATCAAAAAAATTTCAGAATTTAAATCAAGTAATGGAGGCAATGAGTGACGCTTTAAAACCCTTGATAGGTTTTATGGTATTTTGCTTCATTTGTGGTCAATTTTTATATGTATTTAATGCGTCCAATTTATCTAAACTTCTTGCTGTTAGCGGAGCAGAATTGTTAAAGTCTTTAGCTTTACCAAGCGGTATTACCATTTTTGGAGTGATTGTTTTTACTGGATTTTTAAATTTGTTTGTAACATCTGCTACTTCAAAATGGGCGGTTTTGGCTCCTATTTTTGTGCCTATGCTAATGCTTTTAGGAATTTCTCCTGAATTGACCCAAGCTGCCTTTAGGGTGAGTGATAGTGCAATCAATGTTATGACTCCATTATTTCCTTTTTATCCACTTATTATTATGTATTGTAGAAAATATAGTTCTAAAACTGGAGTCGGAACCCTTTGTTCTATTATGATACCCTATAGTATAGCTTTAATGATAGCCTTAACTTTGACTTTATATTTATTTTGGATGCTTGATATTCCATTGGGTTTTGAAAGCTCTTATAATTATATTATGAAAGGATAAAAATGGATTATAAACAATTACAGATTGACAATTTTTTTAGGTATTTGGCTATACCTTCTCAAAGCAATGCTAAGGTACAAACTTTGCCAAGTTCTAAAGGGCAATACGATTTGGCTCTTTTGCTGAAAAAAGAACTTGAAATTTTAGGATTAAGCGATATTTTGTTGCAAGATAATGCTATATTAACTGCAAGACTTAAAGGAAATTCAAATAAAAAAAGTATAGGTTTTTGTGCTCATTTGGATACAGTGGATGTGGGTCTTAGTGATGTTATAAAACCTCAAATTTTAAAATTTACGGGTGAGGCTTTATGTTTAAATAAAGAAAAAAATATCATGTGCGATCCTAAAGATCATCCCGAGCTTTTAAAATATATAAATGAAGAGATTATCTTTTCAGATGGAACAAGTGTTTTAGGGGCTGATAATAAAGCAGCTATTGCAACGATTATGACTTTACTTCATTATTTGGTGAATGAAAAATGTGAATATGGGGATATTTATGTAAGTTTTGTTCCTGATGAAGAAATAGGACTTAGAGGATCAAAAATGCTTGATTTAAAGTATTTTAATCCGGATTTTGCTTTTACGATTGATTGTTGCGAGCTTGGAGAATTAGTCTTTGAAACTTTTAATGCAGGTTCGGCTTTTATAGAAATACAAGGGGTGAGTGCTCATCCTATGAGTGCTAAAGGAGTGCTCTTAAATCCAACTTTAATAGGAGTAGATATAGCTAATTGTTTTGATAGGTTGCAAACTCCAGAAAATACAGAAAATGATGAAGGTTATATTTGGGTGCAAGAATTTCACTCTAATCAAATCAGTGCTAATTTACTTTTAAATATAAGAGATCACAATAAAGAAAAATATGAAAAGAAAAAAGCTTATATCAAAGAAGTAGTGGAATTTATGCAAAAGCGTTACGAGAGAGCAAATATTTCTTTGAAAATAGAAGATGTTTATTCTAATTTAAAAGATAGTATGAATGATAGCAATAAAATGGGTTTAGAAATTTTAAAACAAGCTTTTTGTGAATGCGATATTAAAGCAAAATCTTTTCCTATGCGAGGGGGAACTGACGGAAGTGCTTTAGCTTTAAAAGGTTTGTTTGCACCAAATTTTTTTACAGGAGCACATAATTTTCATTCCGCGTTTGAATTTTTACCTTTAAAATCTTTTTATCAAAGTTTTGAAGTGGCTAAAAGCATTATCAAAATTGCATCAAAATTGTAAGGAGTGTTTGTGCAAAATTTATTTTTGTTTAATTTGCAACGTATAGGAGTTGCTTTTATTATATTTAGCGTGTATGCTGTTTGTAGTGCATCTTGGGCTTCTACAGGATCTTTAATGCCGCTTATAAAGTCGGATTTAGGTTTAGATAATCAACAAGCAACTTTAATTACAAGCATTATTATTATTGCAAAAATTTTTGGTGCTTCTTTTACAGCTTTTTTAGTTTATAAATTTGGACTTAAAAAAGGATATTTTTTAGGTTGTCTTTTGATTAGCTCAGGTGTGTTTTTAACTTTTGTGGAAAGTTATCTTGGAATTTTAATCATACGTTTTTTAATGGGACTTGGTTCAGCCTGTGCTTTGGTGTGTTTAGTGCCCATTACTCAACAATGGTTTGAAAAGAAAAGTTTGCATTTTATGATCAGTTTTAATACTAACTCAAATATAGTAGGTTATATCATTGCACTTCTTTTTGCTGAAAGCATTTCAAACTATTTTGGAAATTGGCGTTATTCTTTATCTTTTTATGCGTGGATTAATTTAGTTTTGATCATTCTTTGGATTTTTATAGGAAAGGATGAAAACAAAGATATAAAACAAGAAAAGACTAGTGATAAAAAAGAATTTTTATCTGCTTTAAAATCCCGCTTAACTTGGGGCATGATTGTTTTTTATATGGGTCCTATTTTATTTTTAAATTCTATTTTTACTTTTTTGCCTACATTTTATGCAGAATATGCTGGTTTTACTAAAGAACTTGCCGATATTGCTAAAAAAGAAATTCCGGCTTTAGCTAATTTTGCTATTATCTTTGGACCTTTTATAGGACTTTATTTTAAAAGAAAGGGTTATTCTTTTAAAATAATGCTTTTAATAGGAAGTTTATGTATGCTTATAAGTGGAATTTGTATGCTTTTTTTAGAAAAATTAATTATAATACAAATTTTTGCTGTTTTGTCAGGCTTGTTTTTTTCTTTATGGTGGCCTTTTTTCTTTAATCTTCCTTCAGAATTAAAAAATGCAAGCCCTCAACGTAGTGCATATATTATGAGTACTTTTTGGAGTATCACTTTTACACTTTTAGCTTTAAATCTTGAGCTTGTATCATTTAGTGTAGATAAAACACATAGTTTTACTTTAGGTTTTGTTTATACATTTGTTTTGATTTTTGTCTCAGCTATTGCTTCGCAATTTATTTTACCTAAAAAAGATCATTTTATAGAAAGGGGAAAGTAAAATGAAACTCATACCAGAAATTGTAGCTCTAAAGGATGAATTTATTAAAATTCGTCATCAAATTCATCAAAATCCAGAATTGGGATTTGATGAAATTCAAACCGCAAATCTAGTAGCTAAAAAGCTAAAAGAATTTGGTTATGAAGTTTATGAAGGTATCGGCAAAACTGGCGTTGTTGGAGTTCTTAAAAAAGGAAATAGTTTTAAAAAAATCGGGCTTCGTGCAGATATGGATGCTTTGCCTATGCAAGAATGTACAAATTTAGATTATAAAAGTAAAAAAGAAAATATAATGCATGCTTGCGGCCATGATGGACATACGAGTTCATTGTTACTTGCTGCAAAATATTTAGTAAATCAAGAATTTAATGGGACTTTAAATCTTTATTTTCAACCTGCTGAAGAGGGTTTAGGCGGTGCAAATGAAATGATAAAAGACGGATTGTTTGAAAAATTTGATAGTGATTTTATCTTTGGATGGCATAATATGCCTTTTGGATCGTCGAAGAAATTCTATCTGAAAAAAGGTGCCATGATGGCTTCTTCTGATAGTTATACCCTAGAAATCATTGGTAAAGGAGGACATGGTAGTGCTCCAGAAAAAACTAAAGATCCGATATATGCGGCTTCATTGCTTGTGATTGCCTTACAAAGTATAGTTTCTAGAAATGTTGATCCGCAAAATTCTGCTGTTGTAAGCATTGGTGCCTTTAACTCAGGATATGCTTTTAATATTATCCCAGATAATGCCATTTTAAAAGTTAGCATTAGAGCACTTGATAGTGAAACTAGAAAATTAACCGAAGAAAAACTTCGTAAAATTTGCCAAGGAATAGCGGATGCAAATGATGTAGAAATTAAAATTTCAAAAGAAGTTATAGCCCCTATAACTATCAATAACGATGAAGCAGTGGAATTTGCATCAGAGGTAGCTAAAGAGCTTTTTGGTGAAAAAAATTGCGAATTTAACCATAAACCTTTAATGGGAAGTGAAGATTTTGGATTTTTTTGCGAAATGAGAAAATGTGCTTATGCTTTTTTAGAAAATGAAAACGATATATACTTGCATAACTCTCATTATGTATTTAATGATGAGCTTTTGCCTAGGGCAGCAAGTTACTACGCAAGTTTGGTTTTGAAATACCTTAAATAGAATCTAATATTTCAAGTGTAATTTCTTCTTTTAAACCTTTGATTTGAATTTCTTTGAGTTTAAGGTTTGAAGGAAGATTATCTAATATTTCTTGATTGTTTTTAGCTTTTATATTTGCACACAAAGCAAGTAAAATTCCCCTGTAAGCTTTTGCAAAATGACTAACCACTTTACCATTTTTTATAAATTTATAAGCGAAAAATTTCTTTTTTGGAATATAAAACTTATCGTAAAATCCTGCTCTTAAATCAAGAATTTCTTCATTTTGCAAATACTCATCTAAAGCATCACTAAAATGCTCTTTATAAAATTTTTCTATAGTGAAATTTCCAAGTTTTGCACCTTGTTTAAATTTGTAAAAGGGTAGGGTATCGTTAGCTTTTACAACCCCAAAAAGATTAGAAAATATAAGGGTATTTTCTAAAATATAATTTTGACTTTCAGGAGATAAAGAATTGAAATTCAAATATTCATAACTTACACCATTATAAAGTGTTATGGCACTTTGAGTAGAAGCTTTTCTTAAATCGTGTTTGAATTTATTTATCTCATTTTCATTTTTTATGCCAAAAAGTTCTTTTAAGTCTTCTAAATTAGAATGTTGAATATATTCTTCATACTTACTTAGAGCTTGCATTCTAAAGGTAAATAACTCTTTAAAGATGAAAGAATTTTCATTGATTGGATTTTGTGTGCAATTTTCATTTTTATTTTCGCTTGGGGAAAATAGAATTTTCATTATCTCACCTTCTATATAGCAGTTTAGTAAAAGTCATAAAGAAGATTATTTAGAATAGCATTGCTGATAATTGGAATAATTTCAGTAAAATCTTCGCCATTAATAGTTAATTTTTCTATAGCTTTTTCTTTTTCTTGCGAGTATGCATCTAGAGAAATATTTTTAAAAAACATTTCTATATCAAGTTTATAAATTGGATTTTGTGTAATTTTTTCGAATGTTTTTAAGGTCTTGTCAAAAATTAAAACTTGATCTTCTTTTTGACTTTGCTCTTTAGATAAATTTAGCATAGATTTAGCTACTTCAATATAGTTTTCAAATACACCTTTAGTATCCAAAGAAGATGCGAGTTTTATATTTTGGATGATAATATTTTCTTGTATTTGAGAAAATGCAAAATTTAAATCAGTATTATTATCACTTATTTCTTCGGTAGAAAGTGAATCTGTGTTGTATTTTAATCCTATAGAATCCAATATGTCTAGTAATTTGGATTTATAAGCTATGTTTAGATTAAGATTAAAATCAAGCTTATTATTGTTTTGAATACTAATATTTAAAATATCATTATAATGGCTGTTATCTTTTTCAGAGTTTAAATTTTCAAATGATATTGTATAAGGGTTGGCGGCTAATTCATAAAGATAATTATTAATTTTAGGATTTTTATTTAAAGGTATTTTTTTGATTTCATCAATCATTTCATTGCTTAATTTTAAGTCTTTAAAAGTGATTTTAGATTGCAATTGTTTATTTTTAGAAAATAAAAATTCTTGCAAATCCTTAATAGAAATGAGACCTTTTTTATCTCCTGTATAAACCTCATTGGAACTAAGTTCTATGCTTTTAATCTTAAGCAATTTTTTATTATTTTTGCTAAAAATTTCTAAATTAGGACTAGTGCATTTTACAAAATTATCATTGCTTTGGCATTGAAAGTCGTGAAATTCTATTTTTATTTCAAATTCTTCTTGCATATCTTTTAAAGTATCTTGTATTTGAGAATTTAGATTGTTTTTATACTTTTTTGCAATGTTTTTATCAAGTGAATTGTCATTACACGCGAAAAAGAAGATCACGCTTAAAAACAATACAATATATTTTTTCATATACATTCCTTAAACTTTTTTAAAACCAAATTATATCAATTTATATTTAATTTTAAAAAATAAAAGTGATATTTATTTAAGCAATACAAAATTAAAGTATAATACCTTTCTCGAATTTTCAAAATGATTAGAAAGGATAAAATGAAGAACGTATTTTTAGGCATTTTTATAGCCATAGTAGCTATATTTTTAAACGCTTGCGGAGGAAATTTGGATCATGCAAATTCTCTTGAAAAAATTAAGCAAAATGGAGTTGTAAGAATAGGGGTTTTTGGTGATAAACCACCTTTTGGTTATGTAGATGAAAAAGGTAAAAATCAAGGCTATGATGTTTATTTGGCCAAGCGTATTGCAAAAGAACTTTTAGGAGATGAAAATAAAGTTCAATTTGTGCTTGTCGAAGCAGCCAATAGAGTAGAATTTTTAAAATCGAATAAAGTTGATATTATTTTGGCTAATTTTACTCAAACTCCAGAAAGAGCAGAGCAGGTGGATTTTTGTTTGCCTTATATGAAAGTTGCCTTAGGGGTTGTTACGCCAAAAGATAGTACTATCGATAACATAGAGGATTTAAAGGATAAAACTTTACTTATAAATAAAGGAACAACCGCGGATGCGTATTTTACAAAAAACTATCCTGATATAAAAACTTTAAAATATGATCAAAATACCGAAACTTTTGCAGCTTTAATGGATAAAAGAGGAGATGCTTTAAGTCATGATAATACTTTACTTTTTGCTTGGGTAAAGGATCATCTTCAATTTAAAATGGCAATCAAAGAGTTAGGAAATAAAGATGTTATAGCTCCTGCGGTTAAAAAAGGAGACAAGGAACTTAAAGAATTTATTGATAACTTAATTATCAAATTAGGCGAAGAGCATTTTTTTCATAAAGCTTATGATGAAACATTAAAACAGCATTTTGGTGATGATGTTCGAGCCGATGATGTAGTTATTGAAGGCGGTAAAATACAATAAAGGTTTTACCTTTATTGTATAAAAATATAAAAAATATGCAAAAAAAATATAAAAATATTATTTATGCGTCTGTAGGCGGTATATTAGAATTTTATGATTTTGTTCTTTTTGTATTTTTTTTAGATATTTTTTCTAAAATTTTTTTTCCACAAAATGATTTTTTTTGGACTCAAATAAACTCTTATGTGGCCTTTGGAGCGGCATACTTAGCACGTCCATTTGGTGCTATAGTCATGGCACATTTTGGAGATAAATATGGACGAAAAAATATTTTTTATTTGTCTATATTTCTTATGGTTGTGCCCAATTTTATTTTAGCTTTTTTGCCGACTTATGAAAAAATAGGGTTGTATTCTACTTTTTCTTTATTTTTGATTCGTATTTTTCAAGGTCTGGCTATAGGAGCTGAAGTAAGTGGATCTTGGGTGTATATTAGCGAATTTGCAAAAGGGCGTCAAATTCCATTTGTGCTTGGTTTTGCTTCTGCTACCTTAACTTCAGGTTTATTGTTTGCAAGTTTTACAATTTTGATTTTAGGTGCGTATTTTTCTGCAGCTGAAATAGAGCAATACGCATGGAGATTTCCTTTTGTTTTAAGTGGGATATTTGGAATTTTTGTTTTATTTTTAAGAAAAAAATTAAATGAAACTCCAGAATTTTTAAGATTGCAATCACAGAAAAAACTTTTAAAATTTCCTTTGAAAGAGGCTTTTAAAACACATAAAATGAGCATGTTTATTTGTTTTTTAATGACTATAGTTTTAACAAGTGGAGTGGCGACTTTGATGATTTTGCCTATGCATTTTAAAGAGCTTTTAAATATAGGTGCTAAGGAGGCTTTATGGATACAAAATTTCGGCATTTTAGCTGTAGTTTTTGGATCTTTTATACAAGGCGTTTTGGCTAGCAAATGGGGAAGTTATAAAATTTGCACTTTGTTTAGTCTTATATTTATGGTTTCTGGAATCTTTTTTAGTTTTTATAATCAGCAGCTTTTATGGTATTTTTTAATAGTTTGTTTTTCTCAAGGTATTATTACTTTTGCTCCAATTTTTATGACTCAAATTTTTAAAAGTGAGCTTAAATTTAGTGGCTTGGGTTTTGCTTATAATATTTCATATGCTATGCTAGCGTTTTGCACACCTTTTGTAATTGACTTTTTGTATGAAAAATATTTAGGATTTTACTTTTCATTTGTAAGCTTGTGCTCCTTGTTCTGTGTTTTTTTATTAAAGAAATTTTTTCACAAGGAGCTTTAAAGATTAATTGAGATTTTCTAAAACTTCAAAAACAACTTTAGAAATTTTTTCCACAGAGGCTATTTCACAACGTTCATCTGTAGAATGAGGATTGTAAATATTTGGACCTATGGAAGCACATAGTAATTTTTGTTTTTTCTCTATGATGCCACATTCAAGCCCTGCGTGAATAGCTGAAATTTTAGCTTCTGGAGATACTTTTTTTAAAGCTTTAAAAACTAAATCACTGAGTGCATTTGGTTTGCCTTCCCAAGGTGGGTAAAAATTGAAACTTTTGCTTTGATAACCAAATGCTCTAAAAAATTCTAAAGTTTCAAATTCAATTTGTTTTAATCCCTCTAATATATTTGATCTTGCAAAAAGTGTAAATTCTATTCTATTGTTTTTCATTTTTAAAGTTGCAAGGTTAATACTGGTTTGAACTATACCTAGATTTTCATCGTAAGCTCTAACTCCATGAGAAAAGCTATTGATAGTATCTAAAAGTTTATCGCTTTGATCGCAAAATTCAAATTCTTTTTCACCTTTAAATTCGCATTTTATCCATTCATTACTTTGAATTTCGTTTTCAAAACATACTAAAGCTTTGGCATGTTTTGGTATAGAATTTACTCTTTCTCCACCTTCAAAAAATATGATTTTTCCGTGATTTTGTCTTATAAATTTTGCCATTTCTTTAATGGAGCTTTTTTCATTGTTTATGATATTAATCCCTGAGTGACCACCTTTAAAATTTTGTGCTTGTAATTCATAAATTTTACCCTTGCTTTTTATATTTTTATAAGACAAAGTTGCTTCTATATCGACACCACCGGCGCAACCTATCATGATTTCATTATCGCTTTCATGATCTAGATTTAAAAGCATATTTGATTGTATTTTATGTTCTAAAGAATTAACTCCCATTAAGCCAACTTCCTCATCATTAGTAAAAAGGCATTCTAGATTTTTGAAATGATTCATTGCACTCATCATAATCGCTATACCTATGCCATTATCTGCACCCAAGCTTGAATTTTTAGCTTTTAGATATCCATTTTCTTCATAAACATCAACTTTAGGTGCATCTCCCATACATACCATATCATAGTGGCTTTGTAGGCAAAGTTTAGGATGACCCTTAATGGCATGAATATTTCCAGCTTTATCTACATTAACTATAAAATTTTTATCCTTAGAATAGTTGATTAAAAATTCTTTCATTTGTTCTGTTTCATAGCTACAATGGGGAATTTTGCACAAATCCTTAAAATTATCCACAACTTTTTGCATTTTATCTCCTTTTCTTTGTTAAAATTATGGCATATTTTTTCAAAAAATAAGGATAAAATGAAAATAAATTATAATAAAATCTTAAATTTAAGAAGTGTTTTAAGTGATCCAAAAAAACTTTTAGCTATTTTAGTTTTTTTCCTTGTAGTGATTTTTGTCCAAAATTATATAGCAAAAACTCCAAGTTTTAAAGCTAAGGTTGTAAAGGTAATTGATGGAGACACTATAGAAATTTTAAATTCTAATAAAATAAGCAAGGTTAGATTTTTTGGTATAGATGCCCCAGAACTTAAGCAAAATTTTGGAAAAGAAGCCAAAAATGTTTTAAAACGAATTTTGCAAAATAAAGAAGTAGAAATTTTTTACAAAAATAAAGATATTTATGGTAGAATTATTGCTATTGTTAAGTTTAAAGATGTAGATATCAATGAATTAATGGTCAGCAAGGGTTATGCATGGGCTGATACTTATTATACAAATATATATACCAAAGAACAAAAAAAGGCACAAGAGCATAAATTAGGACTTTGGAAAGATGACAATCCAATAGAGCCTTATAAATGGCGTAAACAAAACAGATTTTGAGAGTGAATTATGAAAAAATATATATTGATTGTAGCTTTACTTTTAGGATTTTCTGGATGTTTTATTAACGAAAGAGGTGTTTCAAACCGTTTTTATGATGATTGTAAGGAGTATTATGATGCTAGCGGAATGTATCATAAAGACTGCCCTAGCAATTGGATAGATATTAAAATGACTCCTTAATTACTTACCCATTGATGCAATAAGTGCTGACGCCATTGCTTCTGGATTAGCCATGGTTGCTGCTGCAGAAGCATTTGGATCTTCAGCAGGTTTAGCTGCTGTAAGTGGTGGGCGTTTTAATTTAAATATATGTTCTTCAGTGGTAACAATTTGTATAGTGGCTTCAAACATTTTAATTTCTTTGGTGTATCCAACTACTTTAACATCTCTTTTTTTTGAAGTTTCATCAAACAAAGCACGAGCTTCTAGTTCTAGCACATCGCCTATTTTTAAAGGAGCGTAAAAAAAACATTTTGAACCTATAACAACAGAGAATTCTTTGTTAATTGCAGCTTGTGCAACATAATTTGCAGCAGCAAAAATAAAAGCATCAAAAATCAATCCGTGATCATCCACTACCATGTCATTTGTGGTGACTAAAATAGACTTTGCAAAATTTTTATCAAGTTCAACAATGGTTCCAGTTAGTGAAGTATTAATCTCTGAACAAGTTAAAAGTTCGGATTTTATGCGTGATATTTCTTCTTGAGAGATATATTCTTCAAGTTGTGCATACTCTTCAAAATTATCTTTTTTTGCCATTTTAAACCTTTGATTTAGATAGTTCAATCTATATTTCAAAATATTTTTACGACAAAATCGACAAAAAGCAAAAATAATTTATATCTTTATTTTTACATAAACTCTTTTTGGAGCTTCATAGCCTTCTATGGTAAGGTTTTTATCATTTGGATCCAAAAAATCATTTAAAGAATAAGAATCAATCCATTCTGTTTTTCTTTGCTCATTTTCATCGGTTTTTTTAGTGCTTAAAATTTGAAAATCTTTAAAACCTGCTCTTTCGCACCAATTTTTTAAAGCACCTATACTCGGAATAAAATAAATATTTGGAATTTTTGAATAAGTTTTATTTGGAACAAGTGCAATTTCTCTTTCATCTTCTATATACATAGTATCTAAAAAAACTACTCCATTTTTATTGAGTCCTGATTTTAATTCTTTTAACATCTTAACCGGATTGCTTCTATGATAAATTACTCCAAGGCAAAAAATCACATCAAATTTAAGCGGGTAGTTTGGAAGATCTTCAACACCTAAAAGTTCATATTTTATTGAAGTTTTAGCTAAGGCATTAATGAGTTCAAATTGCAATCGATATTTTATAGAGGGATCAAAACCTATTAATAATGCTGGATTAAATTCAAGCATTTTAAACATATAATAACCATTATTGCACCCAATATCTGCTACGGTTTTTCCCGAAATTTCACTCATAAAAGGCTTTAAAATATTAAATTTAATAAAACTTTGCCACTCTGTATCAATAAAAAGATCATTTATTTGGAAAGGACCTTTTCTCCATGGTTTTAATTCTTTTGCAAGCTCTAAAATTTCATCCATTTGAGTATTATTTGTGTTTAAAATCACACAATCTTTTAAATAGAGTTCATTTGTGCATTTTAATTCTTTTAATTTTTGAATTTTGGAGTATAAAGGGTGTTTTAATAATTGATTTTCTAAAATATTTTTTTGCATAAATTTTGTCCTAAAGCGTAATGGAAATTTTAACATTTATTCTTTTAAAAAAATATTTAATGATATAATTTTAAAATTATAGGTTTTTTAAGGATTTTCAATGAAGATAAGAATTTATTACGAAGATACAGATGCAGGTGGAGTTGTTTATCATAGTAATTATTTAAAATTTTGCGAAAGGGCTAGAAGCGAAGTTCTATTTTCTAAAAATGCTCAGATATTTGATGCTTCCACTGGGCATTTTTTTTTAACTAGTGTAAATTGCAAATTTATTAAACCTGCTAAACTTGGAGACATAGTAGAGGTTAAAACTAAAATTATGGAAATTAAGACTGCATCTATAGAAATTTTACAAGAAATTTATAAAGATGAACATAAGATTTTTAGAATGAACGGAACTCTCGCTTATGTTAGAGAGGGAAAACCTGTTAAAATGGATCTAGAAATTAAAAAACTTTTTGAAGAATTATTTTAATTCTTCAAAATTAGCTTTTACTCCTTGCATTAGTCGAACTTTATATAAAACCTGCGAGTTTTCAATTTTTTCATCAAATATGCTTTGGCTATTTTGATTTAAAAAATTTGTATAAAAATAATCAGTTCCAATACTTGTCGCATAAGCTACCCAATTATAATCTATATTTTGATTAAAAATTTCATTTAAATAAGATAGACTATCGTCATGATTATTTATAGAATTTGCAATTATAAATTTTCTTCGATCTGCCTCTTGAGTAAGATTTAAAAAGGCAGGATTGTAATTAATTTGAGTGGAAAGTAGAACATAAGGACGTATATTATAAACACGCAATTGAGAGCTTGTAAGTGCCGTTTTAATCAAAGGTGTATTGAAAAATATTGAAGAGTTGTTAAGGCTTCCTTGAGATCTAAAAAGTTTATAAAAATCAAGTTTTTCTCCATTAATTTTGTAAATTTTTGCATTTTGATTATTGTGGTAAAGTATGAGTGAATTTAAATTATTAGATAGAGAAGAGTTGTCGCTAAAAATTGCTAAATTAGAATTGGATTGTTTTAAAAGCTCTACAATTTGTGCATCGTAATCTATACTTCCAAAAATTATGTTTTGGTTGAAATTAGAAGCAAAATTTTTATGAAGAGTTGGAATAAATATTTTCATATTTTTAGAATAATCTTTAAGAGCCGAGACACCTTTTAATGTAAGAGCTGCAATAATATATTGATAACCTTGATTTTCAATTTGATCTAGAGTTTGACGTATTTTATTTTCATCTTCTGTTCCGATTAAAAATACTTTGACTTTAATATCCGCTCTTTGTCTTAAAAGATAAGCAATACTAGAATTTACAATAGTATTGGAATAGCTTTTAATAGTTTTTTCTGGAATAATAATGGCCATTTTTACCGCAGTAATTTTTTGCACAGCTTGATCAAAATCTGTAATTGAATTTAAAAGTTTTGTATAAACATTAGATAGAAATTCATCGCTTTGGTCTGTAAATTCGCTCAAAAAGCTGATGTAAAGTCTTGATTCTAAAAGCTCAAAAAGACAATTGATACCGCATTCTTGTGTATTAAGGTTGGGATAAAAATCTTTAGAAGGCGGTATGTCTACTAATTGTTGCTCTTTGGCCAAAAGAAGGCAAAAACATAAACTTAAACTCAAGAGTATTTTTTTCATAAAAATCCTTTAATTTTTTGTAAATCTTGTATAAAAAATTTTTCATAACTTGGATTTTTTTCTATAAATTCAAGCTCAAAGCTTGCCATAAAGAAAAATTTCTCATGGGTGAAAATTTCTCCTCTAAGCACATTAAAATTTGAAAAACCCAAGCCATTAAAAGTATATTCTCCCAAACAAAGAATAAATTTAGGTTGGAGCAATTCTACTTCATTCCAAAAAAATGGCAAACAAGATTGTAGCGAAAAATCATCAAATTTTCCATTAGGATAACATTTAAAAAGATGAGAGAAATAAAATTGATCCTTTTTAAGTCCTAAAATATCATTTATATAATTTTGTAATATTTTTCCTTTTTTAGATTCTAAAATATCATTATTTTCATTTTCAATATTTTGTTCCAAAGTATCTACAATCATTAACTTAGCATTTTTTATTTCCGATTCCATAAGGATAAAGCGGCGTGATTTTGAAAAGTGGCACAAATTACACTTTTGTATATTTGTTTTTAAATCTTGAAAATTTTGTATTTTTATTTTAATTTTGTTTGTTTCATCTATAAAATTATAGCCCATGGCTCTTAAATAATGTAAACTTCTTATCATTGGTTAAATTTGCATTTTAATATTCATAGTTTTTCTAAAGTATAGTAAAATCTTGTTAATATATCAAATAATTTAATTTTATTGATCTTGACTACTTTAAACATAAAAGCAATTTATAAGTAAGATTGAGATACAATTCGCTTTTATTCTTTAAACAAAATAAAATTTTTAAGGAAAATTTAAAATGAAAAGAACTTATCAACCACATGGTACTCCAAGAAAACGTACTCACGGATTTCGTATTCGTATGAAGAGTAAAAATGGACGTAAGGTAATTAATGCAAGACGTGCTAAAGGCAGAAAAAGACTCGCCGTGTGAGAATTTTTAATAAGATTAATAAAAATGAAGAATTCTCAGCCATATATAGGTTTGGCAAAAAATGGTATTGTGACGGAGTTATTATTTTTTATCTCAAATGTAATGAACATAAAATGGCGGTTGTTGCTAGTAGAAAAGTTGGAAAGGCAGTAATTAGAAATCGATCCAAGCGTATTTTAAGAGCTTTATTTTCTAAATTTGAAGCAAATATTTATAATGGAAAATATATTTTTGTTGCAAAAAATGAGATTGTTCAGATTTCTTTTTCTAAATTGGAAAGAAGTTTAAAATGGGGATTAAAGAAATTAGAATGTTTAAAATAGTATGTTTAAAATTACTTGATATATATCAAAGATTTTTAAGTCCTTTTAAACCTTCTGTGTGTAGATTTTATCCCTCTTGTTCAGAATATGCTTGCTGGCAATTTCAAAAGAATAATTTTTTTGTCGCATTTTTTTTAACTCTTTTTAGGATTTTTAGATGCAATCCTTTTTTAAAAGGCGGATTTGATTATCCAAAGATTTCAAAAAAAATAATCCCTTGCAGTTTGTGTTTTAAGCCTAATTTTTTAGCGCGCAAAAAACTTTACTATTTTTATATACCTTATAAAAATCAGACTTTTTATTTTATAAAATATATTAATCAAGGATAAGTAAGTGAATAATTCAAATAATATTTTTCAACAAAAGCGTATACTTTTAGCTGTGGTGCTTTCTTTTTTATTTTTTATTGTGTATGATTATTTTTTTATACCAAAGCATCAAATCAAATTAGAACAAAATATTACCCATAAAAGCGATTCTCAAAATCTAACTATTCAAAATAATATTCAAACTGCCTTGGCTGAAACTTCTAAAGGATCAGCATTACAAGGTAAAATCATAGCTGATATTAAGAGTAATCATTTTGAAGCAAAGATCGATTCTTTGGGTAGGATTGCAAATTTTTATCTTAAAGATAAAAAATATCAAAATGAGAAAGGTGAATCGATTGATTTAATTTCTAAAGAAAATTTGCCTTATCCTTTAGAAATTCGTTTTAGTGACAATAATATTAATAATGAAGCTTTTAGTGTGCCATATCATGTAGATTTTAGTGAAATTTTTATTGATGAAAATAACAGCAAAACTTTAAAACTTACACAAAAGCTTTCAAATTTAACCATTGAAAAAAACATCACCTTCTATCCTAAAGGAAACTATAAAATACAAGTTAGGCTTAGTAGAAATGCACATTATTTTATCAGTCCCGGTTATCGTCCAAATATAGCAGTAGATAGTTATACTGTACATGGAGCGTTGGTTATGGATGATAAAGAGACCATTCATACTTTCGAAGATGGGAAAATGGACAAAGAAGAAAATGTTCAAAATGCTTGGATGACTTCCGCTTTCGATAGATATTATGCAACATTTTTTTATAATTTTAACAAGCCATTAAACATAACTGTCAGTAAAGATGCACAGGAAAATCCTTTGGTTTTTGCATATAGTGATAATGAGTTTGACGCAGGTGGGTATATAGGCTCTAAAGAGCATGTGATTTTAAAAAGTATAGATCCGCGTCTTGAGGCTGTGGTAGAATATGGTTGGTTTACTTTTATCGCAAAACCTATGTTTGTATTTTTAGATTTTTTACACAATCATATAGGAAATTGGGGTTGGTCTATAGTAATAATGGTGCTTATTATTCGTATAATTTTATTTCCGCTAACCTACAAGTCTATGATTTCTATGAATAAATTGAAAGATCTAGCTCCAAAAATGAAAGAGTTAAGAGAACGCTATAAGGGCGATCCGCAAAAGATGAATATACACATGATGGAGCTTTATAAAAAACACGGTGCAAATCCTATGAGTGGATGTTTGCCTATACTTTTACAAATTCCAATTTTCTTTGCGATTTATCGCGTATTATTAAATGCAATTGAGTTAAAAGCCGCACATTGGATATTTTGGATACACGATTTATCGATTATGGATCCTTACTTTGTTCTTCCGATTTTAATGGGTGCAACTATGTTTATACAACAACTTATTACGCCAATGGCCATACAAGACCCTATGCAAGCAAAAATTATGAAATTTTTACCAGTTATATTTACGTTTTTCTTTATTACTTTTCCAGCTGGACTTACGCTTTATTGGTTTGTAAATAATCTTTGCTCTTTAGTACAACAATGGATAATCAATAAAATTTTTGCCAAAGAGCATCACAAAAAACAAGCGGAGTAAGAGTATGAGAATCGAAGCTAAAGATCTTCAAACCGCATTAACCGAGGCTTCAAAAAATCTTGAGTGTTCGGTAGTTGATTTAGAGTATGAGATTATACAGCATCCGAAAAATGGTTTTTTAGGCTTTGGACGTAAAAATGCAATTATTGAAGCGAGTGTAAAAAATAAATATCGTAAAAAAAATTTAAAAAGGAATTCTCATCCAAATAAGTTTCGAGAAAAAATATCTTCTGAATCAGAAAACATTAAAAAAGATATTAAAGTAAATAGTAAAATAGTGAATTCAAAGTTAAAAAAAGAAGAATATATTGTTAAGAGTGATAAAATTTTTGATAGTTTTCATCGTGAGAGCAAGGATAGTCGAAATACTCAAGATATTTTAGATGAAATTCGTATTCAGCTTGAGAAATTGCTTGCATCAACTTGTTTTAATATTTCTTTAATAGAAATAAAAATGTACAATAATGAAAGTGTATTTATTCATTTAGATGGTGAAGATGCGGCTTTGCTTATCGGGAAAGAAGCACATCGTTATAAGGCTATTTCTTATCTTTTACATAGCTGGATTAATGCAAAATATGATCTTTTAGTGCGTCTTGAAATCGCTCAATTTTTAGAAAACCAAATTCAAAATATGCAAATTTATCTTCAAGATGTAATTAAAAAGGTTAAAACCAATGGTAATGGTCAAACTAAGCCCTTAGATGGAGTTTTAATTAAAATTGCTTTAGAGAAATTAAGGGCTGAATTTCCGCATAAATATGTGGGTATTAGGCAAAATAATAATCAAAGATTTGTAGTTATAAATGATTTTTTGAAAAAAGATGAATGATACTATAGTAGCTATTGCAACAGCACATGGAATAGGTTCAATTTCTATCGTGAGATTGAGTGGTGAGAGATCTTTAGAAATTGCTTTAAGATTAAGTAAAAAAAAACAATTAATTCCGCGTTATGCTACTTTTACCAAACTTTATAATCACAAAGATGAATTTTTAGATGAGGCTATAGTTATATATTTTAAAGCACCTTTTAGTTTTACAGGTGAAGATATAGTGGAATTTCAAATTCACGGTGGTTTTAGCGTGAGTGAGATTTTGCTTGATGAGCTTGTAAATTTAGGAGCTAGATTAGCTCAAGCTGGAGAATTTAGTAAAAGAGCCTGTTTAAATGGAAAAATGACTCCTTTAAAGGCTTTAAACATACAAGATTTAATCGTTTCAAAATCTGCTCTTGCAGCTAAAGTTATCGCAAGAAATATGCGAGGTGATTTAGGAGATCTTTTAGAAAAAATCCGCACCGATTTAGTTAAAACTTTAGCTTTTGTGGAAACAAGTATTGATTATGCTGATGATGATTTGCCACCTGATTTATTAGAACAAATTAGTCTTATGTGTCAAGATAATGCTAAAATTTTAAGAGAAATTTATACGATTTCTCAAAGTAAAAAAGGACTTATAGAAGGTTTTAAAATAGCTATAGTGGGTAAGCCAAATGTTGGAAAATCCTCTCTTTTAAATGCTTTACTTTCCTATAAAAGAGCCATAGTTTCAGATATAGCAGGGACGACACGTGATACTATAGAAGAAAATTTTAAATTAGGTTCTTATTTACTTCGCATTATTGATACAGCAGGTATTAGAGAAAGTAAAGATAAAATAGAACAAATAGGCGTGGAATTAAGCAAAAAAAGTTTAAAAGATGCGGATATCATTTTGGCTGTTTTTGATTCTTCTAGAAAAGAGGATAAGGAAGATTTAGAAATTTATAATTTATTGCAAAATAGTGATAAAAAAGTATTTTGGATTTTAAACAAAACTGATTTGTGTGAGGTTTTTGAAAATAGTCAAAATATAGATTTTATAAAACTTAGCGCCCAAAATGATATTAATTTGCTTAAAGAAGAATTGGAAAAATATCTCAATTCTTTTGATGCTGAAGATACTATGGTAAGTTCTTTGGAGTTAATTAATTCTTGCAAAATTGCAAGTGAGGCTATATCAAGCGCAAAGGATCTTTTGCAAGAAAGTTCTTTAGAGCTTTTTGCATTTGAATTAAATTTGGCGATAGGTGAACTTTCTAAATTTACTAAAGATTTTGAAAGAGATGAGATTTTAGATGAAATGTTTAATAATTTTTGTTTAGGAAAATGAAAGGTAATAATATGGATAAAGAAATTATAAAAGCACATAAAATCAGCGATGAAGAATATGATCAAATTTTAGAAATTCTTGGACGAGAACCTAATTTACTTGAATTAGGTGTTATTTCTGCTATGTGGAGCGAGCATTGCTCTTATAAATCAAGTAAAAAATACCTCAATGGCTTTCCAACCAAAGCACCTTGGGTGATCCAAGGTCCTGGTGAAAATGCAGGGGTGATAGATATAGGTCAAGATATGGCAGCGGTTTTTAAGGTTGAAAGTCATAATCATCCTAGCTTTATTGAACCTTTTGCGGGGGCAGCAACTGGAGTAGGTGGAATTTTACGCGATGTTTTTACTATGGGTGCAAGAGTTGTTGCTGGACTTAATTCTTTAAAATTTGGAAATATTTATGATGAAAAATATGGAAATCATCAAAAATATCTTGTCAAAGGGGTTGTAAGTGGAATTTCTCATTATGGAAATTGTATGGGTGTTCCAACCATAGGTGGAGAATGCTCTTTTGATGAATGTTTTAATGGAAATATTTTAGTCAATGCATTTGCATTAGGGATTTGCAAAAAAGAAGATATTTTTTATGCCAAAGCTGAAGGGGTAGGAAATCCTGTGATTTATGTAGGGTCAAAAACCGGTAGAGATGGGCTCGGCGGTGCTGTTATGGCTAGCGATAGCTTTAATGAACAAAATAAAAGTTTAAGACCAACAGTGCAAATAGGAGATCCTTTCAGTGAAAAACTTTTAATGGAGGCGTGCTTAGAACTTTTTAAAACTGATTTTATTGTAGGAATTCAAGATATGGGAGCTGCTGGGCTTACTTCAAGTTCTTTTGAAATGGCGGGACGAAGTGGAAGTGGAATGAAGCTTTATCTTGATAAAACTCCTATGCGTGAAAGCGGTATGACACCCTATGAGCTAATGCTTAGCGAATCTCAAGAAAGAATGCTTATTTGTGCAAAAAAAGGCTATGAAGATAAAGTGATAGAAATCTTTAAAAAATGGGATTTAGATGCTGTTGTAATGGGTGAAGTGACTGATACGGGAAATATGGAACTTTTTTGGAAAGATGAACTTGTAGGGCTTATACCTATTGAACCTTTAAGTGAGAAAGCGCCTATTTTAGACCGTCCAATAAGTAAGCCAAAATATCTAGATAGTATTAAAGATTATCAGTTTGAGTTGAAAAACAATATACAAGATTTATTCATTCAGATGATAAAAAATGAAAATGTTAATGATAAAGCTTTTATTTATGATCAATTTGATTCAAGCGTGCAAACCAATACAATTAAGGCTGATGGAAGATTGGGTGCGAGTGTTATACGCGTAAAAGAAAACAATGCGGCTATAGCAATGGCTATAGAATGTAATTCTCGTTTAAATTATATCGATCCAAAACTTGGAGCAATTACAGCTGTGGCAAGTGCTGGAAGAAAAGTAGCTTGTACCGGAGCTAAACCTTTAGCAATTAGCGATTGTTTAAATTATGGGAATCCGCAAAATCCTGAAGTAATGTGGCAATTTGCGCAAGGATGCGAGGGGATTAAGGAGGCTTGTAAGGAATTAAATACCCCTGTGGTTAGTGGTAATGTCTCTTTATATAATGAAACAGAAGGAGTGAGTATTTATCCAAGTCCTACCATTGTAAATGTTGGCGTTTTAGAAAATTCTAATCGCGTTTTAAAAACAAATTTTGATAAGGCTGGAATTAGAATCTATCTTCTAGGAGAAACTTTAGGTAATTTTTCTGGTTCTTTAGTGATGAAAATTCAAGATAAAAAAGTAGCAGGAAATCTTAAAAATATAGATTATAAAGCAGAATTAATGCTTTGGGATTTTCTTTATAAAGCAAATCAAAAATCTTTGCTTGAATGTGCAAATAGTGTTGGTATAGGTGGCATTGCTATAACTTTGGCAAAAATGTGCGCTATTTCTAAAAAAGGTATGATTTTAGAAAGTGGTTTTAATGATAAAAAAATGATTTTTGATGAAAGCTTTAGTCGTGTTATAGTAGGCGTTGATGAAGCATGTGAAGAACAATTTTTACAATTAATTCAAGAATTTAAGATAAAAGCTCACAAATTAGGCGTAAGTACCGATGAGGATTGTTTTAGACTCGATGATATTAACTTAAGTAAAAAAGAGCTAGAAAATCTTTATTTTGAAAGTTTTAAAGAGCAAATTCAATGAGTTTAATTTTAATCATTTTAGTTATTTTAGTTTTTTATTGGTATTATAAAACTTGGGGAAAGCAAGATTTTTTCAATTCTACTGCACGCGGTGCTAAAGGTTTTGCAAAAGGCTTTATGCGTGGTGTGATGGAAGAAAGAATAGATGAATTTAAAAGGCGGATGAATTATTATGTGATCGCACTTTTGGCAAAAATTGCAAAAAGTGACGGCAGAATCAGTCAAGATGAAGCCGATATGATCACTCAAATTTTAGATGCCAATGCAAAAGATAGGCGAGAAAGAGAATTTTTAAAAGCAAGTTTTAATGAACATAAAGAAAATTTAAACGATGCTTTTGAAGTAGCAAAAGATTTTTTAAAAGAAGTTCCTTTGCCAAAAAATGAGCGTTTTAATGTATTTAGGGTACTTGTTTTTATGGCTTTTATTGATGCAGAATTTAGCCCTAAAAAGAAAGAAATTTTAGAACAAATTGCAAGGGCTTTTGATATAAGCCAAAGTGAATTAGAAAATTTTATCAATAATTTTTCAAATTTAAACACTTCTAAACAACAAATCAGTCTGGATGAAGCTTTTGAAATTTTAGAATTACCAAAAAATGCTGATATCAATGCTGTAAAAAAACAATACCGAAATTTAGCAAAAAAATACCATCCTGATATTTTAAATGCAAATAATGTTAGCGAAGAAGAAATCAAAAAAGGGGTAGAAAAGTTCCAAAAAATCAACGAAGCTTATGAAAAAATTAAAAAGCATTTGGAAAATAAATGAAAATGCTTTTGTATATGGCTTTGGGTATAATTGTCACTATAATGCGTATTTGTGTTTTTGTTTATTGTATTGTTGGTGGATTAATTGCCGCACAAGAAGCGTATCATCTTAGAGGTGTTTTAGGCGAAATTTTATATTTTTTAGGTTTTGATAAAAAGAGTCTAATTGCAGCTATTTTAGTTTTTTTTATAAGTGCTTGGCTGATTACTCTTGTTGGTAGTGCCATCATTTTTATTGCTGAAGCAATTTTGTCTAAATTAATCGATAATATTTGGCAAATTCTCGGTCGTTCTTTGGCTGCTTTTGTATTTGCACCATATTATTTCTCAAAAGCTTTTATATATTATCCTATAAAATGCAGTGTAATAGTCTTTAAATATTTATCTTGGAATGCTAAATTTTTTCTGTCTTTAATATGGGTGACACTTCTAACTATTTTACTTATTGTATTTTTTTATTTTGATACTATCAATTTAATTGCACATCAATTTAGTGGATATTATAAAGAAATTATCAATATAAGAAGAATAAATTATAATTATATTTTTAATATTTTTGGAATTTGTGTCGCTGTTAATATTATTAGTTTGGGAGTAATCTTTTTATTTAAGAAAACAGAAAGTTTGCTTTATATTAAAGCTTATAAAAAACTAAATCAAAGCAAACGGTATAAAAAAGAACAAGATAAAGATTTTTCTAGACAAGAGCAAATAAATAATTTTGAACAAAGCGAACTTGATATGCTATTAAAAATCTTTGATTTAACACAAGAAACATTAAATAAAGAAAATTTAAAAAAACATTATAAAGAATTAGCAAGGCAACTTCACCCCGATCTCGTACCACTACATAGGAAAAAAGAGGCACATAATCAATTTGTAGAATTGCAAAAGAATTATGACAGATTACAAAAATATTTAAAGGAGTAAAATGAGAGCATTGCTTAGCGTCAGTGATAAAGAAGGTATAGTAGAATTTGCCAAAGAGCTTGAAAATTTAGGTTTTGAGCTTCTTTCAACGGGTGGAACTTTTAAAATTTTAAAAGAAAATGGGATAAAAGTTGTAGAAGTGAGTGATTTTACAAAAAGTCCTGAGCTTTTTGAAGGGCGAGTAAAAACTTTGCATCCTAAAATTCATGGGGGAATTTTACATAAAAGAAATGATGAAAATCATGTTAAACAAGCCAAAGAAAATGGAATTTTAGGTATTGATTTGGTATGTGTGAATTTGTATCCTTTTAAAAAGACTACTATTATGAGTGATGATTTTGATGAAATCATAGAAAATATCGATATAGGCGGACCTGCGATGATCAGATCTGCAGCAAAAAACTATAAAGATGTGATGGTGATTTGTAATCCACTTGATTATGAAGAGGTGATTGAGGCTTTAAAAAATGAAAAAAATGATGAAAAATTTCGCCTAAATTTAATGATAAAAGCTTATGAGCATACAGCAAATTATGATTCTTATATAGCAAATTATATGAACGAGCGTTTTAATGGGGGTTTTGGAGCAAGTAAATTTATAGTAGGACAAAAGGTTTTTGATACCAAATATGGGGAAAATCCTCATCAAAAAGGTGCTTTGTATGAGTTTGACTCCTTTTTTAGCACCAATTTCAAAGCCCTTAAAGGCGAAGCTAGTTTTAACAATCTTACCGATATCAATGCGGCTTTAAATTTAGCTAGTAGTTTTGGCGATTCTCCAGCAGTTACAATAGTAAAACATGGAAATCCTTGCGGTTTTGCAATCAAAGAAAATCTTTTACAAAGCTATATTAGCGCATTAAAATGTGATAATGTAAGTGCTTATGGTGGAGTGGTTGCAATCAATGGAACACTTGATAAAACTTTAGCTGAAAAAATAAATGAAATTTATGTCGAAGTGATAATCGCTGCAAATGTAAGTAAAGAGGCTTTGGAGGTATTTGAGGGTAAAAAACGTATTAAAATTTTCACTCAAGAAAATCCTTATTTAGTGCGTAGTTTTGATGCGCATGATTTTAAACATATCGATGGTGGATTTGTGTATCAAAATAGTGATGAAGTAGGCAATGATGAACTTAAAAATGCCAAGCTTGTTTCAAAAAGAGAAGCAAGCAAGGAAGAACTTCAAGATTTAGAAATTGCTATGAAAATTGCTGCATTTACAAAATCAAATAATGTCGTTTATGTTAAAAATGGAGCTATGGTAGCTATAGGTATGGGAATGACGAGCAGAATTGACGCAGCAAAAGCAGCCATTACTAAGGCTAATGAAATGGGACTTGATTTACAAGGTTGTGTTTTGGCAAGTGAAGCTTTCTTTCCATTTAGAGATAGCATAGATGAAGCAAGTAAAGTTGGAGTTAAGGCTATAGTTGAACCTGGTGGAAGCATAAGAGATGATGAAGTGATAAAAGCTGCGGATGAATACGCTATGGCTCTTTATTTTACCGGAGTGAGACATTTTTTACATTAAAATACAATAATTCCATTTTTTGATAATCAAAATATTATTTAATAAAAATTAAATAATATTTTTAGTACAATGATGTAATATTTTATATGTGAAAGTAATGCGTAAATGTTTAAGACTATTGGATTTAAAGTCTCATCAGCGATTTTTGTTGTTTTACTATTAAGCTTTGTGATTATGCAAATTATAGTTAGTTTTGATTTTAAAAATACGGCCAATCAGATGAGCAAAGAAAATCTTAACACAGCTAGCAATTTAGTCTTTCAAACTATGAGAATGGCTATGAATTTAGGTGATCCGGACAAAATAAAAGAAGCTATTAATGATGCTAAAACTATAGATGGAATTAGTGATATAAAAATTTATCCATCCAAAGAGACGATAGAGCTTTTTGATATTAAAAATCCTATTACTTCTAACGAAAATATTATTTTAGATCAATTTTCAAATCCTAGTTTGATTTCTTTAGAACAAAGTATTAATGGAATAGATCATTTAAGACTTATTCGTCCTTTGGTTGCAAATAAAACATGTATAGCTTGTCATGCAAATGTAAAGGAAGGTAGCGTTATAGGTGTTATGGATGTATATCATTCTTTAGAAAATATAGAAAAAGATATTTCAAGAACAAGCCAAACCTATATAGTGATTTTTACAATTGCTTTAATAGTAACTTTAGTAGTTGTGCTTTTTGTACTAAAAATCGTTATAGGTCGTCCTGTTTTGGAGCTTTTAAATCATGCTAAAGAATTGGCTCAAGGCAGTGGAAATTTAAAAGCAAGGATTCGTATCAAAGGTCAAGATGAAATCGCAACTGCTTGTGGATATATAAATCAGTTTATTGAAAAAACCCATAAAGCTGTAAGCGGGGCAAGTTTGAGTTCTAAAAATGTGGAACACCAAAGCATTCTTTTAAATTCAAATGCAACCTCTTTAAACGAAATTACAGAGCTAAATCACAAAAAGATTGATTCGAGTTTTCATCTTGGAAATAGTATAGGATCAGATTTAAGAGAGTTGGCAAATTTATCAAGTGATGCAAATATTGCTAATGATAAATCTTATGAATTATTAGAACAAATGCTTCAATCTTTGTTTGCAGTAGCACAAAAAGTTACAGATATAGCCGAAAGTGAAAACAGCTTAGCCAAGAAAATTGAAAGTATGGTTGAGCAAGCAAAAAATATACAAAAAGCTACTCAAATGATGAATGAAATTGCTGATAAAACTAATCTTTTATCTTTAAATGCGAGTATAGAGTCAGCAAGAGCTGGAATTTATGGAAAAGGGTTTTCTGTTATTGCAGAAGATATAAGATTGCTTGCGAATAACAGTGAAGAATTTTTAAATAGTGTCGCAGTCATTACAAAAGAATTATTAATCAGCATAGAAAAAGTAGCTAATGAACTTAAGGATAATTCTCAAAAAATTCATTCTTTAAACGAAGACACAAATTTATTAGTTAATAGTGCAAATGAAGTTAAATTTTGCAATCAAGATGCAAAAAATCTTGTGCATCAATGTAGTCAAAAAATAAAAGCAAGTCAAGAAAATATACAAGATTTGTTAATGAGAATGGAGGAAAATGTTGAAGCAAGTGAAAAAAATGAAGAAATTTCAAAAATTTTGCTTCAAGTTGCTGATGAGTTAAAAATAGTATGTCATAATCTTGATAACGAATTAAAGCAATTTCAAATTTAAAGGATAAAAATATGAAAAAAACACTAAAAATCGCTTTAGCTACAGCTTTTTTTGCAGGTTGTGCGAGTACTTCAGTAACTTCAGATTCGACTTCAAACGCTCAAAATAAACTTATGCAAAATCAACTATTGAAAATAGAAAAAATTGTAGTCAATGGAAAAACATTTGATCCTAAGAATGCCGAAGAAACTCCAAATATTAGCTTTGATAAAGATAAATTTTACGGTTATGCAGGTTGTAATCGCTTTTTTGGATCATACACCAATAATGGCAATGCTATAAAAATCAACGGAGATCGTGCTGCATCGACTCAAATGCTTTGCCATCCTTTGGATGTAATGGATTTTGAAAATTCTTTCCTTTCCAATTTTAATGGAACTTTTAAAATTTCAAACGAAGATGGAAAGCTTGTTTTAAATAATGGTAAAGTGAAAATCTTTTTCAAATAATTTTTTAGCCCTTTTTTGTGGGCTACTTTCTTAAATTTATTTCACAAACACAATTAAATCTTTTAATCAGCAAAGGTATATAATGATAAAATCAATACCAGAATGGAGTGAGCAAGAATATCTAATCCTTTCTTTACCACATGAAAAGACAGATTGGAAGCCTTATCTGAACGAAATTTTAGAAAGCTATCAAGAATTTGTAAGGGTTGTAAGTCAATTTCAAAAGGTTTTATTGATTGCTCCGCAAGATCAAGATTTTATCCCTTTTAAGGATATAAAAAACGTTGAATTTTTTAAATGCAATACAAACGATACGTGGATACGGGACTTTGGTCCTATAGATGTTTTAAAGGATGATCGTTTGCAAGCTCTTGATTTTACCTTCAATGCTTGGGGAAATAAATTTCAAAGCGAATTAGACAATGCTGTAAATTCTAAACTTTTTGATATAAAATTTAAAGAAAAACTTGAAAAAATCGATTTTATTTTAGAGGGTGGAAGTATTGATTTTAATGGCGATGGAGTTATGCTTACGACGACAAATTGTCTTTTAAATACAAATAGAAATTCTCATCTTGATAAAACTCAAATCGATAAAAAATTAAAAGAAATTTTTGGATTAAAACATATTATTTGGCTAGAAAATGGTTTTATTAAAGGAGATGATACGGATTCTCATGTGGATATTTTGGCTAGATTTATCGATAAAAATACGATAGCACATTGTGTTTGCGAAGATGAAAAAGATGAGCATTTTTTACCTTTAAAGAAAATGCAAGAAGAGCTTGAAAAAACAGGATTTAATTTATTGCCATTGCCATTGCCTAAGCCTTTTTTTTATGATAATCGTAGAATGGGTGCAACCTATGCAAATTTTGTTTTTGTCAATAATGCCTTAATCGTTCCATTGTATAAAGATGATAATGATAATATCGTAATCGAAAGGCTTTCTAAGGCTTTGCCTGATCGAAAGATTGTGGGAGTGGATGCGAGAGTATTTGTGCGTCAAAATGGTTCTTTGCATTGTTCTTGTCAAAATCGCTTTAAGGGTTTAAGATGAGTTTGCAAAAAAAAGCCACTATCATTGCAAGTGTTTGTGCCCTTAGCTTGGCTTGTGTTAAATTTGTAGTTGGCTTGATGAGTGGATCGGTTGCAGTGCTTTCAAGTGCGATTGATTCTTTGATGGATTTTGCAATTTCTGCGTTTAATTTTTTGGCTTTAAAAAAGAGTGCGCAAAGGGCAAATGAAAATTATAATTTCGGTTTTTCTAAAATCGAAGCTTTAATGGGTCTTTTAGAAGGTGGTTTTATCGTATGCGTAGGTATTTTTATCTTTTATGAAAGTATTTTAAAAATTTATTATAAAAAAGAAATTATTGATTTAAATTCAAGTATCTATGTTATGATTTTTGCTCTTATTGTAACTTTTTTTCTCATCCTTTTTTTAAATTATGTAGCAAAAAAAACAAAAAGTCTAATCATTGAAAGTGATGCTTTACATTATAGAAGTGATTTTTTAACCAATATCTGCACCTTACTTGCTTTGGTGCTGATTTATTTTACAAATTTATATATTATCGATGCTATTTTTGGGATAGTAATCAGCCTTTATACGGCCTTTTCTGCTTTTAAGATTATTAAAAAAGCTTTATCATTTTTAATGGATCAGGCTTTACCAAAAGATCAAGTTGATCAAATTTGTACTTTAATTTCCAAACATCCAGAGGTTATTTCTTATCATGAGTTAAAAACGAGAAGAACGCCAAATTGTAATTATTTAAGTGTGCATTTGGTTTTTTGTCCTATAATTTCGCTTTTAAATGCGCATAAAATTTCAGATGAGATTGAAAATAATGTGCGTTTGATGTTTAAAGATGAAAAATGGGATATGCAAATTCATTTAGATCCTTATGATGATCAAGAACAAGAAAGGCAAAGACAATGAAAATAGCTCTTGTGCAGCAAAAATTTCATTCCAATAAAGAACAAACGATAAAAAAAACTTGTGAATTCATAGAAGAGGCAGTAAAAAAAGGAGCCGATCTTGTATGTTTAGGAGAACTTCATCAAAGTGAATATTTTTGTCAAAGCGAAAATGTTGCTTATTTTGATTATGCAAATGATTATGAAAAAGATATTGAGTTTTGGTCAAATATAGCTAAAAAGCACAATATAGTTTTATTAACCTCATTGTTTGAAAAACGTAGTGCGGGACTTTATCATAACACAGCCGTTGTTTTTGAAAAAGATGGTAGTATAGCCGGAAAATACCGAAAAATGCATATACCTGACGATCCTTGCTTTTATGAAAAATTTTATTTTACGCCAGGCGATTTAGGTTTTAAACCAATTCAAACGAGCGTGGGTAAGCTTGGAGTATTGATTTGTTGGGATCAATGGTATCCTGAAGCGGCAAGATTGATGGCTTTGCAGGGGGCTGAAATTCTTATTTATCCTACGGCTATTGGATGGTTTGATAAGGATGAGGAAGAAGAAAAGCAAAAGCAACTTGGAGCTTGGTTAGGAGTTCAAAAAGGACATGCTATTGCTAATGGTTTATTTGTGGCTGCGATTAACCGTGTTGGGTTTGAAAAAGACGCAAGTGGGGTAGAGGATGGAATAAGATTTTGGGGAAATTCTTTTATTTTTGGCCCTCAAGGAGAAGAGCTTTGTTTGTTGGATAATGAAAACGAATGTGTTAAGGTTATAGAGATTGACAAAAAAAGAAGTGAAAATGTAAGGCGTTGGTGGCCATTTTTAAGGGATAGACGTATAGAATATTTTCATAATTTAAATAAAAGATTTATCGATTAGATAAATCTTTGGCTAAATACTTATTTATCTCATCGATTTCTTTTTGATTTAAACTGATAAAGCTTACCTCTTTAAGTTTTGAAAGCAATAGGTTTTTTTCGAGAATTTCTTTTTTTCCTATTTCTAAAGAAGTGATTGAGCTTTCTCCTATGATAAGTCTTTGTGTTTCTCCTTTTCTTAATCCCCAGATATTATGTATAACTATATTATTATTTTCAACTTTTCCAGCATAAAGCATAATGTGTCCTGGGATATAAAGCAAGGTTATATAAGCTTTTCCAAATCGATCTAAAAAATCTTTTTTTTGGTTATTATTTAACATGCTGATATCAAAATGATGAAAAGCATTTTTTTGCGCACTTGAATTTCTTGGCAAATAAAGCCCAAAAGCTGAAAATACATCACGAGTAAATAAAGAACAATCCCTTTCTAAATTATATCCACCCCACCCATAAGGCAAACCAAGCATTTGATTTAATTGGTTTTTTAAATTAGTATCGTTTAATTTTAAAGGAAATTTGGTTGCATCTTTTTTCAAAATTTTATATTTTTTAGAACCAATCTTTCCATAAAAATATTTTTTATCTTGTTTATAATATGGATAAATAGCACCGATTCTAGTTTCAAAGAAAAAATGATTATTTTCACTAAAAACAGCTTGTTTTTCTTTAAGCGGTGTAATAAAATCAAGTTTTTCATAAATTTTTGCTCTAGGATTAGAAAATATCTCTAGATCTTTACTCTCGACAAAACCAAATCCAGTTTCACTTACCACAAAAGCGTATCGCTTATCTTTTGTATAGTGAGAAATTAAAACAGGTGTGCCAATATTTAAAATTCCATCATTTGCATAGTCAAATGGAAAACCTTCGTTTTCTTGAAAAGGATTTTTTAGTATTGCTTTTTGTGTAGGGAAATTTTTAAGTAGAGTGTTTTGGATCACTAAGGCCTTTTGGTTTAATTTTCCTATATTGCTTGTATTGGCATTTTCAATTTGTTTTTTGAACCAAGATTTGGAGATTTCTTGTTTATTAAAAAAATAATATTTATTTTTTAAATTCAAATAGATTGGAAAGGACCAAAATAGATTTTGATTTTTATAGTTCTTAAAAGAAGAGTGCCAAGGTTTGAAAAAGATTTTTTTATAATTTTTAGCATCAAGATTGATATTTTGGTCATATTTGGGTAATATATCAATACTTTGCTTGAATTCTAATTTTGCATAATGCGTATCTGTTTTATTTTCTTTAAGATGGTTTATTGGGTTTTTAAAAGAGCAAGCTGTAAAAAACAATAGAGAAAAAACTAAAATATATTGCATAATCAACCTTTTACAAAAAATCGTTATAATTAAAGCCAAGGAAATATAATGCTTGATAAACTAGAAAAAATTTTAATCAATGATAATGTTTTTTTAAGTGGTGGCGCTGGTGTAGGAAAGAGTTTTTTGACTAATAATTTGATAAATTCTTATAAGAAAAAAGGTAAGTTTGTAGTCGCTTTAGGCTCTAGTGCCCTTTCAGCATTTAATATTGGCGGAGTTACTTTGCATAGTTTTTTTTGCTTGGGTTATTGCGAAGATATAATAGCTTTGAGTGTTTTTGATCGCAAACAAAAGGAAAAAATCGCTAAATTAAATGAGAATTTAAAGAAAATCGATCTTATTATTATCGATGAAATTTCTATGGTGAGTGCTAATATTTTTGAAATGATAGGTTTTAGGATAAAAAATTCAAGATTTGATGGAAAAATTTTAGTTGTAGGAGATTTTTTTCAATTACCCCCTGTGATTAGAGAAAAAAAAGAGACGCTTTTTTTAAATTCCTATTACGCTTTTTCTTCTTTTTTTTGGAAAGATTTAAATTTTAAAAATGTTAAGCTTTCTCAGTCCAAAAGAACTCAAAATTTAGAATTTTATAAAAATTTATCTCTAATAAGACAGGGATTTTTAGATGAAAAGATTATAAAGCGATTTGAGCAAATGTGCATTGATACAAGGGAATTGGAAAAATTAGAAGATGATTATACCTTGCTTTGTGGGATAAACAAAAAGGTAAATGAAATCAATGAAAACAAACTCAATCGTTTATCAACTCCTTTGGTTAGTTTTCAAGCTAAAATTCAAAAAGAAGATAAAGATCTTGAGGATCATAAATTACAAAGTTGGATTAAGGGCTTAAATATTTTAGAAGAGCTTAAGATTAAAATAGGAGCTCGAATTATTTTTTGTATCAATAACTGGGATAAAAATTATTATAATGGCGAACAAGGAATAATTGAGGATATCATCTACGATGAGGATAAAATTTATATTAGTATTGTAAAAAATAATGGGATCAATATCATGCTTGAGCCTTATATTTTTTTTATGGAGGAAATTGAGCAAAATAATGGAGAACTGTTCGTTAATACTCTAGCAAGTGTGAGTCAATTCCCTATAAAATTAGCCTATGCTATTACTATACATAAATCCCAAGGTATGAGTATAGAAAAATTAGTTTGTGATATAGATCATATATTTGAGAACGGACAACTTTATGTAGCATTATCACGAGCAATCAATCCCAACACCTTAAAAATTTATTTTACTAAGGGTGTGAAATTTGAAACTTATTTTGCAAGTATTTTAAAATTTGATTCTAGGGTTATTGATTTTTATAAAGACAATGTTTTTTTGGATCTTGAATTTGAAGACAATATCTCTTAATATAAGGAAATAAAAATGAAAAAAATATTTTTTGTAATTTTTCTATTTTTAAATTTACATGCACAAAGTCTTGAGATATCCAAACTAAGAACGGATTTATATTCTAAAAGTGGATCAAATACTCTTAAAAAGATTGAAATTTCTTTAGATTTTGAGGGAAAAAATTTAGAAGAGAATGAACTTAAGCTAATCGATTCTATCAATACCGTGATTTCTGGATTTTTTTATGAAGATATGTTTACTGAGATTGGCAAGGATAATTTTAAAAAAGTTTTAAAAAAGTTTGTGGAGAAAAGATATAAAATGAATATTGATGAAATTTATATTTTATCTTTAAGCGGAGTTGAAAAATTTGATTTAGAGGAATTTAAAAGATTTTTAGAAAGTACTGAAGCTAAAAAAAATAATACAAGCAATGAAGTTAAAAAAGTTTTAGAAAATTTAAGCGTTCCTGAAGTTCCGCAAGTAAAAACTTCAAATAATATTTCAATTCCAAATATACCTGAATCAAAACAAATAGGGCAGCTTTTTAAAAACACAGAAGAAGATAATGAAAAACAAGACAATGGAGAAATCAACCCAGATTCTCTTAATATTCCAAAAATTAGTCCTTTGGAGCTTGAGGAAAAAATCAAACAGGATTTAATTAAAAATCCGCCAAAAATATTTCAAGAAAAAAATACAACAAAAGCTATTGCTGATGAAAATTCAAGCACGGGTTTTGATTTAAAATTGGATAATAACTCAAGCCATGTTCAATAGTTTCTTATTGAACTATGTCGTAATTTTTTGGAATTTTAAATTCAAAAACCTTAGAATCAATTTTAGGATTTTTGATTTCATTGCTTAAGGTTATTGTTACGTCGTTTTCAAATTCGTCTTTATAGGCAATAGTTTGAATTTTTTCTTGATTTAAAGTAATAGTGTAGTTAATATTTTTATACTTTGCTAAAAGTTTATCTTTTGATATTAGTTTAGCATTTTTAAAAATTTGATTAAGATTGGGTATATTATCGAGTTTTGAAAAGATGGCTTGCTCTAAATCGTGTTCTATAATCACGACTTGATTTTTATTGATATAGATTTCTTTTTTATTGGGTGTATCATATTCCCAAAATGCCTTGTCTTTGCTTATGATAAAATGCCCGCTATAAAGAAGTGTTGAATTTTTAGACTTAATTAATTGGGTAAAATTACTTGAATAGGTGTTAAAATCAAGATCAATAGCCCAAAGTTTAACCATAGTGATTAAAAAAAATATAAAAATTTTTTTCATTATTTTCCTTAAATTTTTTACTAATTCTAGCTAATTTTAATTAAATAATAGCTATAATAGTGGCTTAAAATTTTTTTAGTAAAAGGTTTAAATAATGTTTTTAAATGCTTTAAGAGTCATATTTGGAACAAAAAACGATCGTGAGATAAAAAAGTATTTTAAACGAGTGGCACAGATTAATATGCTTGAATCTAAATATCAAAATTTAAGCGATGATGAGCTTAAAGCTGAATTTTTACAACTTAAAAACCAAATTTTAGGCGGAGAAAAAAAAGAAGATGATATTTTAAATGATGTTTTTGCAATAGTAAGGGAAACAGGAAAAAGAACCTTAAATATGCGTCATTTTGATGTGCAATTAATCGGTGGAATGGTTTTGCACGAAGGTAAGATTGCCGAAATGAAAACAGGAGAGGGAAAAACCCTTGTGGCAACTTTACCTGTCGTTTTAAATGCTATGAGTGGAAAAGGTGTTCATGTTGTAACCGTTAATGATTATTTGGCAAAAAGAGATGCCGAGCAAATGAGTGCAATTTATAATTTTTTAGGATTTAGTGTCGGCGTTGTTCTTTCATCGCAAAATAGCGATTTGGAGCATAAAAAAGCCTATGATTGCGATATTACTTATGGAACAAATAATGAATTTGGTTTTGATTATTTAAGAGATAATATGAAATTTTCAAAGGCTGAAAAAGTTCAAAGAGAGCATAATTTTGTTATTGTGGATGAAGTAGATAGCATTTTGATTGATGAGGCAAGAACTCCTTTGATTATCAGCGGTCCTACCAATCGAACCTTAGATGGTTATATCAAGGCTAATGAAGTAGCAAAACAGATGAAAAGAGGTGAGGCGGTATTGCCTCCTGCTAAACCTGAAGGAGATTTCGTAGTTGATGAAAAGAATAGAAATATCTTAATCACTGAAGCAGGGATTGCAAAAGCGGAAAAACTCTTTGGGGTGGAAAATTTATATAGTCTCGATAATGCTATTTTGGCTCATCAGCTTGATCAAGCATTAAAAGCTCACAATCTTTTTGAGAAGGATGTGCATTATGTTATAAGAAACAAAGAAGTGATTATAGTGGATGAATTTACTGGGCGTTTAAGCGAAGGACGCCGTTTTAGTGAAGGACTTCACCAAGCTTTAGAGGCTAAAGAAAATGTAAAAATTCAAGAAGAAAGCCAAACTTTAGCCGATATCACTTTTCAAAATTATTTTAGAATGTATAAAAAACTCGCCGGTATGACTGGAACAGCACAAACAGAAGCGACAGAATTTTCACAAATTTATAACTTGGATGTGATTTCAATTCCAACTAATATTCCTATCAAAAGACAAGATAAAGATGATTTGATCTATAAAACGCAAAATGAAAAATTTAAAGCTGTAATTGAAGAGATTAAACAAGCAAATAAAAAAGGACAACCTGTTCTTGTAGGAACAGCAAGCATAGAAAGAAGTGAAGTTTTTCACAATATGTTGGCAAAAGAAAAAATTCCTCATCATGTTTTAAATGCTAAAAATCATGAGCAAGAGGCGTTAATCATACAAGATGCTGGAAAAAAAGGAGCTGTAACCATAGCTACCAACATGGCAGGACGTGGGGTTGATATCAAAATTGACGATGAAGTAAGAGCTTTAGGCGGCCTTTATATCATAGGAACTGAAAGACATGAAAGTCGCCGTATAGATAATCAACTTCGTGGTCGTGCAGGACGTCAAGGCGATCCTGGAACAAGCCGTTTTTATCTTAGTTTAGAAGATAATTTATTGAGAATTTTTGGCGGAGATCGTATCAAAGGAATCATGGAACGTTTGGGTATAAAAGAAGGTGAGCATATAGAATCAAGCATAGTTACAAGGGCGGTTGAAAATGCCCAAAAAAAAGTTGAAAGTTTGCATTTTGAAAGTAGGAAACATTTGCTTGAATACGATGATGTAGCCAATGAGCAGAGAAAGACTATTTATCGTTATCGCAATGAATTATTAGATGAAGAATATGATATAAAAGCTAAAATATCGCAAAATATTGCAGAATATAGTGCGAATGTGATGAGCGAATTTATGCTTGAAGAGAGTAATGCGGATTTTAATTTTGAAATTTTAAAAAATAAAATTTTTGATGAATGTTCTACTGAAATCAAAGAAAGTGATTTTGAAAATCTTAGCTTGATTGAAATGCAAGATAAATTAAGTGAAATTTTAGAAAATTCTTATCATCAGAAAATGGAAAAATTAGATGAAAAAGAATTGCACAATATCGAGCGTATTTTGTATTTGCAAGTTTTAGATAATGCTTGGAGGGAACACTTATATCAAATGGATATTTTAAAAACAGGTATAGGTCTTCGCGGATACAATCAAAAAGATCCTTTGGTAGAATATAAAAAAGAGAGCTATAATCTCTTTTTAGAGCTTGTCAATCGTATCAAATTTGATAGCATTAAATTACTTTTTAGTGTGAGATTTAATCAAGAAGAAGTAAAAGATTTAGAAAACAAAGCAAGTAAAGAGAATGAAAAAATCCTTGAAAATTCAGTAGAAATTGGTGTGAGTGAAGATGGGTTTGATGAGCCCGAATTTAAAAAAGTTCCTAGAAATGCACCTTGTCCTTGCGGGAGTGGTAAAAAATTTAAAGAATGCCATGGAAAAAGCGGTCCAAAACAAGGGATTTTAGCTTGAATAAAAGCGTTTTAAAATATTTACTTTTTAAATATTTAAGATTTGATAAAGAGCAACCCTTTATCAATTTATCTATGCTTTTAGCTTTTTTGGGCGTATGTGTAGGACTTTGCGTTTTACTTGTAGCAATGGCTATCATGAATGGTTTTGATAAGGAGTTTGAAAAACGTTTTTTTGTAATGAATTATCCTATTACAATAATGCCAAAATTCTACGCTCCTGCTAACGACGAATTAGTTAATGAACTTAAAGAAAGATTTCCTAAATTACTTTTTAGTCCTTATGTCAGCACTCAAGTTGTTGTAAAAGGAGATAATCGCTTTGAAGGCGGAGTGCTTTTTGGTGTCAATTTTAAAGATGAAATTCAGATCAATGAAATCGTTGCTAAGGCTATTAAAGATCAAAATTTAAGTGGTTTTGATATACTTTTAGGATCGGCTTTGGTGGATGAGTATGGCTTACGTAAAAACGATATGATTTCACTTATTTTTTCAAATTTTAATCCTAGTGGATTTTCTTTGATCCCACAAACTAAACGTTTTAAAGTAAAGGCTCGTTTTACTTCTGGACTAGCATTTTATGATAAAGCTTATATGTATACTGATGTTAAGGCTTTAAGAAAAGTTCTTGGAATGAATGAAAATCAAGGTTATGATGGAATCCATGTTTATAGCGATGATGCTTTTAAAGATGTGGAAAAAATAAAAAATTATTTAAAAGATGATTATATCGTTATAGGATGGTGGGAACAAAATAAAAATTTCTTTTCAGCTTTAAAGCTTGAAAAAAGAGCGCTTTTTATAGTTTTGATGCTGATTATCTTGGTTGCCAGTTTAAATATAGTCAGTTCTCTTTTAATGATCGTTATGAATCGTCGTAGCGAAATCGCTCTTTTATTTGCTTTGGGTGCGAGCAAAGCAGAGGTTAAAAAAAGTTTTTTTGCTTTAGGGATGCTTATAGGTGGTGGTGGTATGATAGTGGGTATTTTACTTGCTTTTATCGCTTTGTGGCTTCTAGGAAATTTCGATATCGTTACCTTACCAGCCGATGTTTATGGGACGAGTAAATTACCGCTTGATTTGTCGATTATGGATTTTACTTTGACGATCATTGGAGCTTTGATTATTATCGCTTTATCCTCTTTTTATCCGGCTAAAAAAGCAACTCAAATCAATGTTTTAGATACTTTAAGGAATGAATGATTTTTATAAATTCTAATTTATTACCAATTTACACATTATCATTAAATTATATTAAAAAATAAAAAACTTTTAAAGTGTTATAAATTCATTATAAACATTATTTAAACCCTTAAAAATTAAGACTTTTAAAAATTTGATTTAAAATTATCATTTATGATAAAATAGTTTATGTTATATTTTTATCATAGAAGAGATAAATTATGATTAAAAAATTACTTAGCATTGCAACTTTAGGTGCTTTATTAGCAAGTTCTGCTTTTGGGGATGATTTTCTAGCTAAAGTCAGCAATGGTGCACTCAGTGATAATAGTGCAGGTGTTAAAGTTCTTAACCTTGATGAGATGAAACAAGTTAAGGGTGGGTGGTATCCTGTTTCTACCCAGTGTTCAGGTAATGTATGTCTTGCTATTGCCAATCATAGAGCTGCTGCATTAGCTGGAACTCTTACACCAGCAGAAGAAACTGCTTGGAAAACTGCAACTTTAGAAAAAGATCCAAAAAATTCTAAGTATTACTTAGGTTTTTTAGCTCAAAACAATTGGACTGTTTCAAGTTTAGGAACTCCTTATAACTATTTTACTTATGCAGCTATTATGTTGGCTCCTAATGGACAAATTTATCAGTTATCTAGTCAAGTTCTTAATAATAATCTAATAGTTAGGCAATTAAGTATTGGGTATAAAGATAAGTTTGATAGCTATTTTGGTGGCTTACAGATTGGTCGCATTTCTCACTAAACTTTTCTACATTTCTACCGATATATAAGGTAGAAATGGTAAATTATCTACCACTATAACCAAAAGGCAGTAAAATGATAAATAATATAAATTCTTACTCAAATTATAATTACTATACAAATACTTTAAATTCTAAAAAGAATTCTAAAACAAATGATTTGGTAGATAATAATAAAGAAATAAACAACAATACAAATTTAAATAATAATAACAATATTTCAAACAATACCTCATTAAAACAAACAAATTCAAATTTAGTAAGTGATAAATCTAAGGCCGTTAATAAAATACTAGGTTATGGTGTAGATGAAGATGGTTTTTTTACCAGTGATTTCAATGAAGCTGCAGGAATACCTAAAGATTATAAGATTTATGCTAAGGGTATGGAGAATTTTGTAAAAGATCAAATAGATACGGTGAAAGCTTTTACAAGTTTAGATATAGCTAAAAGTATAGGGAGAGCTTATAAAGTTTTTTCACAACTTATTGATGAGCCAAAAGGAAATTTTACAACTGAAGATATAAATAAAATTCCACAATGGTTTCAATGGGATAGTAAAACCTTGCAAGTAACAAAAATCTATACTAAAGATGAATATTATAAAGCTGCTAGCTCAAATCCTACAGGTTTTGTAGATATGACAGATAAAAACTTATATGAAAATTCTTTAAAAAATACTATAAGCTTTCCTGATTGGGATAGTTTTGGTGATGGTTACATCAATAAAAAATCAGATATTTTTAAATTAAGCACAGGTGTGGATATAGGAAAAAATATTTATACAAACATAGATGGTTCAATATCTAAAGGCGGAGTTTTAATGGCATTTTTTGCTTCAAATGATAGTTCTCAATTTTTACGCGGTGAAACAACAATTGCAGGCAAGTTAGCAGGTCTTGATGACAATTTTGGAGCAGATAAAATACAAGAGTTATATCAATTTATGAAAGATAATAATATTACTTATGCCCTAGATGATAATATAGGTTCAAGTATGATGAAGATGCTTTCTTTAACTGAAAATATAAGTAGTGTAGAAGAATTCAAAAAACAATGGCTAGAAATGAAAGCTAAGAGTGACGCTATGGGAGAAAAATATAAGGCACAAATAGCACAACAAAATAATTCTAACTTAACACAACAAACCAACGAAACTAATCAAACAAAAGACAAACCCTTTAAACCCATCCAAGCAGAAAGTAAAAACAAAGAAACTTATAAAGATGATAATATAAGAAATGAACTCATAAAAAAACTTCTTGAAAATAAATTTGATTTAGTAAAAGAATTAGAAATTCTTTTTGATGTAAAAATAGATAATAATAGTTCTAATACGAATGACAATACAAATAACAATTCCAATACCAATCATCTTAGTAAATTAAGTTCTAGAACTAAAACTAAACATAGAAGTGTGAATATTAAGGTTTAGAAAATTTATTAAAATTAATTACTAAATAATATTACCAATTTACACATTATTATTAAATTATATTAAAAAAATAAAAAACTTTTAAAGTGTTATAAATTCATTATAAACATTATTTAAACCCTTAAAAATTAAGACTTTTAAAAATTTGATTTAAAATTATCATTTATGATAAAATAATTTATGTTATATTTTTACATAGAAGGAGCAAATATGATCAAAAAGTTACTTAGCATTGCAACTTTAGGTGCTTTATTAGCAAGTTCTGCTTTTGCAGATGATTTTCTAGCTAAAGTCAGCAATGGTGCACTCAGTGATAATAGTGCAGGTGTTAAAGCTCTTAATTTAGATGAGATGAAACAAGTTAAGGGTGGGTATAAGCTTTTTAGAGATAGTGTTTTTATTTTTCAAAACATTAATTTAGGTATGACAAAGTTAAGTCAAATTGGTGTGATTGTAAAACCTACTGAATATGAACAAGATAATGGAGTTCTTTGTGGTTTTGGTGGAGGTCGTTGTTCAGACTTATACACCAATAAACAAGCTTACAATAATCTTGCGTCGATTGCCAATCCAGAATTAGGAGAGTATTTAGCTGTAACTGCAACAAAAACTACGATTATAGGTCCTTTTGGAATTCCTCAAGTTAAATTTTCAAATGGTGGTATGGTTGTAGGTATAAATGGAGATACAATTTATAAAATTAGAAGTGCAAATGCTAATAGCAGTGTTGCTCGAGAAGTTTTAAATCGTGTAGGTAAGGATTTAAATAAAATTCTTGTTACTCAATTTTAGTGATTTAATTTCACAATTTTAAATTTTGGAATAGAATTTGCTATTTTATTCCAAAATAAATAAGGATTAAAACAATGTTAAATTTTAATACAGGCTTTGGC
>NZ_NXMA01000010.1 GCF_005406215.1 Campylobacter aviculae | reverse complement strand
TACAACTTTGCAAAGCTCTTGCTATGTATAATTCTACATTATAAGTTGGTAGGATAATTGAGATTTGAGGCATTAAAATCCTTTAAGAGGTTTTTTGGATGATAAAATTTATTTTTTATACAAAAAATCATCTATATAAAATTATCACTAAATAACAAGATTAATTCTTGGCGTATTTTCTCTAGTTTTTTGTTAAAATTATAAAAAATTTTATCTAAATTTTAAGGTTTTCATGAAAATTTTCATCCATCTTCCCACTTGGCTAGGCGATGCTGTGATGGCTTCAGCAGCTTTATATGGCATAAAAGAATATTTTAAAGACGCTGAGTTTATCCTTTATGGATCTTTTGCTTCCACCCAGCTTTTTAAAAATTTTTCTCATTCTAAAATCATCATAGAAGATAGAAAAAAACGCTACAAACAAGCCTTAAAATTACGCAAAGAATTTAAAATAGACTTTGCCATCTCTTTTAGATCGGCCTTATCTTCTAAAATTATTTTAAATATATTAAAAGCAAAAAAAAGATATTTTTTCAACAAGCGTAAATTTAAAGAAGAACATCAAGTTTTGAAATACCTTTATTTTATAGAAAATTCTTTTAATTTCAAAATTCATTCTAAAGAACTGCAACTCCCAATTAAAGCAAAATTTTCACACCCATTGATACTTAAAAATGGTAAAAAAATTCTAGGAATCAATCCAGGAGCCACCTTTGGAAGTGCCAAGCGTTGGGATGCTAAGTATTTTGCCGAGGTAGCAAAAGAATTTTCAAAAAGCCATGAAATTTTAATTTTTGGTGCAGGCAATGGCGAACAAATTCTTTGCGATGAAATCGAAAGGCTTTTAAAAAAATCACACATTAAAGCTAAAAATCTTTGCAATAAAACAAGTATCCAAACCCTATGTCAAAATATAGCCCTTTGCGATCTTTTCATAACAAACGATAGCGGTCCTATGCACATAGCAGCTGCTTATAAAATCAAAACCATAGCTATCTTTGGTCCTACCAAATTTACCCAAACCTCGCCTTGGCAAAATCCTAACGCAAAATTAGTGCATTTAAATCTAGAATGTATGCCTTGTATGCAAAAAACTTGTCCTTTAAAACATCATAAATGCATGAAAGATTTAAAACCTGATTTGGTTATAGAAAGGGCTAAAAATTTATTTTGATTTTTTTTGTATAATTACCTTTTCTGTTTTAAGGATTGGTAATGCTTTTTAGTTCTTATGTATTTATTTTTGCTTTTTTACCTGTTACCTTAATAGGGTTTTATATTTTAAAAGCTTATAAATTTTATACTAGCGCAAAAGTATTTTTAGCTTTAGCAAGTTTATTTTTTTATGGCTATTTTAAAGTAGAATACATTTTCATTCTAGCCTTTTCAACTATTACGAATTATTTTCTTGCAAGTTGGATTTTAAGAAAAGATCATGGAGAGGGATATAAGCTACTTTGCCTTGGTATAACATTTAATCTTATTTTATTAGGCGTTTTTAAATATACGGATTTTTTCTTAGAAAATTTCAATCTTTTTTCAAAACTCATTAATTTAGATTTTAATATCCCGCTACCTCACATTTTATTACCTTTAGGAATTTCATTTTTTACTTTTCAAAAAATTGCCTTTTTGGTGGATTGTTACAAAAAGGTAAATATCGACGAGCTATCAAAAAAGAAAAAAATTGATTTTATCGATTTTTGCTTATTTGTCAGTTTTTTTCCGCAACTTATAGCAGGTCCAATTGTTCATCATAAAGAAATGATGCCTCAATTTCATTCTCTTTTAAATAAAAACAATTCTTTGGTTAATTGGGAACTTATGGCTAAAGGCTTGTTTATCTTTTCTATTGGATTTTTTAAAAAAATCTTTATAGCAGATAATTTTGCTGTATGGGCAAATGCTGGTTTTAAGGTGGTTCAAGATGGAAGTTTTTTAAATATCTTTGAAGCTTGGGTTACTAGCCTTTCTTATACTTTTCAGCTTTATTTCGATTTTAGTGGGTATTGTGATATGGCTATAGGTTTGGCCTTATTTTTTGGTATCACTCTTCCTTCAAATTTTAATTCTCCTTATAAAGCTTTAAATATTGCTGATTTTTGGAGAAGATGGCATATAACTTTGGGGCGATTTTTAAAAGATTATCTTTATATACCATTAGGTGGAAATCGTGCTGGAAAAATTATTAACTTAAGAAATCTTTTTATTGTGGCTTTTGTAAGTGGAGTATGGCACGGATCGGGTTGGGGATTTGTGATCTGGGGAATTTTGCATGCACTTGCTATGGTAAGTCATAGAATTTACAGCTTTTATATAGATGGTAAAAAATTTCTAAACTCTAAGATTTATAAATTCTTAGCTTGGTTTATTACTTTTAATTTTATTAATATAACTTGGATTTTCTTTAGAAGTGAAAATTTAACAGGAGCTATAAATCTTTTAAAATCAATGTTTGGAATTGTTTGGGTAGAACTTCCTCATAAATTTTATAAAGCACCTGATGTTTTAAAAACTATAGGTGGTAATGATAAAACTATCGGCTTTTTTATCGTTGCTTTTATTTTATGTCTTGTATTTAAAAATAGTATTGATAAAACACAAAATTTAAAAATCAACTACAAAAGTGCTATTTTTACAGCATTTTTAATCTTTGTAGCTTTAACGACATTGATTTATGCACCTTACGTTGAATTTATATATTTTAATTTTTAGGATAAAAAATGAGTCATAAAAAATGGATTTTCATTGTTCTAGCTTTTAATTTTATTTCTTCTTTTGCCCTTTTTGCTTTGCTTTATATTTATGATCCATTGATGCTTTATCACAAACCCTATTTTAGAGAAAAAACTTACCTAAACAATATCAGACTTTCAGCTAAAGGCATTATAGATAATGAAAATTTTAATTCAGTTATCATAGGCACCTCTATGACAGAAAATACCTCAGCACAAGAAGCTGATAAAAAGTTAGGTCGTAAATGGGTTAATTTATCTATGTGGGGAAGCTATCTTAATGAAAGAGCAATTATTTTAAATTATTTGTTTTTAAGCAAAGATATCAAACAAGTTATTTATACTCTTGATGCTTTTACCTTAAATGATCCAAACTTAAAAATACCCAACCACCCGCCCATAAATTCTTTTGATTTTTTATACGATGATAATATCTATAATGATTTTAAAGTTTATCTAAATAAAAAATTCATTTTATGTGCATTGGAATTTTCTACAAAGGAATATTGTGTCGGAAATGCAAATTTAGAAAAACTACTTAATTGGGAAAAAGAATATAAAAAATTCTTTGGTGGTTTTGATAATTGGATGAAATACAAAAACGAAGATGATAAACAAAAATTAAAAAATATGATACTCAATGCACAAAAATTTTCACCACAACTTGATATAGATATAGAAAAAAATAAACAATACATAAAAACTTATCTTTTAAGTTTTATCAAAGCACATCCTAAAACGCAATTTGATTTAATTATCCCTACACACTCAAAATTACTCTACAGAATTTTATATCTTGATCCAGAGTATTACAACAAAGACAGCATTTTATTTTCAAAATATCAAGCAGTATTAAAATGGCTCATTTTGGAAACACAAAAATACCCTAACGTTAAAATTTTTGGTTTTGATGATCTTGATTATGCGGATAATATAGCAAACTACAAAGATCCATCGCACTATAATTCCATTATGAATTCTATGCAACTTGATGCCATAAAAACACAAACTCACATTTTAACACCACAAAATATGGATAGTTATTTTAAAACCATGGAAGAAAAAATTAAAAACTATGATTTAAATCCTTTCATACAATACATAAAAAATAATCAATAGCCTTTAAAAGGCTATTTTAATTTCATTTTTTTCTTTATATAAAACGCGAATGCTATTCTAAAAATACTTGAATAAAATCTAAAAATTTCTCTTATGATTTTTTTATGAATTGGAATTTTATATGTTAAGATATTGCGATCATCAATAGAACTTCCAAAATCAAAAGATTGTTTCAATAATAAAGGCTTTTTAATTATATTTAAAACTCTGTGTTTATAAAATTGATCCAAATAATCATCTACTGGACATATAAATTTTTTACAATTTATTAATTTCCTTACAGTACTAGGTTTTAGAAAATATCCTTGAGTTCCATTTAATCTTGCAAAACTAATACAATATCCATCATTTAAATCATATAATTTTTTATCGAAGGTATAACAAAATCTTATATATTCATAACGACTTTGTATTAAATCGTCTAAATACCCCCCCCCTATTTAAAAACTCATCACTAAATTCCACATCATCTTCTAAGATGATAATAGGCTCATTTAACCTAATGCATTCTTGCCATAATTTATAATGACTAGCAAAACAGGCTTTTTCTCCATTGCTTAATTCTCTTCCAAATACCCAAGAAGCCCACCAAGGAAAATGTTCTTTAAATTCTAAATGATCATTATTTTTTGCATCCACAGCTTTAAAAAACACAAACTCTAGTTTTTCTTTTAAATTAGGATTATATTCAAAAAGCTTAGCAATTTGTTTTTGCATATGTTCTTTTCTATCCTTAGAACGTTCTAGATTGATTATAAACGCTTTCATTAAAATTCCTTATCTATAATTTGACAAAGTGTATGGATGATTAAAATGTGCATTTCTTGAATTCTTGCTGTATCATTACTTGGCACAACAAGGTTATAATCGCAAATTTCATTCATCTTTCCACCCTTTTTTCCACTCAGTCCTATACAAAGCATTTTAAGCTCTTTTGCTTTTTTAAAAGCCTCTAAAACATTAGGGCTATTTCCACTTGTTGATATTCCCACTAAGATATCTTTTTCACTTGCCAAAGCCTCAAGCTGTCTTGAAAATACAAACTCAAATCCATAATCATTTCCTATAGCACTAAGTGCCGAAGTATCGGTAGTCAAAGCTATACCCGCTAAAGCTTTGCGTTCTTTTTTATAGCGACCGCTAAGCTCAGCAGCAAAATGCTGAGAATCTGCAGCACTTCCACCATTTCCACAAATGAGAATTTTGCCATTTTCTTTTAAGCATTTGCATATAAGCTCGCCTACTTTTGCAATTTGTCCTTTAAGAACTTCACTCGCTTTTAATACTTCTTGATGTTCTTGCCATTCTTTTTCTACTAAGCTAATCATTTTGTTTCCTAATTTTTTCTATAATTTTACTCGTACTAAAACCCTCTTCAAATTCGATCAATTCAACCCTTGAAACAAGATTTGCACCCACAACTTCCTTCCCTTCATAATCAGCACCCTTAACCAAAATATCAGGCTTTAAATCTGCGATTAATTTTAAAGGTGTATCTTCATTAAAAATCACAACAAAATCCACAAAATAAAAAGCTGCCAACATACAAGCTCTTTGAAACTCTGAATTTATAGGTCTTTCATTTCCCTTTAGGCGACGCACACTCTCATCAGAATTTAGCCCTACTATGAGTATATCACCTAATTTTTTAGCTTTTTGAAGATATTTTATATGCCCAAAATGCACTATATCAAAACAGCCGTTAGTAAAAACGATTTTTTTATTTTTATCATTTAAAATTTTCATAAGCTCATTTTTACTAACAATTTTTTTCTCCAAATCACTTCTTTTAAAGCTTTTTATCTCATCAAAACTCACACTCACACTGCCCACTTTACTCACAACAACCGCTGCTGCTTCATTAGCAATTTCACAAGCCTTAAAAATATCCACTTTATTTGCCAAGCAAAAAGCTAAAACCGCGATCACACTATCTCCAGCTCCGGTAACATCATACACTTCTAAAGCCTTAGCAGGTACAATGTGTAATTTTTGATCATACACAGCAATACCTGCTTCTGAAAGAGTAATCATAGAATATTTTAAACTAAAATCATCTTTTAATTTTTTAATGCCTCTTTCTAAATTTTCTCCATCTAAATTTTCAAATTTTAAAGCCTCTAAAGCTTCTTTTTTGTTAGGAGTAAGTAAAGTTGCGCCACTATATTTGCTAAAATCACTTCCTTTTGGATCGATTAAAATAGGAATGTTTAATTCATTAGCTTTTTGTATAAATGTCTTACACACCTTAGAAGTTAAAACCCCTTTAGCATAATCACTCAAAACCACTGCTTGAAAATCTTTAACATATTTGCAAAATAAAGCGATGAGTTCATCTTCTAATGTTATATCATTTACATCTTCTTCATCAAGCCTTAATACTTGCTGATTATGTGCCATAATACGATTTTTAAATGGAATTTTACGTCCCTTTTGGATCAAAAACTCACCCTTTAAATTTTCTTTTAAAAACTCACTATTTTTATCATCACCTATAACACCCAATGCAAAAACATCTGCTCCCAAACTCTTTAAATTTGCATAAACATTTGCAGCTCCACCAAGCCTTTGATCTTGCTTTGAAGTTTTTGCCACCAAAACAGGGGCTTCAGGGCTAATGCGAGAACAATCACACCAAGTATAATTATCTACCATAAAATCTCCGATAATGAGAATTTTTGGCCTTTGCTGACTTAAAAATTCAAGCATTCACTTCCTTTTCAAAAAGACGCTTGATCTCATCTAAATAATCTTTTATCCCATCTTCAAGACTAAATTTCGGTTGATAATTCCAATCTTTAGAAAGATCAGCTTGAGTATGGAATTGATAAGCTTTAATATAAGGGTTTGGAATATACTCGCAAGGCAAGTTAGTCCCTAGCTCCTTTTGCAAAATATCGACTATATCTTGAAAAGTCCTTGCTATTCCACTACCTACATTATAAACTCCACATTTAGAATCAAGTGCGATTAAATTTGCACTGATAGCATCCTTAATATACACAAAATCTCTATAAATTTGATCACTCTTTTCAAATAAACGAGGATTTTTACCTGCTAAAATTTGATGGCCAAATTGCACCACCATAGAGGCGGTTTTGTGTTTATAAAATTCACCTTTTCCATATACATTAAAATATCTAAGTCCAACAAGATGGGCTTTATCATAGTATTTTTTTGCGATTTTATCCATCATAAGTTTTGAAAATGCATAAGGATTTTTAGGATCTTCAACCCCAACCTTTTGAGGACTTGGTTGGTTGCCATAAACTGAAGCAGAACTTGCATAAATCAATTTTGCATTAAGATCAATACTTAATTCTATAAAATCTTTAAAAGTATTTAAATTGGTTGTTAAAACTTGATTTTGATTATAAACTGTAGTATCTGAAATAGCTGCTTTATGAAAAATCACATCGGGCTTAAAGTTTTTAATCTTTTGTAAAGTTTTTTCATCTTTAATATCCCCAACATAAAGCTCACCCTCAAAATCGAGTAAATTTTTAAAATGTCCAAAACACTCTAAATTTCCATTATCTAAAACTTCATTGCTTGACATTTTATCGATGATTAAAATTTCATGATCTTTTTGCAATTCTAAAGCAAGTCCAGATCCTATAAAACCTGCTCCACCTGTAATGGCTATTTTCATTTATTTTTTCCTTTCTCAAAAAAGCTTAAAACTTCTTTTAAATTTGCAAATTGCTTAAAAAAATTTCCTTCTTTTTTTTCCTGATCGATTAAAATCAAAGTATTGATATTTGCATTAAAACCCGCTTGCATATCGCTTAAATTATCCCCTATAAATACAGAATTTTCCATATCTATATCAAATTCTTTTTTAGCCTTTAAAAGCATACCAGGTTTAGGCTTTCTACAATCACAATCTTGTAAATGCGGACAATGATAAATTTTAGAAAAATGAATTCTTTCCTTTTCAAATTCTTTCAAGAGAAAATCACAAAGCTTAGAAAAATCCTCCTCGCTATAATACCCTCTTGCGATACCTGATTGATTTGTGATGATAAAAAGCAAATAATCCTTTTTTAAAAAATAACGGCACAAATCAAAAATGCCTTCGCAAAATTCAAAGTCCTCGATTTTATAAACATACTTTTTATCGATATTTATAACACCATCTCTATCTAAAAATAATGCCTTTTTCATAAAAAGCATTATAATATATTTTATGAAAATACAAGCTTTTTTAAACAAAATTTTTATTAAAAAATATAGTTAGCCAAACGAAATATATTTATTTTAATCTTAGTTAAGGAAATTATAAAATATTAAGATATATAATAGTCTTGACATTAAATTAATTCAAGGAGAAAGTCAATGAAAAAAATGTTAGTAATTTCTGCTTTAGCATGTCTTGGTGTTTCAGCTTTTGCTGCTGATGGTGCGACTATATTTAAAAAATGTGCAGTATGCCACGGCGCAAAAGCAGATAAAGTTTATTTAAATAAAGTTCCAGCTCTTAAAACTTTAAGCTTTGAAGAAAGAGCACAAGCACTTAAAGAATATAAAGCAGGTACAAGAAACAAATTCGGCCAAGGTGCTATTATGAAAATTCAATTAAATAGCTTAAGCGAAGCTGATTTAGAAGCTGTTGATAAATATATTGAAACTTTAAAATAATTTCAAAGCTTTCATTTTTTATAATGAAAGCTCAATCTTTCTTATCTTTTAAGGCCTTTTTTTTACGATTTTCAAGCTCTATAGCATCACGCAAAGATTCTTCATCATCATTTAAAGTAATAAATTTATAATCATCATCAAATTGTTTGGTTTTTATCCCCCAAAGTAAGATAGCTAAAATCACACAAAAACCAAGAATTGAAACAGCTATCATCATCATAATCACACTATTCATTTTTTATCCTTAAAGCATTTAAAACCACCATTATACTACTAAAAGACATAGAAATCGCTGCAATTAAAGGATTGATAAGTCCTAAAAAAGCTAAAGGTATAGTACAGGCATTGTAAAGTAAAGAAAGAGTTAAATTTTGCTTGATGATTTTATAAGTATTTTTTGAAATTTGTATAGCATTTTTTAAAGAATTTAAATCATTTTTTAAAAGTAAAATATCACTATTTTCGATCGCCAAATCACTTCCTTCACGCAAACTTACAGAAACAGCAGCGTATTTTAATGCCAAAGCATCATTAACCCCATCACCCACAAACAAAACTTTTTTATTTTGACTTAATTGCTCTATAGTTTGCATTTTTTCTTCAGGCAAACAAGCAGCTTTAAAATCTGAAATTTCAAGCTCATTAGCGATTTTTTCAACTGCTTTGTGATTATCGCCACTTAAAATCATCACTTGAGTTTTTATAGATTTAAGATAAGTGATCAAGTCTTTAGCTCCTTCTCTTAAAACACTTGAAAATTCAAAATAAGCTAAAACCTCATCATTTTTAGCAAAAATAAAATGAGAATTATTAAATTCTTTATCAAAAACTATGTTATTTTCTTGTAAAAATTTCAAATTTCCACCTAAAAAAACTTTATCGCTTATTACAGCCCTAATGCCTTTTGCTTGTATATTGCTCACTTCTTTAAAATTCAAATTTAAACGTTTAGCGTTTTTATTTTGACTTAAAAATTGTGCGACACTTTTTGAAATGGGATGATTTGAAAGCGAAACAAAGGTATAAATTTCATCAATATTTAATTTTTCATGTAAGAAAAAATCTTTCACCTCTAAATTAGGCTTAGTTAAAACTCCTGTTTTATCAAACACAACCATATTACATTTTGAAAGATCTTCAACCACACTTGAACTCTTAAATAAAATTGCTTTTTTTAGTGCTCTACCAAGTGCTACAAGATTGCTAACTGGAGTAGCCAAAGCTAGGGCACAAGGACAAGCTATGATTAAAACTGAAATGGCATTGATCAAAGAAATTTCAATTCCAGCCTTATAATAAAAAAACCACACTAAAAAGCATATCAAAGCAAAACTTAAAACCACGCGAGAAAAATAAGAAGAAATTTGAGAAACCAAACTTTCAAGTTTTGCTTTTTTCATACTTGCAAATTCCAAAAGCTTTATGATTTGACTTAATTTAGAATCATTATAAATTTTACTCGCCTCATATTCAATACTTCCATCTAAAACAATACAAGCAGAATTGATCACATCTCCTTGCTTAATCAAACAAGGCTCGTTTTCTCCACTTAAGGATGAAGTATCTATGCTTGCTTCACCTTTTTTACAAATTCCATCGATTAAAATTTTATCTCCACTTTTGAGTAAAATTCTATCTCCTACGCACACTTTTTGCACTTCTTTAGGTGAAAAATCTTTTCCATTAAAAACTATAACCTCATTTTGCAAAAAATCATTCAATCCGTCTATAGTGTCTAGGGCACGTTTTTTACTAAACATTTCAAGATATTTTCCTATAAATACAAAGCAAATAATCATTGCAACCGAGTCAAAATAAACCTCAGAAGATCTTGTAAACATAGCCCATAAAGAATAACTATACGCCAAAGTAGCGCCGCTAATGACTAAAGTATCCATATTAAGGCTTTTGAGTTTTAAAGATTTCAAAGCACTTTTATAAAAATTAGATCCGGTATAAAAAAGAACAGGAGAGCAAAGAATGAATTCAAAAAAATTCAAAATATCCTTTATATCTCTATCCATACCACTAAAGAAACCAGCATATTTTGCTACAGCAATCCACATGATATTCATCACACAAGCAATACCCACTACAAGCTTAGAATAAAATTCCCTTTTCATTAAATCAGCTTTTTTCGAGCTTTTAGCAGGATTATACGCACTTGCTTTATAACCTATACTTTCGATTAAATTTAAAATTTGAGTCAAAGAAATACTTTCTTTATCGAAAACTATCCTTGCTTTATGGCTTAAATGATTGATATCTAGTTCTAAAATTCCTTGCTGTTTGATTAAAATCTTTTCATTAAGCCACACACAAGCTGCACACTCAATACCATGAATCATAAGATAAATTTCACTAAAACCTTCCTTAGTTTGAGTGATAAATTCATCATAATTTTTATTTGAAAATTCTAAATTTACAGGCTTTAAAGACCGATCTCCTAATCTTTCATAAAATTCATCCAAACCCGTTTCATGTAAGATTTTCCAAACACTCTCGCATCCTTTACAACAAAAAAATTTATCTTTATAAAGAATCATTTGGGATTTTTGGTAGCTTAATCTACAATGTTCACATTTCATAATCAATCTTTAAAAAATATTTTTTTATAATTATAAACAAATATATGCAAATTATTTGACAAAAAGTGTATTTTTTTATTAAAATCACAATTTTAATTTACTACTGCAAATGACTGCATAATTTCTTGCGAGGGCTTATGGAAAAAGAAAAAAAACAACATCAAAGAACCCATATTCCAGTTGAGGGTTATAAAATAGAAGACTTAAAATTACTTGATTTAGAAAATTTAGTCAAAATCGCAAACGAATGCGAAATAGAAAATCCACGCGAATTTCGTCGCCAAGAACTTATTTTTGAGATTTTAAAAGCACAGACTAAAAAGGGTGGTTTTATACTTTTTACAGGGATCTTAGAAATTTCAAGTGAAGGTTATGGCTTTTTAAGAGGTATGGATTCTAACTTAAGCGATAGTGTTAATGATGCTTATGTTTCAAACTCACAAATTCGTAAATTTGCACTGCGTGTGGGCGATATCGTCACAGGACAAGTTAGAGAACCTAAAGATCAAGAAAAATATTACGCACTTTTAAAAATCGAAGCGATCAATTACATGCCTTTACAAGAAGCTAAAGAAAGGCCATTATTTGACAATCTAACTCCGATTTTTCCTACTGAAAAAATCAAACTCGAATACGATCCTATGAAATTAACAGGACGCGTTTTAGATCTTTTTACCCCTATAGGAAAAGGGCAACGTGGGCTTATTGTAGCGCCACCTAGAACAGGTAAAACAGAACTCATGAAAGAATTAGCAGCTGCAATTGCTAGAAATCACCCAGAAATGCATTTGATCGTTCTTTTGGTTGATGAAAGACCTGAAGAAGTAACCGATATGCAACGTTGCGTTAAGGGTGAAGTTTTTAGTTCTACTTTTGATTTACCTGCTTATAATCACGTTCGCGTTGCAGAACTTGTTATAGAAAAAGCAAAAAGAATGGTTGAAACAGGCAAGGATGTTATCATTTTACTTGATAGTATCACAAGACTTGCTAGAGCTTACAATACAGCAACTCCTAGCAGTGGAAAAGTTTTAAGTGGTGGTGTGGATGCAAACGCACTCCATAAACCAAAACGCTTTTTTGGTGCTGCTAGAAATATAGAAAATGGTGGATCTTTAACCATCATAGCTACAGCATTAATCGACACCGGTTCTAGAATGGATGATGTGATTTTTGAAGAATTCAAAGGAACGGGAAATAGTGAAATCGTACTTGATAGAAATATTTCTGATAGAAGAATTTATCCTGCAATCAATATCATCAAATCAGGAACAAGAAAAGAAGAACTTTTACAAGGTGTTGCAGAACTTCAAAAAATTTGGGCAATACGATCGGCTATTTCTCAAATGGATGATGTTGAAGCACTTAAATTTTTATATTCTAAAATGCTAAAAACTAAAGACAATGTCGAACTTCTATCTATAATGAATGAGTAAAAATGCTTCAAGCACTAGCCGTTAAATATAGACCAAAAACCTTTGATGAGCTTATAGGGCAAAAAACTGTTAGCACAAGTTTAAAATACGCACTCAACAACAACCGCCTAGCCCATGCTTATCTTTTTTCAGGTTTAAGAGGTAGTGGAAAAACCTCTAGTGCTAGAATTTTTTCTCGAGCTTTGGTTTGCGATCAAGGGCCTAGCGATACTCCTTGTGGAACTTGTAAGCAGTGTATCGCGGCTTTAGAGGGAAAACACATCGATATCATAGAAATGGATGCGGCAAGCAATCGTGGTCTTGAAGATATACAAGCTTTGATCGAACAAACTAAATACGCTCCTTCTATGGCTCGTTTTAAAATTTTCATTATCGATGAAGTGCATATGCTTACCCCTCAAGCTGCAAACGCACTTTTAAAAACCCTAGAAGAACCGCCAAGCTATGTAAAATTTATACTTGCAACCACCGATCCTTTAAAACTTCCCGCTACGGTTTTATCAAGGACTCAACATTTTCGCTTTAAGCAAATTCCACAAAGTGAAATTCAAAATCATCTTAAAGAAATTCTCATCAAAGAAAATGTTCGTTTTGAAGAAGAAGCTTTAAAATTTCTTGCAAGAAGTGGCAATGGATCTTTAAGAGATACACTGACTTTGCTTGATCAAGCTATTATTTTTTGTCAAAACGATATTAGCGTACTTAAAATCACTGATATGTTAGGCTTTTTGGATCCAAATAAAATCAAAGAATTTTACCATGCTATTTTGACTAAAAACAAAGAAAAAGTTTTTGATTTCTTAGATGAACTCAAAGAATATGAAGCCTCTAGCGTTATAGATGAGATGCTATTTTATCTTAAAGAAAGTTTTTTTGCTAGAAGCACTGAATTTTCAACTCTAATTTATGAAAGATTTTTCCGTATTTTAGCTCGTGCTAAAAATATGATTTGTGATGATGATGGCTTTACGCTTTGTGTGATGGCTTTTATGATGATGGAAGCAAGCTATCTTAAAGAAATTGATACACAAATCAATGAAATTGAACAAAGAAAAGCTGAAAATATCACTCCAAAAATCACACCAATTTTAGAACAAAAAATTGAGGAAAAACCAAAAGCAAAAAATGCCTATGAATTGCTTTTAGAGGCTATATATGATAGGGATTATGAACTTGGGGAATGCTTTGAAAAAAGCACACAATTTATCAGTTATGAAAATGAGATTTTAACGATAAGTTCTAATGCAACAAGAGAAAATCGTACCCAACTTAATAAAGGCTTTAAACTCATACAAGAGCTTTTAAAAGATAAATTAGGACAAAATGCAAAAATTGCTGTCCAAAAAGAAATGGCCATTGATGAAAGCAAACTCCAATCCATCACTCAAGATCCTAGTACTCTTTCAAATTCCAAACTCGATCTTAATTCATCTTTTAATGAACTCAAACAAGGTGCTAAAAAATTTAATCCCGAAGAGGACGTTAAAGAGGCTTTGAAAGATTGTTTTGGAGAACCTCAAATTCAAGAATAATCAAATATTTTTTAACCGCAAAGAATTAAGCACAACTGTTATAGAACTAAAACACATAGCCAAAGCTGCATAGTGCGGACTTAAAGTTATGAAAGGCACAAAACCCGCTGCGATGGGAATACAAAGCACATTATAAATGAAAGCCCAAAAAAGATTTAACTTTATAATCTTTTTCGTTTTTTTAGAAAGGAAAAAACAATATAAAATATTTGCTAAATTTTCCTTAATCAAAATAAAATCTCCCGTTTTCCTAGCCAACTCATTGGCCTTTGAAAAACTCATACTCACACTTGCTAAAGATAATCCCGCTGCATCATTAAGCCCATCTCCTACAAATAAAGCTTTCTTTGAATTTTGAATGATTTGAAGTTTTTCTTCCGGCTTTAATTGAGAGTAAAAATCGCTGATATCCAATTCTTTGGCTATCTTTTCAACGCTTTCTTGATTATCTCCACTTAAAATTACACTCTTAATCCCTTGTTTTTTCAATCCTATTATAAGTTCTTTTGCACCCTCTTTTAAAGAGCTATCAAGCAAAACTCCTCCCAAACAACGAAAATTCTTCGCAAAATACACCTTGATACTGCCTAAATTTTTAAATTGATTAAAAAATTGATCGCATTCTTTAGTATCAATACCGTTACTATCTAAAAAATATCTACTCCCTATAAAATATATATCATCATCTTCTTTGTAGATAATACCCTCACCTGAAATAATATTAACTTCACCTTTTAATTCAAGATTGATATTTTTACTCAAACTTTTTGCAATAGGATGAGAACTTAAAGTTTCAATTTCACATAATTTTTTAAAACCATCTCCGTTTAAATTATGCTTAATAACATCTAATTCTTCTTTGGTAAGTGTCCCTGTTTTATCAAAATAAACAAGTTTGATTTCGCTAAGTCTTTCTAAGGCGGCAGGATTTTTAAGCAAAATAAAATTTCTAGCTGCATTTGAACTTGCTATAGCCAATGCAATAGGCGTTGCAAGTCCTAAAGCACAAGGACAAGAAATTAATAGCACAGCACAAGCACGCAAAAAAGCTGTATTTAAATTTGCCTTAAAAAACCAAAATAAAAACACAAATAAAGCTAAAACAATAATACTTGCTACAAAATATTTAGAAATTTTATCTGTTAAGGTTGCTAATGGAGTTTTAATATTTCCTGCATAAAAAACTAAATTTTTTATTTGCTCCAAAGTGCTATCCATTGCTTTTTTAGTAGCCTTTATTTTCAAAACCCCGTTTAAAACCACGCCACCAGCTTGAACCTCATCATTTTCTTTTTTTAAAACAGGAAAAAATTCTCCATTTAAAAAACTCATATTAACTTCGGCACTTCCACTTAATACTACCCCATCAACAACTATACTTTCACCCTCTTTGACTAAAATAATATCCCCAGCCTTAACAAAAGCACTAGAAATTTCTTTAACTTCACCATTTTCAAGCAAAATTCTTGCCTTTTTTGTATCAATTTTTTCAAGTGTTTTTTGATAGTTTTCAGCCTTTAACTTGATCTTATTTTCAAGATATTTTCCCAAAAGCACAAAAGAAACAATCATCATAGCGCCACTAAAATACAAATATCCTTCATTAAAAACTTTAAAATATTCTAAGCAAGAGTATATAAAAGCACTTAAAGTTCCTAAAACTATAAGGGTATTCATATCTAAGTTTTTATTTTTAAATCCTAAAAAAGCATGGAAGAAAAAATCTCTTCCACAATAAAAAATCCCAAAAAAGCTTAAAAACATTTGCATATTTTGTGAAAAAAAACTTTGATCAAACATTTCAAAATACATCACAACAATGCTTAAAACTATACTTAAAAGTAAATTTTTTCTAAGCTCGATGTGTTTTTTTATCTTATACTCTTCCAAGCTTTGTTCATCTTCTAAAATTTCAAAACCTAGTTTTTTTATTTTTTCTAAAATTTCTTTGCGTTTTTCATCATTTTGGATTAAAAAAATTCCACTCGAATTCACATAAGAAACGCTAGCTTCTTCAACACCTTCTATTTTTTTGCAAGCACGCTCGATGGCATTGGAACAATTAACACAGGTCATCTTTCCTATTTTTACACGGAATTCTTGCATTTTTATATACGCTCTACGATTTCAAATCCTAAATCTTGAATTTCATTTTTAAAATTTTCCAATTGCTCTTCTTGTAAATTCACATTTAGAATTTTATTTTCTAAATCTATATCTATGGGACCATACTCATCTTGTAATGAATTTTTTATCAAATTGACACAATTTATACAATTGACATTTTTTACTTTAAATTTCATTGATTTTCCTTTTTAACCATGCTTGGTTGTATTGTAATATGTCCTATATTAAAATGCTCTAAAAGCTCCTTTGAGAGTTCTTTGTAAAGAATTTCAAATTCTACCAAATTTTCAATATTGATTTCAATATGCAAAGTCGCTACAAACATCTCATTTGTAATTTCAACTACATGCAAATCAGTGATCTTGCAAACTTGTCTATGTTTTAAAATAAGCTCTTCAACACTTTTTATATCCACAGGAGAAGTTTCTAATAAAATATTGATACTTTTTCTTAATAGCTTAATAGCCCATCTTAAAAGCAGTAATGAAAGTATTAAAGCTAAAATGGTATCAATATAATAAATATTGGTAAAATATATCACAATCCCACCTACAATTACAACCAAAGAGCCAAACAAATCACTCATCATATGCAAAAAAGCAGATTTCATATTGACATTATCTAAATTCGCTCCTCTAAACATCAAAAAGGCGTTAAAGGCATTGACTAAAAAACCCAAAATTGCAACAACGATCATAGTCTTAACATCTATAACTATAGGATTAAATAATTTTTCTATGGCTTCATAAATGATAAAAATTGCAGATAAAACAATAGTCAATGCATTAACAAAAGCAACTAAAATCTCCAATCTAAAATAACCAAAAGTTTTTTGCTTGTCTTTAAATTTTTCAATCGCAATAATAGCAAAAAAACTAAGTCCCAAAGCAAAAACATCAGAAAACATATGTAAAGTATCGCTTAATAATGCTAAAGAATTAGAAAGTATAGAATACACAAATTGCACAAGCATCATTAAAAAAGTCATAATAAGAGATATTCTTAAAATTTTTTTATCTATAGAACGTGCATCATGATGAGAATGATGTTCATGAGAATGATGTTCATGATGGCATTTTTTTACAAGAGGTTGGTGTGATAGATATTTTTGCATTTTTATCCTTTTTATTATTATTATTGTATAATAAAAGAATAAAAATCAATATAGCTATTTTAAAAATTTAATCTTTCTTTGCATGCCTTGTCATCATAAAACTTTGCTCAAAAAATATAAGCAAAGTAACGCTCACTCCTATAGCTAAAGCCAAAGTTACAGAAACGGTAGTAAAGAAATAATCAAAAAATTGCACCAAAAATTCAGATTTAGCCTGAAGATCATCACTGCGTATAAATGAAATAAGATATAAAATCGCCTTGTAAGCGTAAATTCCAGGTATCATAGGTATTAGTGCAGGAAAGGCAATAATCTCTGCAGGAGTTTTCATAACCTTAGCTAAAACAATACCTAAACATCCTATACAAAAAGAAGCCATAAAAGTCGCTATAGCTAAAGTTTGAAAATGAAAATACTCCATTAAAGTGAAACGAAACCCATGTGCTATAGCAGCCAAACATGCAGAAGCTATAAGTGTTTTTAAAGGGGGATTGCAAGCATAAGCAAATCCAAAACCAGCTAAAGCTGCAAAAAACATATCTTTTAAAACAAATTCTATCATTGTAAAATTCCAAAATCTGATAAACTAAGCGTCATATAAATTCCAAGTGCGATACAAGATATCAAAATTCCAACACTAACAATACGACTAATTCCCATTAAAATATGATCTTTAAGTATATCTATCACTGAATTGATAAAAAAGACTCCAGGGATAAGATATAAAATGCTAGAACCTAAAGCCACATCAGATGTATTTGTGTAGCCCATATCTAAACCCAAAAAAACAAAACCTGAAGAAATAAAAGAACAAATGATATATTGAATTCTTAAATCTATTTTAATATTTGTAAAAATAAATCTTAAAATTAACCCCAAAAAAGTACCAAAAAATACCAAAATTCCAGAACCAAAATCACCACCAAAAAGCCTACAAAAAGCTGAATTTGCAATAGAGACTAAAAGAAGATTGATTATAAAGGAACGCTTTTCTTGATGAGTAACTCGATCAAATATTGTTTTTGCCTTTTCAAGATCGTATTTGTGATCATATATAGCCCAACTTAAAGCACTTAAATCTAAAATGATTTTAAAATTAATAGACGCATAATCATTAGGAATTACATAAGTTCTATGTATAGAATTATCCTTTTTATCGACAATATTTAAAGTAATATGATGAAAAAAGAAATTAATATTAATTTCATAACCATAAACTTCAGCTATTCTTCCTACACACTTAGAAACTCTAGATGTATAAGTTCCAGCTGCTAGTAAAGTCTTGGTATAAACAATAAGAAAATTTGTCAAACTTTGAATATCTGGTTTTTGCATATTATACGATCTTTAATTTTTTGGATTATTATAGCAAAATTTTAAAATAAAAAATAAAACATTAAAAATAGTTTTAATAAAGATTTTAATAAAAGATAAAACAAGAGTGATTTTATCTATAAAAACCTTAATTTCTCACATATAAATAATCTTAAAAATCGTAGTTAAAAATAAAAATAGCATTCGTTTTTTAATCTAAATTCTATAATTACCTCATTTATTATGATTAAGATTTTATGCTCTAAAACAATACTTTTTAAAATAGGTATAAACTTTTTAAAATTCTAAAATATAACCAAAGATTTAAATTTCATATAAATTATAGCCATTATAATCACAAAAATAATAATAAAAATTATAATTTGAGTTAAATAAATTTGAATGAGTTCTTGATTTTGTCCTAAAAAATAACCTAAAAAAACCAATATGCTTACCCAAATAGCACTGCCAAGTGCTGTAAAAAGAATAAAATTAAAAAGCTTCATTTTAACAAGACCCGCTGGCATTGAAATATATTGACGAATTCCTGGTAAAAGTCGGCAAGTAAAAGTAGAAAATTCACCATGTTTATTGAAAAAATTTTCAAATTTTACAAATTTTTTTTCTGTAATACCAAAATACTTTCCCCACCTTAAAACAAAGCGTCTGCCCATAAAAAAACAAATATAATAATTGATCAAAGCACCCAAAACAGAGCCTAAAATTCCACTTAATATACAAAGAGTGATATCAAGCTCTCCCTTATGGGCTAAATATCCAGCAGGTATCATCACTGCTTCACTAGGAAAAGGTATAAAACAACTCTCTAAAGTCATTAAAATTATAATACCAATATAACCCCAAGCACTTACATTTTCGATAATAAAAGAAATAAAATCTTGCATATTGATTTTGTAAAAAAAGAAATTTAGAAGATTAAAAGCGGTTTAAAACCGCTTTTATTATTTACCAGCAACTGAAACTTGATTTGGATTATCCGCTGCACGAGCAACCATACACTCTTTTAAAACAGCAGCATCGTTAGCGTCTTTAACTTTTTTATTTACCCAGCGTTCAATTTGCTTCATTGTTTTTGATTCTGGTTCTGGAGCTTCATATTTTGCCATTAAACTCGCACAATCAGCCAAGGCAATGATAGGCAATAAACTTAAAAAAAGTATTCTTTTCATATCACTCACTCCTTAAAATTTCACATTATACATCAACATAATATTATCAGCTCTTTCTTTTTCTTTTTTAGCTCCACCAAATGGAATTCCACGATTACCCCATTTGTTTTGGATATTGGTATAGCTTAATCTTAAGAATTGATATCTATCAAGCTGATAAATCACATAGAAATCATTGGCTATACCTCTAGTCATTCTTATATTAAGTGGATCATTGATACTTGGGCGAGACATAGTATACCAGTATCTGCTTCCCCAGAAGAACTCATAACCCACTTTTAAAGCTTTGGTAAAATCATAACGTCCACCTACATGCACCGCATAGCCATCTTCTTCGTTAAATTTACCATCACCATATCCTTGGCTAGCAAGAGCTGCACTTATTAATGGGTTTATTTCATTATTGCTTCCATTAGAATAACCTAAAGACGCAAACCAATTGAAATTCGTTCCAAAGGTATTATAATTTTCAAAATGGATGTTTGCTAAAGTCAAGGCTCCTAAATTAATAACTTCATCATCATCCAACACATTTGTTCCAGGAATTGGCAATGAAAAATCTGTCATATGAGCCACATTGAAAATAATCAAGTTATTTCCCATACTACCCAAAGGAAGTTCTCCTTCTACTGCTGCATAGTAAAGATTTGCATCTGCATCTTGTTGATCACTCATCCAGTCTCTTACTTTTCCTTCTTCATCCCATTGATAAGCTTTACCATAAGCTGCACGGATAGCTACTTTATGATCTTGTAAGCTTTCAGGTTTATAAGTGATAACCGCAGCATCGCCTAAAGTATTGATCGCTAAAGCTGGATAGGTTGATTGTCTTAAAGCATTGTTTCTAAGATTTGTTCCAGGACCATCTGTTCCAGGTTGTCTTCCTATAGTCGCAATCCACTCAGGAGTGATATAATAATCAAGATAAGCTCTATCTACATAAAGAACAGGGCCACTTGTTCTTGTGTTTCTTCCTGCATCTAACTCAAGTGGATCTCCACTCCATCCCATTTGAGACCAGTTTTTAGCCATAGACAAACGACCATAGAATTTAGTCTTATCATTGATATCTGCATTCATATTTAAATGAAGTTCCATCATCCACTTGTTATTTGCATGATAACTTGTAGTAGGAAGTTTATAGTTTGTGTTTGAAACAGCATTTGAGAATTCAAGCCCAAATTTAACCTTGCTTAAAGCAGCTTGAAATTCATTGTCATCTGCTCTATCGTTAAGATCAGCAAGTTCGGCGCTAACTTCTTTGTTACGCTTGGCTTGAGCTTCTCTTTCTTTTCTGATTTCTTTTAATTCTGCTTGAATTTTTGCAAGCTGTTTTTGAAGCTTAGTAATTTCATCATCTGTCGTTTGTGCAAAAAGTGATGATGAAAGGATACAGGCACTTAAAATAAGTGAAAACTTAGTTTTCATAATAATAACTCCTTTTAATATTTCATTGTAAATCGTAATTTTAAAAAAAGAAAGCTTTAATTTAGATTACATTAACTATTTTTTATTAGGAAATTTATCTCTTTAAAGAAAATTCACTCAATAAATTCTAAAATTTCTATATCTAAGATTTTATCTCCTTGGCGTATTGAGTCTAGCACCTCTAAACTTTCCTTATCTTCCAAATCAATTTGCCCAAAAATAGTATGCACTCCATCTAAATGAGGCTGTGGGCTATGGCAAATAAAAAATTGTGATCCACCGGTATCTCTTCCTGCGTGTGCCATTGATAAAGTTCCACGTAAATGCTGATGCTTTTGATCATCACACTCGCAAGGAATTTCATAGCCAGGTCCGCCTGTGCCATTGCCATAAGGACAACCTCCTTGCACAACAAAATTTGGAATCACTCTATGAAAAGTTAAATCTTTATAAAATCCCTCATTAGCCAAATTGGCAAAATTACAAACCGTTTGAGGAGCTTCATCCGCAAAAAGCTCAACTTTCATCGTGCCTTTTTCTGTTTTAATTAAAGCAAATTTATATTTGCTTGCGTTACTAATATCTATTTGCTTAAGCATTTTTTCTCCTTATTCTATATTGGTATAAACAGCTTGAACATCATCATCTTCTTCAAGTTTATCTAAAAGCTTTTCTATATCGTTAAGTTGCTCTTCGCTAAAACTTAAAGGATTGTTAGCTATATATTCAAGTCCGGCTTTTTTAAGCACCAAACCTTTAGCTTCTATAGCCGAGCTTAATTCTCCAAAGGCAGTATAATCTCCACTGATAACTAATTCTTCTTCATTTTGTTCTAATTCTTCAAGACCAGCATCGATTAGATCAAGTTCTAATTCTTCTAAGTCTCCTGCAAATTTTTCAAGATGAAAAACCGCTTTTCGATTAAACATAAAGCCCAAGGATCCATTTTGCAAAATTTCTCCGCCATTTTTACTAAAAATAGCTTTTACATTTGCCACTGTTCTAGTAGGATTATCCGTCATACACTCAACGATCACTAAAACTCCATGTGCTGCTTTTCCTTCATAATGGATGTTTTTTATATCCACGCTATCTTTACCACTCGCACGTTTAATCGCTGCATCGATGTTATCTTTAGGCATATTATTAGCTTTAGCAGTCGCTATAGCACTTCTTAATTTTGGATTCATATCAGGATCAGGCCCACCTTCTTTGGCTGCTACTTGTATAGCCTTAGCAAGCTTAGGAAAAAGCTTACTCATCTTATCCCATCTAGCCTCTTTAGAAGCTCTTCGGTATTCGAACGCTCGTCCCATAACTTTCTCACTTTCTTAAAAAGATTTTTACGCTTGAAAGTATAAAACAAAAAGGCTGATTAAAGCTTTAAATGATATGATTTCAGCACTTAATTTTTAAAGGATTAGAGTGATTGTAGTAAAAAAAGAACTTTTTAAAGCTTGGTTTTTTTTGATATGTGCGATTGTTTTTGAAGTTTTAGGCACAAGTTTTTTAAAAATGGAAAACGTGATTTTGGGTTATTTTTTTATGGCTATGTTTATTGCTTTTTCTTATTTTTTTATGGGAAAAGCAATAAAAAAAATTCAAATTGGAATTGCATATGCAGTCTGGGAATTACTAGGTATTATTTTAATCCTTGCAATTTCTTTTATCATTTTTAAAGAGAATTTAACCCTAAGTCAAATTCTAGGCATTATTTGTTCTATAGCTGGGATTATTATGATCAATATTGGAGAAGTTAAAGAGTGAAATTTTATCTACTAGTTATTATTCTATCTGCATTTTTAGATATCCTAGCCAATTTATTACTTAAAAAATCAGATGGTTTTAAATATAAATTTTGGGGAATAGCTGCTATTTTTAGTGCTATCTTAGCTTTTTTTCTACTCTCTTTTGCTTTAAAATACGTGCCTTTAAGTATTGCTTATTCGACTTGGGGTGCTATAGGGATTATCGGAACTTGTGCTGGAGGCTGGATTTTATATAAAGAAAAATTAAATAAAATAGGAATTTGTGGCGTTTTTTTAACTATAGCGGCTGTGATTTTACTCAATATATAAATTCCGCTACCATAACTTAAAAATTACAAAATCTAACTAAATCAACCAAACCATAATTAAAAAATTAAATAAAATGAATTTTCTTACTGATTTAATTATTCATTCTATTTTTAGCTTCAATTCCCATCAAAGCAAAAGCGGTTCTTATGCTTAAAGCAACCATTGCAAATAATTTCAACAAACTATCTTCATTCTCTGTTCCAACTACTTTATTTTCATTATAAAATTTATGAAAACTTGCCGCTAAATTTTTTAGATAATCTGGAATTTTTTGCAAAGATTTGCTATCAAAAGCATCATTTAAAACAGCTTTTAAATTTAAAGCCTCAAAAAGCAAGTTGATCCCATCTTGATTTAAATTTTCTAAATCGGCTTTAATAATATCTGCGACGCTTTTATTTGCTTTTGCAAAAACTTGATGAATCCTTGCATGAGCGTAATTGATATAAAAAACAGGATTTGAACTATCTTCTTTTTGTAAATCACTCACGTCAAATTCTAAATGAGTATCACATCTTTTACTTAAAAATATATAACGTAACGCATCAGATCCTATTTCATTTAAAACATCGCTCATTAAAATGAAATTTCCTGCTCTTTTACTCATCTTGTAAGGTTCTCCATCTTTAAGCAAAGAGACCATTTGTGCTAAAATGATTTCAAGATTATCAGGATTAAAACCTAAATAATCCATAGCCGCTTTCATTCTAGGAATGTATCCGTGATGATCCGCTCCCCAAATATTGATACATTTATCATAACCACGACTCATCTTATCTTTATGATAAACTATATCAGCAGCCAAATAAGTTCCACGACCATCTTCACGGATGATCACGCGATCTTTTTCATCGCCCTTTAAAGAAGAGGCAAGCCAAATTTTTCCCTCTTTTTCATAAATACCTTGATGCTCTTTTAAAGCTTCTAAAGTTGAATTTAAAGCATCATAATAGGATCTTTCGCTTACATAATTATCGATTTTAATTTTTGCTTGATCTAAATTTTGCTTGATTAAAACAAGCATTTTATCTTTTGCCCAATCCGACAAAGAAGGGATATTTTCTTCCTTGAAAAAATCTTTTCCAAATTTTTCATAAGCCTCTTCAGCCAAATCGCTGATATAATCACCTCTGTAATACTGCTCTGGATACTCTACTTCCTCTTTTAAAATTTTCTCTTTCACGCTTAATAAAACAGAAAGCCCAAGAAGATAAATTTGATTGCCTGCATCATTGACATAATACTCTGTGTCAAATTTATAACCCAAATGTCTTGCTACTCTTGTCAGAGTATCTCCAAAAATAGCTCCTCTTGCATGACCTATATGCAATGGACCCGTAGGATTTGCACTCACGTATTCAAGTAAAAAAGTTTGAGTTTTATGTTTATCTTTAGCAAAATCATCTGGATTTTTCAAAGCATCACTGGCAAGTTGATTTAAGAATTTTTTTGAAATTTTAAAATTAAGATAACCATTGATAGCTTCAACCTTTTCAAAACAATGATGATTTTGAAATTTTTGTGCTAATTCATCGGCTATAATCATAGGAGATTTTTTAAATTCCTTAGCTAAAGAAAAGGCTAAAGGTGTAGCAAAATGTGCTAGATTTTTATCCTTAGGATTTTCAAGTATAAAATCGCACTGCAAAACCTTTTTGACTTCATCAAAAATAATATTTTTCAAGAAAAAACCTTAAACTTTCTTCGTTTCATCTATATTTGCATCTGAATTTGTATTATTTGTTATGTTTTGCTTTTCTTCAATTTTTTGAGTATTTTTAGCTGCTTCATCGTCGCTATTCATCTCATCTTTAAAGGTTTTTATACCCTTGCCCAAACCTTTTGCAAGTTCTGGAATCTTTTTCGCTCCAAAAAGCAATACAACAATTAATAAAATAATCAACCAATGACTAGGACTTGACCAACCACCCATTTTACTCTCCTTTATTCCAAGTATTTTGAATTCGATCTAGATCTTGCCCTTTTGTTTTAAATTTGTGGGCAATTAAAATCGCTCGCAATGCTTCATAACTTTGATCGAGTTTATCATTTATGATCAAATAATCATACTCGCAAAGCTCTTTCATTTCATCACTTGCATTTTCTAATCTTTTTTCTAATTGTGTTATTGTATCAGTATTTCGCTTAATAAGTCTTTTTTTTAACTCTTCTTTATCCTTTGTTGTGATAAAAACGGAAACAATTTTATCTTGCAACTTTTTTTTGGCTATTTTATATCCTTGCACATCTATATCAAGAACGACTATTTTTCCATTATTAAGTGCTTCTTCTGTATATTTAAGAGAAGTTCCATAAAAATTTTCATGCACTTTAGCCCATTCCAAAAAATAATCATTTTTTATATCTTCTTGAAATTCATCATGACTAACAAAATAATAATGCACTCCATTTTTTTCATCTTCTCTTGGTAATCTTGTAGTAGATGAAATAGAAAAATAAAGCTCTGTTTCAAATTCTTCAAAAAGTTTTTTTAAAAGTGTAGATTTACCTGCCCCACTAGGGCCTGACACTAGTAAAATAAAACCACTCAAACATTATTCCTCATTGAAACTTACGTTAATATTAATATTCATATTCATACCCTTAAGAGCCGCTTTTAAAGTATCATCTTTAATGCTTGAAGTGATTGCTCCAGCAATACTTTGACTTAATTCATTTACAATCTCTTCTTCGGCTGTATCCTTACTCGTAGATACAGATGATTCTTCTGAAATTTCTGCCTCTTCTTCAAATTCTTCATCGATTTGGGCTGTTACTTCTTCCCCTAAAGCTTGTTGTATTTCACTTTCTTTAAGCTCATCAAATTCACTAGCTGATAAATTAGGGACGATCACTTCATCATCATCAACTTGTAAATCCTTTGTATCAAAAACTGGCTCATCTTTAAAATCTTCTAAAATTTGAGGGCTATCATTGTCATCTATTTCGTGTTCAAGTTCATCAAGCTCCGCTAATTCTTCTTTTATTTGATCTTGAGTGCTTAAATTTCCAAAATCATTACTTTCATCTAAAGGTGATTCTTCTTCTCCTTCAACAACTGGTAAAAAATCTTGTTCTAATTCTTGGGTTTCTTCTTTTGCTTCACCTAAAAATTCAGCGTCTTCTGGAATGTCATTAAAATCAACTTCTTTTTCTTGCTCCTCAACTATAGGCAATTCATCATCTAAAGTCTCTTTTTCAACATCAGCTACATTTTCATTCTCTTCATTCAAGACTTCTTTTTCCTGTAAAATTTCTTCATTTTGTTCTTCTAAAACTTCGTTAGATTTTTCTTCTATAATTTCATCTTCTATAGCTTTTTCTTCATTTGCTTCACCTATATTGTCAGCTTGAATCTCCTCTATAAGAGCTTCTTCATTGATTTCTAGATCTTGATTTTCTTGTTGCAATTGTTCACTAGCATCTTGCTCTTGGATATTTTCTTCTATCTCAGCAGAATCATTTAAAGCTATTTGATTTTCATCTTCTAAAATGTCAATATCATTAGTTTTTGACTCTTCATCTTCTAAATTTATATCTTCTGCATTTTCTTCATTTTTGATTTCTTCTGTATCATCTAAAGATAATTTTTCCAAATCCTCATCTAATGAAAGTTCATTTTCATCACATTCAAGATTATCAACTTCACTATTTGCAGTATCTTCTAAATTCAAATCTTCTGTATCAGAATTATCGGTTAAATCATCAGTAGAATCTTCAATTGGTAAAGTAGTGATAGTATCATCTATTTTTAAATTTTCTCCATTAAGTAAATTTAAAAAATCTGTAGGTAAAAATGGTTTATATAAAACTTGTGCATCAATATCTATGGTTTGATTACGTGGAGCTAAAAATATTAATTTATCACATTTTTCTTGTAAAATTTTTAGAGGCGCAGGAGTATCGCTATCTACAACAATAACATCATAATGTCCTAAATTTTCATCATAAGCATCAAGCTCTTCAAATTCATAAGACATTTTCTTAGCACTAAGGCTTATCAGTTTTGATACAACCGAATTTTCATTTAAAAGTAAAATTTTCATCGCTTTAATCCTTAAAAATAATTACTATTCTACAAAATTTTCATTTATCCTTTGCTTAGACAAAAAAGAGAGTTTGCATATGAGTAATTGTTTCCAAAATCAAATCTTTAAAATACTGCATCATTACAAGTAAAATAGCTATTAAAACCACGAAACCTAAGGCTATTTTAATAGGATAACCAATCACCATAAGGTTAAATTGTGGCATTGTTTTCATCAAAAGTCCAAAAATAATATCAGATAGAAGGGAAATTCCAAGTATAGGAAAACTCATAGTAAAACCTATAACAAATATATTTAAAATACCAGAATTTAAATATTGCATTAAATTTTCATGTGGATAAAAACCGCCTAAGCTAATGTATTCTAAAGAATGACTTAAAAATAAAAGTATAAGATAATGTCCATTAAATGCCAAAAAGAAAAGCAAAGCAATTAAATGTAAAATTTGAGAGGTGATAGGCATGTTTGTGCCTGAACTTGGATCTAAAACACTTGCCATGGTAAATCCCATAATAAAAGCTATTTGCTCTCCTGCCATCATTATAATGGCAAAAATAATTTGAAGCATTAAACCGGCTATCATTCCAAATATAACTTCGCTTAAAAGTTGGATAATAAAAAAACTATCCAAATGCAAATTCTCAAGTCTTGCCAAAGGATATAAATACATAGTTAAAAACAGTGCTATAGTTGTTTTGATAATTATAGGGATAGAATTATGAGAAAAGAAAGGAAAAAAAACTATAAGACCACTCATTCTAGCAAACAATAACATAAAAGTTGCTACATTTTTATCGCCTAAATAATTAACAAATTCCATTAGAGTTTAAAATATAAGTTTTATCACAAAATTTCGCAAGTTTATCATCATGAGTTACAAAAAATAAAGCTGCATGATTTTCTTTTGCATAATTTATCAAAAGCTCTATGACATTTTTTGCATTTTCAAAATCTAAATTTCCAGTAGCTTCATCTGCAAATATAATTTTTGGCTTTTTGCAAAGCACTCTAGCTATACTGACACGCTGTTGTTGTCCGCCACTTAATTTTCCTATCTTTTGATTTAAAAGCTTATCAATGCCTAATCTTTCTAAAATTGTTTTATCCAATTCTTGGTGAGATAAAACACTAGCAAGCTCTATATTTTCCAAAGCTGAAAAGCCTTTAAAAAGATAATGGGTTTGAAATATAACACCAAAATCATAACGACGAATTTGAAGTCTTTCGTTTTCATTTAATTGATAGAGGTTTTTATCCTTATAAAAAACATTGCCTTGATTAGGATAAAGTAAAGAAGAAAGTATATGCAGCAAGGTTGATTTTCCACAACCGCTGCTGCCCTGAATGGCAATACAATCTTGCGTATTTAATTTTAAATTTAAATCCTTAAAAAGCGGATAATCAAAACTATGAGTTAAATTTTCCGCTCTTAAGAGTTCCATTGAAAACCATTTAAAGTTGTGCAGCTACTTCAGCGGCAAAATCTTCAGTTTTTTTCTCCAAGCCTTCGCCAACCTCAAAACGAACAAATTCGACAATTTTTATTTTTCCGCCCAATTCTTTTTCTTTTTCAGCAATAACCTGTTCTATAGTTTTTTTATCATCCATTACATAAAACTGACCCATTAAAGTCAATTTACTATCAAGTTGAGAATTATCCGCTATAAAGCTATTCATTTTTCCTAGAATAATATTATCCCAAATTTTTTCAGGTTTACCTTGTGCTTTAAGCTCTGCTTTAATATCTTCTTCAGCTTGTTTTAAAATTTGTTCATTTAATTGCTTACGGCTTGCAAATTTAGGAATTTTAAGCTCTGGTTTGTTTGGATCTTTTAGTCTTCTTCTTTCTTCATTTTCTTTTTCAAGTTCAGCAACCAAAGCTTTATATTCATTTTCTACAAAAGAAAGATCTAGATCTTCATAACTTAAATAACTAGGCTTCATAGCGGCTATATGCATACAAAGCTGTTTTAAAAAGTCTCTTGATTTTGATGCTATATCAGCATTATCACAAGCAGCCGCAATGATAACTCCTACACGGCCATTTGTGTGGATATAGCCATTTACAACACCATTTGCACTCGCTTTTAAAGTGGCAAATCTTCTCACAACCAAATTTTCTCCTATAGTTGCAATTTGGCTTTTTAGATATTCTTCAAATTTAACTCCATTGATTACACTTGAGTGAAGTTCTTCAACGCTTTGCAAATTATTACACTGAATGTGAGCTGTTGTATCTTTTGTTAAAGCAATAAACTGATCGTTTTTAGCCACAAAATCCGTTTCAGAATTGATCTCACTAACAGTTGCACATGTAAAGTCATCACTTACTTTTACACTGACTAAACCTTCAGCTGCAAGTCTATCTGCTTTTTTTGCGGCTTTACCTAACCCTTTTTCTCTTAAAAGCTGAACTGCTTTATCAAAATCTCCATCAGTTTCACTTAAAGCATTTTTACAATCCATCATCCCCGCACCAGTACTTTCGCGGAGTTCTTTTACCATTGCAGCAGTAATTTCAGCCATTATTCTTGCTCCTCTTTAAAATCTTCTTCACTCATAACTTCATCTAAAACTTCTTTTTTCTCTTCTTCTGTAATTTCTCGATCTGTAGCTGGAATTTCACCATCTTGCTCTCTTAAAGCTTTACCTTCATTGATTGCTTCAGCCATTTCTTGACAAAAAAGTTGCACAGAACGAATTGCATCATCATTGCCTGGTATAGGATAAGTTACCAAATCAGGATCGCAATTTGTATCTAGCGGAGCTACAACAGGAATTCTTAATCTATTTGCCTCTTGCACTGCAATTTTTTCTTTAACTGTATCAATAACAAAAATCATATCCGGCTGAGTTTTTAAATGGCGAATTCCTCCAAGATAAGCAAGTAATTTTTCTTTTTTTCTTGTAAGCATCAAAGCTTCCTTTTTAGTTAAAAGCTTGATACTTCCATCTTCTTCCATTTTTTCTATAACTTCTAATTTTCTGATTGATTGACGAATGGTACCAAAATTAGTCATCATACCACCTAACCATCTGTGATTTACATAAGGCATACCACATTTTTCAGCGTATTCTTTTATCGCTCCACCAGCTTGTTTTTTTGTTCCCACAAAAAGTATAGTTTTTCCTTCAGCTGCAGCATCACGAACGATATTGTAAGTGTATCTAAAATATCTCAAAGTTTTTTGTAGATCTATAACATAGATACCTTTTCTTTCACCAAAAATAAATTTCTTCATTTTTGGATTCCATCTTCTTGTTTGATGTCCAAAATGAACACCGCATTCTAATAAATCTCTCATGCTAACCATGATTTCTCCTTATAAATTTAGCTTTATTCCTCCGCACCCCTTAACTCAACAAGCTAAAAAGGAAGTTGGTGCGTGTGAAATTAGGCTAGTATTATAACAAAATAAAATTTAGTTTTCACTTATAAATTATAATTTTGAGTGTTTAAAAATGGATTTAAAGATTAAAATATAAGAAAATTTTGCCACTTTAGTGGCAAAATTTTAATGAAGTTTAGACCAAACTGAACGTTTCCAACCTATAGCAAAAATACTTAAAATGACAAAGAAAATCATAATATAAATTCCTGTGCCTTCTCTTTCTTCTTTTTTACTATCGCCAACTTTTTCGATATAAGAAACAACTTTAGCTTGAGCAGATTCTGTTAAACCAACTCTTGGCATAGCAGTTCCTGGAAGGAGTTTTTGAGTGTTATTAATAAAATCGTGAAGATATTGTTCTCCACGAGATCTAATCATCATTGAAAGATCAGGTGGTATAGATCCTAAATAACCTTTCAAATCATTATGATTTGAAGCTGTGAAAAATTTATCATATTTAACATCATGGCAACGACCACAAGCTTCTATAAAAGTAGCTTTGTCTTTAGCAAATGCAATATCTTTTTCGATTAAAGCTGTTTTTTCAGGGCTATTTTCTAATTTTTTATATTTAGCCTCTACTTCTTTTTTAATCATAGCATCTTCATTAGCCTCAAATTTAGAACTTACATCTTTAAGATAAGCGATTACATTAGCTATGTTTGCATTCATAACTTCTGGAGTATCTTGGTAAGGAGGCATTATAAAAGCATCTCCGAATTTATGATAAACCTTTAACGCTACCGAAGGATTCATAATCAAAGCGGCTAAAAATTTTTCATCAAAAATAGCTCCAGCTGAACTTAAATCAGGAGGAATAACCCCGAAAGTGGAAGAATCGGCAACCGGTGCTGGTATATTATCTTGTTTAATACCATGGCAAGAAACACAATTGGTATTAAAAAATTCTTTACCTTTAGCAACATCACCTTTGGCTAAGTCTATTTTTGCAACACTATCCCAAAGAGTTGCAACTTGATTTAAATCTTCTTTTGCCTTATCAAGATCTTTTTGAGCGCTTTCTATTCTTTTTGAATCATTAGCTTTTTTAGCTTCAGCTAAAGCAAGTTCTTTTTGTTCTACTATACTTTTAGCATAAGCTGTGTCTTCGGCAGAAAAATCAAAATTCGCAGGAGCAACATGCGGTTTCATTATAGAATGCGCATAGGGTTCAACTCCCCAATATACAAGGGCAGTAAATACTACTACAACTAAAAATATTTTTAGCTCTCTCATTATTTAGCTCCTTTTCTTTCCATAATAGTAATAATAGGTAAAACAACTAAAAGTAGTAATAAAAATACTATAGAAGCATAAAAACCTACCCAAGCATTTACACCCGTTGGAGGTAATTTTCCATAAATGGTTAAGACAATCATATCAACTAACAATATCCAAAACCAAATGAAAAATAAAGGTCTCTCATGAGCTGGTTTTACCACTTCACTTCTATCAAGCCAAGGAAGTAAAAAGAAAATCACTTGAGCAATACCAAAAGCCGCTAAACCGATATCGAAAGCTTTAATACCTGCAATATCAAAGAAAAATCCTCTTAAAACTTCATAGCTCCATAAAAAATACCACTCAGGGTAAATATGTGCCGGAGTTTTAAGTGCATTTGCCGGATCGAAATTAATAGGATCCATTGCGAAATCAAATTTAAAACAAACCAAATAGAAAAAGAAAATCATAAATAAGCAAATATACATGAAATCCTTAGACAAAAAGCCTGGCCAAAAAGGAATTACTTTTGAATTTTTAGTATCTCCTGCCATATATTTTTCTGCTTCTAAATCAAAATCTAATTCTTCGGCAATTTCATTATTTACATGTGGAATTCTTAAAGAATAAAAATGGAATGCAATGATTGAAATGATCACTATAGGAAGCAAACAAACATGGAGCATAAAAAATCTCGTCAAGGTTGGATCTGATACAGCATAATCCCCACGAATCCAAATCACAAGTTCAGGACCTATAAAAGGAATCCCTCCAAAAAGATTAGTAATAACTTGTGCAGCCCAGTAACTCATTTGCCCCCAAGGAAGCATATATCCACTAAAAGCTTCAGCTGAAAATACCACGAAAAGAAGCATACCACTTACCCAAATCATCTCCCTACCGCGTTTATAAGAACCGTAATAAATTCCAGTAAGCATATGAATATAGATAATCAAGAAAATCACAGAAGCAGCCACACCGTGCATATGACGCCAAAGCCAACCATAATCCACCTCTTGCATGATTGTCTTATTTACACTATCAAAAGCAAGTGCAGTATCAGGTTTATAATACATTACAAGCAAAAGACCTGTAATAAAAAGTACCGCAAAAAGAGTGGTTAAAATAACCCCCATAGCCCAAAGAAAATTAATCTGCTTTGGAATCCAATATTTTACCATTAAAACATCAAGCAATTTATGAATGGCTAATCTTTGATCAAGCCAATCCACAAGCCCATTTGCTTTTCTAATATGTGCCATACTAAGCCTCCATCATTTTTTTGTATTCTGGTCCCTCTTCGCCTAAAACAAGCTTAGTCCCTTCTATTTTAAAAGGAGGGATATCAAGAGGTCTTGGAGGAGGTCCAAAAATATTTTTTCCGCTTGTATCAAACTCACCGCCATGACAAGCACATTTAAAAATCTGCTCGCTTGGGTGATACGCTGGAATACAGCCTAAATGAGTACAGAGTCCTATAACAACAGTATATGCGGCATTATCAACCACAATATCACGCTTGGTATCTTTTGCCATATTTGCATCTTTTTTTAAGATAAAAATAGGCTTTTTTCTCCATTCTATTGTTCTAAGCTCTCCAGCTTGCATTCCTGATAAATCTACTGTAGTAAATCCTGCAGCTTTAACGCTTGGAAGAGGATCCCAAGTCTTTTTCATTGCAACAAGTGAAAAAGCACCGCCTACAGCAGCTACTGTCCCAAATGCAAAACCCATAAAGCTTCGTCTGCTTTCAGATGTAGCCATAACTAATCCTTTCGTTTTTATTTAAACAAGTCATTAGTTTATCCAAAATAAAATAAATTTTTTCTTTGCTTATTAATCTTTTATTTACTTATTGAAAGATTATCCCTAAAAAAGAACACATAAGAATGGGTATTGTTACAAAAAAACTAAATTTGCAATATTGCCAAAAAGAAATTTGAATACCTTTTTTTGCCAGAAGTCCCAACCAAAATAAAGTAGCTAATGAACCTATAGGGGTGAGTTTTGATCCTATATTAACACCTAAAAGATGTGCATATATCATTTCTGTTGGAAAATCTTTCAAGGCTAGATTTCCAATTAAAGTCATGGGTAAATTATTAAAAATCGAAGATAAAAAAGCTGAAATAAAACCTGTTCCAAAAATAGCACTTAATTTATTTTGAGATAAAATATCATATAGAATATATAACACATTGCTTACCCCTGACTTGTGTAAAGCAAATACTATCATATAAAGCCCAAAACTAAAAATAAAAATACTCCACGGCGCTTGTCTTATTACATTTAAGGCTTTTCTTTTTTTAATACAATAAACCAAAAACCAAAAAAATAAAGATCCGCATAAAGCAAATAAACTAGTATTTAAATTAAAAAATTCAGCCATAAAAAAACTCGCAACAAAAAGCGTCAAATAAAAAATACAAAAAATAAAAAGCTTTTTAGAAATAACCTTTCCCAAATGAGTACGAATTTCAATTTCTCTAGGCAAAGCCTTTAAAAAACCAAAATAAACCATAAAAAGAGTTGAAAATAAGACAAGTAAATTAGGCAAAAACATTATTTTTGCAAATTCTAAAAAACCTAGATTGAAATATTTAGCTGTGATGATATTGGTTAAATTGGAAATAATAAATGTATTTGAACTTGCATCGCATAAAAAAGAAACACTCAATAAAAATAAATTTAAAATCATACTTTTCTTAATATCTTTAAGCGTAGAAAAAAGAGCAATGACGATCGGAGTAATCACCAAAATGGCACCATCATTGCCTAAAAAAGCGGTAAGTAAAAATACAAAAATAAGCAATAAAAACATCAATTTGTTGGTATTGATTTTGTAATTACTCTTATTTTTTGAAAGGCTTACAATTTCTCTAGCAATAAAATTAAAAAAACCCAAAGCTTCTAAACTAAAAGAAAGTATGATCAATCCGATCAAGGTTAAAGAACTATCCCAAACAAGTTCGGAAATAAAAATAATATCTTTTAAATTTACAAGTTTAAAAATAAAAACAAAAAAGGCTCCAAAACTAGAAATAATCCATAAAGGTAAATTCCAAGGACGCCAAAAAATAAAAATTAAAGTAACTAAAAAAATTACGCTAGCAAAAAGCATTTAAACTTTTTTCTTCTGTATCTTAATGCAAATTTGTAAAATATCCAAAGCAGCCGGAGTAATACCACTGATTTGACTCGCAGCAAAAAGGGTTAAAGGCTTATGTAAATTAAGTTTTTCAATCACTTCATTGCTTAAACCACTCACGCTTTTAAAATCAAAATCTTCTGGAATTTTCATATCGATTAAACTTTTCATTTTTTCAACCTGTGCCTTTTGCATAACAATATAATGATAATACTTAGCTTCATTTAAAATTTCTCTTAAGGAATAATCGTCCATTTTTTCAAAAATCACATCTAATTTTTGTAATTTTTCTATGTTAAAGCTGGAACGTGCCACTATTTTTTGCAAACTTACTATAGAAGTGATTTTTTCTTCACCCAAATGAGCCAAAAATTCATTATTTTGATTATTAGGGGTTAATTCTTTTTTTAAAAGAAAATTTAAACCCTTATCTAAATTTTCTTTTATATTTTTTATAAAATCATAATCTTCATCATTTAAAAGTCCGAAATTTTTTCCATATTGTCCAAGTCTAATAATGGCATTTTCCTCTCTTAAAAGCAATCTAAACTCGGCCCTTGAAGTAAACATTCTATAAGGCTCTTTAGTTCCTTTTGTAACCAAATCATCAATCAAAACGCCTATATAAGCTTCATCTCTATGTAAAATAAAAGGATCTTTACCATTGAGTGCTAAAACCGCATTAATTCCTGCCATAAATCCTTGTACTGCAGCTTCTTCATAACCAGTTGTACCATTAATTTGTCCGGCACAATAAAGATTCTTAATTTTTTTAGTTTCTAAGGTATGATAAAGCTCGGTAGGATCGATATAATCATACTCAATAGCATAACCAAAACGTGTAATTTTAGCTTTTTCAAATCCCTTTATAGAATTAAGCATTTCTTTTTGCACTTCATAAGGCAAAGAGGTTGAAAAACCATTGATATAATATTCTGTAGCATCAATCGTTTGAGGTTCTATAAAAAGATGGTGACTTTCTTTATCTGCAAAACGATTGATTTTATCTTCTATAGAAGGACAATATCTTGGGCCTACTCCTTCAATTTGACCGGTAAAAAGAGGGGCTCGATAAAAATTATTTTTGATGATCTCATGTGTTTTCAAATTTGTTCTTGCTATATAACATGGTAATTGCGTTGGATTGAAATCTTTTGTTCTAAAGCTAAAAGCCTTAGGATTTTGATCTCCGTATTGAATTTCAAGAACATCAAAATCGATACTTTTTGCATCCACTCTAGGACAAGTCCCTGTTTTTAAACGCCCCATTCTTAAATCAGTGTGTGATAAATTCTTCCCTAGGCTGATAGAAGCAAGTTCTCCAACACGTCCTGCCTCAAGCTTATTTTCTCCCACATGGATAAGTCCATTTAAAAAAGTGCCTGTAGTTAGAATGATTTTTTTAGCTTTGTATTCATTATTTAAGCTAGTTCTTACTCCAATAACAGCGTTTTTATCAAATATCAGCTCACAAACTTGCTCTTGTGAGATTTCCAAATTTTCAAGCTTTAAAAGCTTATTGCGTGCAATGATACGATATTTATCCATATCAATTTGAGCTCTACTTCCGCGAACTGCTACACCTTTACTTTCATTTAAGACGCGAAATTGTATTCCTGCAATATCAGTGATTTCTCCCATCAAACCACCCATAGCGTCAATTTCCTTAACTAAATGCCCCTTAGCAAGTCCTCCGATAGCAGGGTTACAACTTGCCGCACCAATTTGTTCTATAAGCGTGGTTAAAAGCAAAGTTGTTTTGCCCATTTTGGCAGCAACAGCACTTGCTTCGATACCTGCATGTCCGCCACCAATGACAATAATATCGAACATATTTTTTCCTAAGAATGATTTTAAGAGTGAGATTATATAATACTGAGACTTAAAACAAACTCTGTTTCAAGTCTCGCTAAAAGTTTATTTGGAATTTTGAAGAGAAAATATTAATTCATTATAAGTTTTTCCTGTACTCTTACAGAAATCTTTCAATGCTTCTACACCTTTATTAATACCTTGTTGTTGCTCGATTTTTAACAAATCGTTGTAAAGCTTCTCTATAGTCGCTATGGCATTCCTATTTGGCATACGCCTTACAGAATAATAACCAATCACATTATTATTAGTATCTATTGAAGGAGTTACATTTGCAAAAACCCAATAATAGTCATTATTTTTAGTTCTATTTTTAACATAAGCGAAAATTTCTTTGCCTTCTTTCACATAATCCCATAAAAATTTAAATACAGTTCTAGGCATATCTGAATGTCTTACTATATTATGAGGCTGGTTTAAAACTTCTTTCATACTAAAGTCTGCATATTTTAAAAAATCATTATTTGCATAAACTATCAAACCTTTTAAATCCGTTTTTGAAGTTATCAAAGTACCTTCTTGTAAAAAAATTTCTTTTGGCATTTTATTTTCCTTAAATCTTTAACTTGTCTAAAATCTCACTACTTTTTTGTTCTAAAGCACTGATATCATTAACAATTAAATCATAAATCTTTTGATCTATGTGTTCCGCAGCTGATTCTTTTATAGCATTTTGCGCATTGTCTCTAATTATTTCTTTAGCTGAATCCAATTCTGAATCTGAAATAAATTTACCAATCTCCTCTTTTACTTTTTCATCTAAACAAAGATTTGAAATTGGATCTGTGCTAGAAAGATTAAATTCTTGTGCTCCATTAAGGTTTAAATAAATATTAGATTTATAAAGAATGTGATCAATTTTAATGGCAGATAAAATCAATCTATTGGCTAATTCTGCAAAATCCTTCCCTAACATAGAGCTATTTTCCTCCAAACCTTTAAAGGCTTCAGAAAACTTATGAATTCTTTCTTCAGATTGACTGACTATATCAAAAACTTGTTCACTATCGTTTTGAATATTAACGAAATCTTGTTGCATAGTCTGAATTGCTATAGAAATTTCACTTGTAGATCTTTGAGTTCTTTCTGCTAATTTTCTAACCTCATCAGCCACAACAGCAAATCCTCGCCCATGCTCTCCAGCTCGTGCTGCTTCAATAGCCGCATTTAAAGCAAGTAAGTTGGTTTGATCTGCAATATCCCTAATCACCTCAACCACAGAAGTAATGCTTTGAGAATTGGTTACAAAAGTCTGAACAGTTTCTTTGCTAGAATTTACCACTTCCATTAAAGAAACCATAGAATTCTGTAAAGAATCCACTTCATTTCCATTCTCTGTAGCCGTGCGAGTTATAGAATTCACAGCTTCATGGACACCCCTCATTACACCGATATCCTGATTTAAAGAAGTTGAAATTTGAGACATATCCTTGTTTTGATTTCCAAGGCTTAAATCCATTAAAGTTCTTGATAGGGCATTTTTAAATGTAGATTTTGCAGTATTTTCAATATTGCTCAACGCTTTATTTATAAATTCGATATTATGAGCAAATATACCTCTTAACCCTTCAGGTAAAGCTTTACGATAAAATTCTCTATGTTGAGAACAGCTTATAGAAGTATTGATTTCTCTTAAATAAGCTTCAAGATTATCAATAGTATTATTTAAGTTATCAGCAATTTCTGCAAATTTTTTACTCTTTGTATTAACATAAACAATCCTATTGTCAAAATTCCCTTCTTTTAGCTCTTTACAAAGATTATATAATTTATCTATCATTATTTGTTCATCCTTAAGATGTATATAAAGATAAATAGATAAAGCAATAATCAAAGAAAAAATCGCTACTCCAATATACACATGAATAAAAAAGGATCCAAGAAATCCTAAAACACTTAAAAAAATAGTCAAAAACAATCCGTTATTCATATTGACTATACCCCCCCCCCTCATCTCTTTGTTTTCTCAAATTTCATTTAACCTTAACAAAACCATCTTCAAACTAAAAATGATTTAAATAATAATTTTATCTATGATAAACTTAAATATCAATTAATCTAAAATTAGTAATTCTCTTGTAAATCAAAAACAAGTTGATTGTATGTAACCTTATATGAATCGACAATTTCGGTCAAAGCTTCAAGTCCAGCTTTCATACCGCCTTGTTTTTCTTTTTCCCTTAAGATTCTATAAACATCTTCTATAACAGGCAAAGCTTTTCGATTTGGAGCACGTCGAACAGAATAGTAATTAATAATATTACCATCCATATCAAAAGATGGAGTTATATTTGCAAAAACCCAATAAAATCTTCCATCTTTAGCCTTATTCTTCACAAAAGCAAAAATTTCATCACCTTTTTGTATATAATCCCATAGGCATTTAAAAACCGTTCTAGGCATATCTTCATGTCTTATAATGCTATGGGGTTTATACAATAGTTCATCCATTGTATAGCCTGCGTATTTTAAAAAATCATCATTAGCATAAATAATATCTCCCTTAAGATCCGTCTTTGAAGTAATCAAAGCATTACTATCTAATACTATTTCTTTTTCTTCCATAACTATAATAACATCCTTTCTATACATAAATTAATAATCATAAAATTCTAATACAATATAACATCAATATATAATTAATTTTAAATTGTATTAATTGAGAATTTTTGTAACATTATAGTCAAAAAATTAATTTTTTGTCAAAATTTAATCCTATTTTTTAGTTTATATTTTATTATTTTTGCTAAGATTTTATTAAAGCAAAATTTAGAATATCTTAAATTTATAAGGAGTTTTTTTGGAAACCTTAAGTCAAACTTTTGCGGAAATTAAACCGCCTTTATATAAACGAATACTTAAAAGCTTAGGTTTTTGGGTAATTGCGGGTATTGTTGCAGGTGTTATACTTGGCTATGTGGATAAAGAATTGGCTATAGCAAGCAAACCTGGTGTTGAATATTTTATCAAATCTTTAAAAGTTCTAATAGGACCTATTATTTTTGTAACCTTGGTTTTAGGAATTATTAGTCTTGAAAGTTTAAAAAAAGTTGGAAGTATAGGTGCTAAAGCTGTTATTTATTTTGAAGTGGTAAGTACTTTGGCTTTGGCTATAGGAATTTTTATGGCAAATGTGATGCAACCAGGGCACGGGATGAATCTTGATCCTAATCAACTTGATACAAAAAGTGTTCAAAAATATATTTCTCAAACTACAGAAGTAAGCGCAGAATCAGAAATCATGCATATTTTAAAAGACGCTATGCCAACAGATATCATTACTCCTTTTACCGAAGGTAAAACGATACAAGTCTTGGTTATTGCTGTTGTTACGGCTTTGATTATTTCCTTAATGAGAAATGAAGACAAACAAGCCATACAAAGGGTATTAGAAGTTTTACAAAATTTTGTTTTTAAAATTTTACAAATTATAATGTATTTTAGTCCTATAGCAGCTTTTTCTGCAATGGCCGTTCTTATAGCACAATATGGGATTGGTTCTTTAATTAATCTTGCTTATTTACTTTTGGTAATGCTGATTTCTTGTCTTGTTTTTATATTTGGAATTTTAGGGATTATTTGCTATTTAGCTAAGGTTAATATTTTCAAATTTATGAGATTTATCTCTAGGGAAGTTTTGATTGTTTTTGCTACAAGTTCAAGCGAATCAGCTCTTGCTCCTTTGATGAGAAAATTAGAAAAAGCTGGACTTTCTAAAGCTACTGTTGGATTAGTATTGCCAACAGGATATAGCTTTAATCTTGATTGTACCAATATTTATCTAGCTATGAGTTTAATATTCCTAGCGCAAGCCTTCAATGTCAATCTAACCTTAGCGCACGAAATTAGCATTCTAATCGTTCTTATGATAGCTTCAAAAGGTGCTGTAGGTGTTACGGGATCTGGATTTATAGTTTTAGGTAGCACTTTAGCAGCTTTAGGAAATATGGAAATATCTGAAGCAAACGCTACTTTAGCACAGGTATTGCCAGTTGCTGCCATAGGTGTTCTTTTAGGTGTTGATAAATTTATGTCTGAAATGAGAGCGGTTGGAAATCTTTGCGGTAATAGTGTCGCGGCTTTAATTGTTTCAATTTGGGATAAACAAATTGATTGGGAAAAATTCCGTTACGCTATGGATAATCCAGAAAAATTTCATAATGCAGGAATGAGTTAATAAATTCTTCTTTCCAGGAAATCATAACGATTGATTTCTTGGAAAATATTATCTTGTTTATGAAGCTGTTTTAAAAAACTTTTTCTAAAATTGAAATTAAATCCTAACTGCACCACTATATCATTATCAACATCTACATTAGTGTAAATACGACGTGTTAAACTTAAATTAAAAATACTATAAGGAGAATAAATCAACTGATAATTAGTTTTTTCTTCATCTTTAATCACATCAAAAGTAAGAACGCTATATGTAGGATCAATAAAACTAACGCCTAGTTGAAAACTTTTTTCTATTTCATCTAAAATATAATAATTACCATAGGCTTTAATGCAATTGCTATAACCAAATTCTGCGCCAAAACTTTTAATATCGTTTTGTTGATCTTCTTGCCTATCAATAAATCCATTTAAACCAAATAAAAAAGCATCTTTCTTATAACGATTGACTAGACCGCTAGAATAATAATTATATCCATTTTGTGTTAAAAAAATTTCTTTTTGAAAAAGCAAAGAATCATTGTCGCTTTCGTAGATTGAATTTAAATTTTTAAGCCACAAAATTTCATTTTGAAGATCTAATAAACCATCGGTCGTATCGATACCATTTCTATTTTCTAAAGCCTTTGATAACAAATTATTTAAACCACTTGAAATGTCTAAATTTTTCTCTTGAATCCTTGGTGGTTTTTTTACAGATTGTATATCAAAACTATGCCAATGATTATTATTTACTAAAGTATTTTCCAATTCAGTAGCATTTAACAAAGAAAAGGAAATTAATAAATACAAAGCATTTTTAACCATTCATTTTCCTTGAAAATGTTATTCTAATATAAATTTTATTATACTAAAATAAAAATTTCTTAAGATTTGCATTTTTAAAATTATAAAGGTATAATTAAACGTTGAAAAAATACCTAAAGGTTATTGAATGCAAAAAGATAATATTGTAGCATTTATTATATTTATTATTAGTGTAATTGCTTTTATTATTTGGGGATTTGGATACATATCTCAACACCAATTTATACTCTTTATACTCGCTTCTATTTTCGGTATATTTATGGCTTTTAATATAGGTGGTAATGATGTAGCCAATTCTTTTGGAACAAGTGTTGGAGCTAAAACAGTTACTATAAAACAAGCTCTTATTATAGCTGCGGTTTTTGAGTTAAGTGGAGCCATCTTTGCCGGAGCTGAAGTTACACAAACTATACGTAGCGGAATAGTTTCTTTTCCTAAAGAATTTAATCCTATGCTTTTTGTTGCTATTATGTTAGCAGCTCTTCTTAGTTCTGGACTTTGGATATTTATAGCTACAAAAAAAGGTTTGCCTGTATCCACTACTCATAGCATAGTGGGTGGTATTGTCGGTGCTAGTATCATGATGGGACTTTTAGAATTTGATGGAACGCAAACTCTTTCTATGGTAAAATGGAGTGGAATTGTAAAAATTGCTATATCTTGGGTTGCCTCTCCTCTTTTGGGAGGACTTGTAGCTTATCTTATTTATTCTTATATAGATAAAAATATACTAAAACCCTCTGAAAAATTAAGCGAAGATTTGAAAAATGTAAAAAAAGATAAAAAAAGATTCAAAGAAAATTATTTATCAAATCTTAAAAGCAAATCAGTAGAAGAACAAATTAAAGAACTTTCAGCTATAGCCTTAGATGATGAGGAGCAAGAAAGTAATTTTTATAAAAGTAAAATTAAGGAATTTAAAGAAAAAGAAAAAAATATAGATATTTATTCAGTCTTAAAAACACACATGCCAATTGTTGCGTGTATTAGTGCAGCCATTATAGCTGCAATGTTTTTATTTAAAGGGCTAAATAACGTTAGTACTTTGGATATTTTACAAAATTTTTGGATTATAGGAATTTTAGGAACAATTAGTTATGTTATCACTTTTGCTATTGTTAAAATTGTGAAAAAAAATGAACTCAATAAAACTACAGATAGACTTTTTTCTTGGTTTCAAATTTTTACCGCATCAAGCTTTGCTTTTTCTCATGGTGCTAATGATATAGCTAATGCCATTGGTCCCTTTGCGGCAATTTTAGACGTTCTTAAAAATGCAACAATCAATGCAAACTCCCCTATCCCTTTTGCCGCTATGGCTATGTTTGGAGTTGCTTTAGTTGCAGGACTTTGGTTTTTAGGAAAAGAAGTGATTGCTACTGTAGGATCAAAATTAGCCACTATCAAACCTACGACAGGTTTTAGCGCTGAACTTGGAGCTAGTATTGTTATACTTTTAGCCACTCAATTTGGAATTCCAGTAAGTTCTACTCATATTTTAATTGGTGCAATTTTAGGTATAGGAATATATAATAAAAATGCGAATTGGGTATTAATGAAGCCTATAGGTTTGGCTTGGATTATTACCTTACCTGCTGCAGGAATTATGGCAGCCATTGTATTTTTAGGATTTAAATTGGCTTTAGCAATTTAACCTAAACATACACAAGGGCTTTTAGAAAGAATAAAAAATTTTTGCTAAAAATATCTAAATAAACTTTTAGCAAAAATTAAATTGGATTTTGAATAAAAATAATTATTTTAATATCCTACCTTTAATCATATGCATTTTAATTTTTCCAAATAATTTATCATTTTTATAAAGCAAACTTTTTGGAGTAGAATTTTTTTCATTTTCATCTATAAGTACTAGATTAGCATCTTTTCCTACTTCAATAACTCCAGCATTCAAGCCCAAAAATTCATTAGGATTTTTACTTGTAAAATTGCAAAGTTCTTTCCAGGTTAAAAAACCATCTTTAATAAAAAAGGTGTAACAAAGACTGATAAAATCAGATATCCCGTCGATTCCAAAAGCTGCCTCATCAAAAGCTAATTCTTTTAAATAAGCAGACTTAGGACTATGCATAGAAGTTAAAAATTGAATTTTTCCTTCCTTTAAAAATTCTTTCAAAGCCTGTCTATCCTCTACACTTCTTAAAGGTGGGTTTAGCTTTGCTGCTGTATTAAAATTCTCACAAGCATTATCATCTTTAATCAAATGGTGTATGCTTACGAGTTTAAGATCATTTTGATCTAAAATTTCAAAAGATCTTTTGAGGCTAAGCAGATCATAAATCACTTTTACACCGTAAAATCTAGCTATTTCTTTTATTTTAGCAACTTCGCTAGTTTCTGCAACCGCACTCATTCCTATGAGTCCTAACTTAAAACTCGTCTCACAATCATTCATTACGCCATTATCATCAAAATTCTTATCATCACATCGAACAAAAATAGCCTTTTCTTTCATTAAAGCGTATTGCATAACCACGCGTAAAAAATTTGTATCGCTAGAGCTTTGAAATTCTAAAGCATTTGCGCCTTTATTTAAAAGTGTGGCTAAATTTTTAATTTTCCCTTGAGTATCTAAAGCACGTATGCTTGGTAAAATCATCAAATCTTTATTTTTTAAATTTTGCAAAAAAAGCGAAAAAATTTCTTCATCAAAATCCATACAATCACGCAAAATAATCGCACTAAAACCATTCTCTAAACATTCGCGTTCTAAAAACTCTAAATGATCTAAAGAAAATTTATCATCTTTTAAACTAACATTTAGATCTACAAAAGAAGGAAGTAAAGTCATTCCTTTAGCGTCTAAAATTTCATCACTCTCTAGATTAAAATCTATTTTTACAATTTTTCCATTTTGAATTAAAACATCCTGCAACTCTTTACCATAAATTTTTGCATTCTTAATAAGCATTTTAACTCCTATTTTTTAGCTTTTAACAATTCCTGAACCGCCACTTTCGCGTTTTTTCCTTGCAAAATTTCTACTACTTTACTAACTATGGGTGTATAAATTTTATTTTTTAAAGCTATTTTTTCTATAGCATAAGCTGTTTTTACTCCTTCAGCTACTTCACCCAAATCTTTTAAGATATCCTCTAATTTTTGATTTTTTGCCAAAGCTAAACCCACACGATAATTTCTAGAAAGCTGACTTGAAGCTGTTAAAAATAAATCCCCCGCACCACCAAGTCCTAAAAAAGTTTCTTCTTTTGCTCCAAAAAAATTTCCAAAACGATGCATCTCTATAAGTCCTCTTGAAATAAGAGATGCTCTGGCATTATTTCCCAAACTCAAGCCATCACTCACGCCACTAGCGATCGCTAAAACATTCTTATAGGCTCCGCAAATTTCTGCCCCCCTTACATCATCATCCGTATATGTTTTTATAAAATCGGGGAAAAAATCGGCAAATTCTTGACAAACTTCACGATTGAAACCACTGATTACTAAAGCACAAGGAAGATCTTGCATTACTTCAGCCGCAAAAGAAGGGCCGCTTAATACACAAACTTGTTCTTTATCAACAAACTCAAAAAAAATCTCATCTAAAAATTGACAAGTGGAAGTTTCTATTCCTTTAGAGGCAATTAAAATTTTCTGACCTTGATTTTTAAAATGTTCTTTAAGCCAAAGATGTATCTCTTGGGAACTCAAAGCAAAAACAAGATAATCACACTTTAACGCTGTATCTAAATCCACAAAATCAGCTAAATCTCGCTTTGAACGAGAAGTAATTAAACAAATATTTTTAATACTCAAAGCATGATGTAAGGCACTGCCCCATTTTCCAGCACCAATAACCGCAATTTTACTCATTATCCAAGCTTTGATTTTAAAATTTCATTCACTTTAGCAGGATTAAAAGCTCCTTTTCCCTCTTTCATCACTTGACCTACAAAAAAGCCAAAGAGTTTATCTTTTCCGCTTTTATATTCTGTAACTTTATCGGCATTTTCATTTAAAATTTTTTCAATAACAACTTCGATCGCTGAATCATCACTCACTTGCTTAAGCCCTAATTTATCAATAGCTTCATCGATACTTATTTCAGTGTTTTCAAACACATAAGCCAAAACCTCTTTACCTGCTTTTGCGCTAATAACCCCTTCTTCTATACGTTTTATGAGATTTCCAAGTTTTTGTGCATCTACTGGAGAATTTTCTATGGTTAATTCCCCTTTTAAAAGTCCCATTAATTCTGTATTTAACCAATTAACACAAAGTTTGGCATTTAAATTTTGAGCAATTAAATTTTCAAAAAAACGACTCATTTCAAGCGAACTGATAAGTACTTCTGCATCACTTTCTTTAATGCCTAATTCTTGCATATAACGTTTTTTCTTCTCATCAGGCAATTCTGGAATTTTAAGTTCTAAAAATTCATCTTTAAGTAAGACTGGCAAAAGATCAGGATCTGGAAAATAACGATATTCTGCAGCTTCTTCTTTTCCTCTCATAGAACGGGTTGTTAAACTGCTTGTATCAAAAAGCCTTGTTTCTTGCACTACTTCTTTTTCATAAGTACCATCTTCCCACGCTTCACTTTGACGCTTCACTTCATAATCGATTGCTTTTTGTATAAAACGAAAAGAATTAAGATTTTTGATTTCAACCCTTGTGTAAAGTTTAGTATCTCCTTTAGGACGTATGCTTACATTTGCATCACATCTAAAACTTCCCTCTTGCATATTAGCGTCTGAAATATCTAAAAAACGTATGATAGAGTGAAGTTTTTTAAGATAAGCAACCGCTTCATCACTACTTCTTAATTCAGGCTCACTTACAATCTCAAGCAAAGGGGTTCCCGCACGATTTAAATCCACTTTTGAAAAATTACTTTCATGTATATTTTTTCCAGCATCTTCCTCTAAATGTGCCCTAGTAATACCTATACGCTTATTTTCACCATTTACATTGATAAAAAGTTCCCCATTTTCCACTATAGGGATATCAAATTGAGAAATTTGATAAGCTTTAGGCAAATCAGGATAAAAATAATTTTTACGATTAAAAACACTTTTTTTATTAATGGTAGCATTGACAGCTTTGCCAAAAAAAATCGCTTTCTTAACCGCTTCTTCATTTAAAACAGGCAAGGCACCTGGCAAAGCCAAACAAGTTGGACAAACATTTATATTAGGTTCTTCCCCAAAAGAAGTTGCACAAGAACAAAAAATTTTAGTTTTAGTATTAAGTTGAGCATGGACTTCAAGTCCAATAACTACTTCGAACATTGATTTTCCTTGATTGTTAAATATAATCTTCCAAATATTATTCTAACATTATTTTCTTTCAAAATGACTTTAAAAATATAAAAGCAATAAAATTTAAGCTAAAAAACTAATAAGAAGTATTATGCATTTTCGCTTTAAGTTCATAATTTTCTATAAGCAAAATAAAAATTAAAGCTAAAAGCAAACCCGGCATAAGCCCTAAGCATAAATATAAATAAGAATTAAATCTAAAAAACATCAAAAATGCACCAAAAAGCATTAAAGCCAAAGATGCACCTTTGAAAAATTCTAAAATATAGATCAATGATTTTCCTCGATTGCAACCGCACCAGCTAAATAAACATAGGTTAAAATCATAAAAATAAAAGCTTGTAAAAATGCCATAAAAGTTAAAAGCACATAAGCAGGAAGAGGTGCTACATAAGGAACAAGAGCCAAAATAACCATTAAAAATAAATCATCACCTTTTATATTTCCAAAAAGACGAAAAGATAAAGAAATAACACGAGAAAGATGAGAAACAATTTCAATTGGAAACATTAATGGTGCTAAAAATTTAATAGGACCCATAAAATGAGAAAAGTATTTAATCACTCCTTGAGTTCTAATGCCTTCAAAATGATAATAAACAAAAACTATAATAGCCAAAGACAGGGTTAAATTTAGACTTGCCGTAGGAGAATGAAAACCAGGGATTATTCCTATAATATTACTAAAAAATATGATAATACCCAAAGTTGCCACCAAAGGAAGATATTTTCTAGCATTTTTTTCATCTCCTAAGGTATCGCGTCCCATGGAAAGAACACCTTCTAAAAAAGCCTCTCCTAAATTTTGCATACCGCGAGGAACAAATTGCATAGAACGAGTAGCTGTTGTAGCAATAATAACAGCAATTAAAATTACCAAACCTAAATGAAAAAAATAAGAAAAAGTATGACTGGTATCAAGCAAAGAACTGAATAAAAATAAATCTTTCATTATTCCCTCAAAAAATTTTTATAAAGTTTATTCTAACACTGCCTTGCTTATAATTTAATGAAAGCTTATTTTCAAATCTTTAAAAAGACAAAATTTGCACATTTTCTGATATTTTATATATTAACAAATTTAAATTACAATGATTATACTTTGGAATTTTCAAGGGTTAAAATATTTTAAAGCTCTTTGAAATTTTTGAATTTCAAGTGCTTTATTATCCTTTTTTTCAATTATCAATTTCATAGCTTCTTGCAATAAAGCTCGAATTTGGACTAAAGTATCATTTATACTTTCCCTAAGTTCATCATCGTTTTGAGAATTTTGGGCTGTATGGATAGCAAAGTCTTTAAGATTTAAATCATCCAAAAGACTTTCTAGTTTATCTGTATTTTCTTGTATTAAAGCAAGTCTAAAATCATCAAGCCATTTCTTCATTATTATGCACATCTCTCCAAGCTTCTAACAAGCCTTTAGTTACATTGATCACTTCGTCAATCCTTGCTTCATTATTTTCCAAATTTGCCAAAGACAAAAGTTGAATTTCCCTCGTGTAAAGCCCACTAAGATAGTGCGCCACATCGCCACCTTTTTCATAATCTAAATTATTAATCAGCTCAATAAAAATAGCAGTGCTTCGTTTTACAAAATAAACTCTCTGCTCTATATCTTCATTTCTTATCGCTACTTTAGCCCTAGCACAAAAACGCAAGATGCCTTCATAAAGCATTTCAATAAGTTTTTGTGGAGATTCAATCCCCACTTGACTTTGAGAATAAGCATTATAAGCTAAACTATTTTGCATTGAGTATATCCTTAATTATTTGAATTATTTGCAGCATTAATCATATTTGTAACGGTGGTTAATTGCTGATTGAGTTTATTTAAAATACTTTCATATTGCAACCATTGATTTGCCATAGTATCATATCTAGCATCAATCAATTCTTGAGCTGATTCTTTTGACTCTTTTAAAGATTTAGTATCATTGGTTAAACTTTCATCATATTTAGTTAATGAACCATTAGTTCCTGTCATTCCTTGAAGTGTCGCTTTAAGTTGAGCAAAGATACCCTTACCTTCAATAGGTTTTGCAGCAATAGTTGTTTCGCTTAAACCAAATTTTTTAAGAAACTCTTCATCTCCTTTAATCGCAAAATCTGAACTACCATCGCCACTAAATTTAAGTTTAAAGCCTTTTTCACCATCTTTATCATAACTTGTAACCTTAACATCCAACCCTTCAATACCAAGACTATTGATATGGCTGGCTAAGTTTTGTAGCATTTCCTCTTCTGTATCGCCTATAAGCTTAAACTTAGTCCCATCAACGGTTTTTGAAAGATCGTAAGTTTCATTATTGAAAACTATGGTGAATTTACCTGACTCAAAAGTTATCCCTTTATCATCTCCTAAATAATCTTTCAAACTACTTTCTTTGATCAAATCTCCAGTATGACTAATATCTTCATATTTTGTAATACCCGCAAAAAAACTTTCTGCAAGATCTGGATTTTCTTTTACCTTGCTTTCAAATACTGAAGAATCGAAACTTAAATTCCCATTTTTATCTAAAGCCAAACCAAAATCTTGCATAGAAAGCATAACATTGGCACTGACTTTATTACCATTATCATCTTCAACCGTTCCACTTATAGATTGAGAATCAAACAAAGCTGAAATAATACTTGAACGAATAGAACTAATCTCATTAACCCCTTGTAAAGTCCCTTTGGTTCCGGTTTCAGCATTGTAATCTGTAGCGGCATTTAAATTGGTCACTAAATCATTATAAGCATCTACTAATTCTTGCATTGCTTTAGTTACAGCTTCATTATCTTGCTGAATGTCAAAATTAATTTCTCCAGTTGAATTTAAAGTTAAAGTAATCCCCACTCCAAGATCGGTAACTGTGTTGCTTGATCTTGTCATTTTGATTCCATCAAGAGTAAATTCTGCATTTTGTGCTTTTTGGATATGTAAAGGATTGTCTTCATTATCAATTATCCCTACACCATTTTTGCTTTTAGAAGGATCATAATCTTCTTTATTTAAAGCATCATCATCTAACTTCCAGCCAAGACTTTCAAAAACCTGTTTTGCATTGTCATCAACTTGATATTTTCCATCAGCATCTTTTTTTCCAGGATAAAAACTGATCGCATGATCTTCACCAGTTTCTTTACTTGTCAAAGTTAAACGATACGGAGTATCCTTTTCTCCAGTATTGATAATCTTTGCAACTATCTCTCCTCCACTTGCATCATTGATTTTATCTGCTAAATCTTTATAAGTTGTATTTTTATCAATAGTTACGCTATATTCTTTACCATTAGAGAAAAAAGTTAGACTTGTAGGATCTTTTAAACTTGCATTGATGTAACCACTATCATTCTTTAAACCTTTGCTTTGATAAACATCCTTTTGTGCAAGTTGAGTTACATTGACTTTCATACTTTGCAAAGACACACCGCTACTAGCCGTCAAACTCGCTGGAGGATTTGTACTCACACTCGCATTTACTTTTCTTTTTGCAAAAACGGTTGCATCACCCAAAGAAGAAACCGCTGTTTGGAATGCAAGCAATTTTGTTTTTATTTCAGTTAAATCTTTTTGTTTTGTTGTGTTTTCTTCTATTTTTGATGTATAAATATCTACACGAGCCTTTTCTTCCGCTTCTTTTAACTTATCTAAAGTATCTTGTGTTAAAACCCCAGATCCAAAACCCAAACTTGATAAACTACCTAATGCCATTTTTAACTCTCCTTATCAAAAATCATACCGATTGCATCTTTAAAATATTCTGCTAATCTCATAGCCTCTTCGCTAGGAATTTTACGAATTTCTCTTCCTGTATTTTTTTCTGTTACGCTGATATATAACGAATCTATTTTATCGCTATAGCCAAAACGAACATTAGTATCTAGCGAATCCATTTGTTCATTTAATTTTTTCGTAATATCTGCTAATTTTTCATTCAAATTTTGCTGATTTTCATCACCATGTTGGCTTTGCTTTTCAGCTTGAATGCTTGAACTAGCCTTTTGTGTTTTATCCACTTTTTGGCTTATATTAGCCAAAACCACGTCCCTTTGTTCATTTGCCTTCGAAATTTCCATTTTAAAATCCTTTTTAAAATTTTAATTTATTGCTAGTTAAAACCTATATCGACAAAAAAATAAATTTATGAACACTTTTTTAACAAAAATTTTAAATTTTCTACAATAATTTTACAAGCAAAAAGTGTGCCAATAAATTTTAACCTACAATTTCAAACTTTTTAAACAATTGTGGATCATTTTCTAAAATATTACGCAAAATAAGATCTTGTATTACACCTTCATTGCAATCAGTCTGTTTAGGCCAAGATCTAGTATAACCTTCAATTTCACCCTTAGCACTTGCGTCTATACCCAATCTTTTATCTTGTATAAAAAAATCTCTTTTCGCATCGATATTATTAACTACTCGCCATACAAGCATATAAGGATTTTCTAATTTATTATTTGCATCCAAAAACACTAAAATTCTAAAATGCTTTTTAAATTTTAATAATCTTTCAAAAATTTGAGAAATTTTTTCTTTTTTGTCAAGTAAAATACAAACTATTGGGCTTTTGCACTCTTTATAAAATTGTTTTAAAGCAATGAGTTCTACTTCGGATGTAAAAAGCTCTCTTAATTTTTCATCTTCTAAAATTTCAAGCTCTTCTATCTCATTTTTATCACAAACATCAAGTCCTGCTTTTCCACCAAAACAAGCATTAGGTGAAGCGTGATCTAATTGATCACAAATTCCTTCACTTATGAGTAATTTTTCTATACAAAAGCGATTGAGTATATAAGGGATAAGCGTATCATAATCATCCAAATTAGGGGCATCTTTATCTACAAAAATTGCATGTTTAACAAAACTCATTTGCCCTACGCCCCAAAAAGCATGCATAATCTGCTGTGCGTGTGCGGGGTATTTTGCATCAATTTTAGCCAAAATAAGATTGTGAAAAACTCCATTTTCAGGCATTTTATAATCGATCAAATCCGGAACAGAAGTTTGTAAAAGAGGTAAAAAAATACGTTCAGTTCCAAGTCCCATAATTCTATCTTCTAAAGGAGGTTTTCCTACAACGGTTGCTTGATAAATCGCGTCTTTTTTGGCATAAATCTTTTCAACCTTCATGACAGGAAAAAGTTCTGCTGGAGTATAAAAACCCGTATGATCGCCAAAAGGTCCTTCTATTTTAAATTCTTCCAAATCCACATAACCCTCTATAACTATATCACTATCAAAAGGGACAAAAACACCATTTTCACAAGGTGTAAGCTTGGCAGGAGTCTTTTTGATAAAACCATAAAGCAAAAGTTCAAAAATTCCTTTTGGTAGTGGAGCTTGAGAGCACCAAATATAAAGCGGATCTCCACCAATAGCTACACTAACAGGCATTTTTTTAAAACCTGCCTTTTTGTATTCGTGATAAAAATTAGCACCATCTTTATGGATTTGCCAATGCATTAAAAGTTCATTTTCTCCACTCACTTGCAAACGATACATTCCAAGATTATTTTGAGTTTTATCCAAATTATGAGTATAAACTTGCCCCATAGTGATAAATTTATCAGCATCATCCTCCCAAGTTTTGAGTATAGGAAGTTCCTTAAGAGAACTTAAAATTTCATAATTATAAAGAAATTTGTTGGCGTTTAGTCTTTTAGGAGGAATATTTTTAAGGCTTAACAAATTCATAAAAAAATCTACTTTTGCTTTGAAATTTGTAGGAATATGAAGTTTAGTTAATTTTGAAATTTCATTTGCTACCTCATTAAAATCTCTTCCAAAAGCTAAATTTAAGGCTTTTTGATTGCAAAAAGTATTCATTAAAACTGGAAATTTATATTTTTTTTCTGATTTTTTATCAATAGGGTTTTTAAAAAGCAAAGCCTTACCCTCTTCCATTTTTTTTGCTTCTATATAAGCTAAGTGTGCGATTTCAAGATTGACATCGACGGGCTCTTCGATGATTTTTAATAAATTATTTTCCTTTAAAATTTGGATAAAATTCTTCATATCATATCCTCTGCTTTTTTTAATAACTCCTTAGCTCCTTTATGTATAAATTCTTTAGCTAAAATCTCTCCAAATCTTTTAAATTCATTTTTTTTGATCATTCTCTTATCTTTTAAAATTTCACTCCCATCAGGCAAACCAAGTATAGCACGGACGCAAATCATATCTTCATTAAGTTCAGCATTGATCCCTATAGGAACTTGACATCCACCTTCTAAAGTAGCGATAAATTCTCTCTCTATAGTCGTTTCTATTAAGGTATTTTCATCATTTAGACATTTTAGCAAATCTAGAATTTTCACATCTTCAATACTTTCTATGCCCAAAGCACCTTGAGAGGCTGCAGGAATGAGTTCATCTTTGCTAAATTCATAGATAAAATTAACTTCTTTGTCTAAATCTAAACGTTTAATACCTGCTATGGCGAGTATAATAGCATCAAAATCGCCATTTTTTAACTTTTCTATACGCGAATTCACATTTCCACGTAAAGAAATAATCTCTAAATCAGGTCTTAGTAATAAAAGTTGCATTTTACGTCTAAGACTCGTAGTGCCTATTTTTGCACCTTTGGGTAAAGAAGAAAAATCTTGATATTTTTGACTGAGCATTGCATCATTGCTTTTTTCTCTTTTACTCACAGCCGCTAAAACTAAACCTTTTGGAAAAAAACTTGGAACATCTTTTAAACTATGCACCGCTAAATGTGCTTCATTTCTAAGCATACTCTCTTCAAGTTCTTTTGTAAAAAGCCCCTTACCACCAATCTTAGCTAAAGGAGAGTCGAGTAAAACATCACCTTTTGTTTTAAATCCTTGTAATACAACGTCTATATTGTGTTTATTTTTTAAAATTTGTGCTATATATTCGCTTTGCCAAAGAGCTAAAGCACTTTTTCTTGTTGCTATGATCAATCGATTCATTTTTCTTCCTCTATAATTTCAACATCAATAATTTCTTCATTAGAGTTTCGATTTTGTTTATGGGTATATTTTGTTTTTGTGGCAATTTTTAAAAAAATACCCAATAAAAAAACTAAAAATCCAAAAAAACTCGTAATCACTCCTGGAAAAATAAATAAAAATCCTGCAATCACAAAAGAAAATTGAGTAAGCATATTTTTAAAACCTATCACTTGAAATTCAAGCATACTTTTCCAAAAAATTCCCAAAAGTATCATACCAAACATCATACTTATTAAAATAAAAATTAAAAAATTTCCAAGGCCAAAGAATACGATAAATAAGAAACTACAAACAAGCTCTAAAATCAATAAAGGACTTAATTTAAGTTTATTCATAATATTTTCTTTTTTAAATTTTCTATAACATGATCTGTTTTAATAATTTCTTTGCTTAAATTTTCTCTTTGTATAAGCTCTACTTCATTGTTTTGCAACCCTTTACCAATTACCAAAGCATAAGGAAAACCCATTAATTCAAAATCATTCATTTTCACACCAAAACGTTCATTTCTATCATCAAGTAAAACCTCGATGCCTAAATCTTGTAATTGCTGATAAATTTGATTTGCAAATTTAAAAGCTTCTTCATCCTTAATATTTGAAATAATAATATCAATCGTAAAAGGAGCCAAAGTTTGATTCCAAATACAACCTTTTTCATCATGACTAGCCTCAATCGCAACAGCTACCAAGCGTGAAACCCCGATTCCATAACATCCCATATAAAATGCTTGAGTTTTTCCATTTTCATCTAAGAAATGTGCATTCATAGCTTTAGAATATTTTTGTCCAAGCTTAAAAATATGTCCTACTTCTATACCTTTACTTTTTCTTAATTTTCCACCGCATTTTAAGCAACAATCATTCTCTTTAACTTCTACTAAATCCTTAAAACGATCTTGATTTAAATTAACAACATCAATTCCTACCAAATGATAATCTTTTTCATTAGCTCCAATAATCATTTGTTTTTCATTTTCAAGCTCTTTATCAAGATAAAAGTCTATATTTTTAAGTCCTACAAATCCAATAAAACCAGGAACTAATCCCGCATTAAGCAATTCGCTTTCGTCCGCGTCCATAAGCTCTAAAGCCTTACAAGCATTTTGCGCTTTAACTTCTTGCAAATCATCACATCCGCGTATAAAAAATACAACCAATTTACTTTCATTTTCATAAATGGCTTTTTTTACAACTGCTTTAATGGTATAAAATTCATCGATTCTAAAAAAATCAGCCAATTCCTTAATACTCTTAATATTTGGCGTATGAAACTTACTTGCAAAATTAGCTTCTGGACGCTCTTTATTACAAGTTTTTTTAGCTCTTTTTGCCGCTTCTATATTGGCAGCATAATCGCAATTTTCGCAAAGCAAAATATCATCTTCTCCATTTTTTGCTAAAACCATAAATTCTTTAGAACCACTTCCACCTATTGCTCCACTATCAGCTTCAACGGCTCTAAAATTAAGTCCCAATCTTTGTAAAATACGAGAATAAGTCTCATACATCAAATCAAATTCACGTGTCAAATCTTCTTCATTTTTGTGAAAGCTATAACCATCTTTCATTAAAAATTCTCTACATCTTAAAAGCCCGAAACGCGGACGTGCTTCATCTCTAAATTTCCAAGTTATTTGATACAAATGCAAAGGAAGTTGCTTATAGCTTGTAATTTTATTTTTAACCAAAGAAACCATCGCTTCTTCATGAGTTGGCCCTAAAACAAAATCATTTTCTTTTCTATCTTTAAAACGCAAAAGTTCTTTTCCAAAAACATTATAACGCCCACTTTCCTGCCACAAACTAGCAGGTGTAACAAAACTAAGATTTACTTCTTGTGCGCCAGCTTTATCCATTTCTTCTTTAACTATAGCACGAATTTTGTCTAAAACTCTTTTCCCTAAAGGCAAAAAATTATAAAGTCCGCTACCAATTTGCTCTATAAATCCTGCACGCACCAAAAATATATGGCTTGGCAAGCTCGCATCTTTAGGAGTTTCCTTTGTACTCGGTGCATAAAATTGGCTAAATTTCATCGTCAATCTCCATATCAAATTCACATTTATATTGATTTAAACCTTCAAGATCGTTATTCAAATCAAAAACATAACGCATAGCGTTAATCACTGTATCACTTTGAATTTTTCCTTGAATATGTTTTAAATTTATAGTTGGATTATGTAGAAAGGCCTTAAAAACTTGATGAATCAATTTTCGTGCCTCATCTTTATCAGAATGCTTTAAATAACCCTTTTTTAAAGCAATATCAAGTTGCATTTCTGCACATTCCTTAGCCTGCAGTCGTATGGCTTTAATGATTGGATTTAAAGCTAAGTCGTTTAAATATCTAAAAAAATCCGATGTTTCTTGACCTATAATACTATAAGCCATACGTGCTTCATTTTCCCTTAAAGCTAAATTTTTTTGAACAACAGCTTGAAGATCATCTACTGCAAAAACAGATATTTTCTCATTTTCGCTAATATCGATATCACGTGGTACAGCAATATCAAAAAAATATCTCTTATGTCTAACTTCATCAACTAATGCATTAGTTATAATGGCACTAGGAGCATTAGTAGCTGAAAAAAAGAGCTCATAATTATCCAAATAATTTTTCAGATTTTCCAAACTATCATATTTACTTAAACTGCCTAATTCTTCGCAAAGTTGTTTTGCTTTTTGCGTATCACGATTTAAAATAATAACTTCGGTACCACTGGTGATTAAATGTTTGGCTGTAAGTTCTGCCATTTCTCCTGCACCGATAATTATAGCTTGTTTTTGCGTTAAATCTAAAAGCTCTTTTGCTTTAGCTACTGCAACACTTGCTACTGAAATAGGATTTTTTGAAATTTGAGTTTCATTACGAACTTTAGCTGCACATTTAAAAGCATAATGCAAAGCTCTTGAAAGATGAGTTTTGCAAAATTCATTCTTTATGGCAAAAGAAAATGCGTCTTTAATTTGACCTGCAATTTGAGTCTCGCCGACAACAAGACTATCTAAAGAACTTGCTACCAAAAAAAGATGGTGTATGGCTCCGCTATCCTCAAAAACATCGGCTTTTTCCAACAATTCATCTTTATTGACATCACACAATAAAGCTAAAGTTTTAATGATATATTCCAAACAAGTATTTTTTACAAAAGCAAAGATCTCAACACGATTACAAGTACTAATAACTAAACATTCTTCAATATTTTCATGAGTTTTTAATATACGTAAAAATTCATATTTTTTTGCCTCATCTGAAAAACTCAATCTCTCTCTTAAAGCAATATCGGTATTTTTGTGAGTAAAAGAAACGCAATAATACATTAAAAATTCCTATCTATCATTGCCTCAACAATATTTATTAACTTTTGATTAGAATATTTCTGTATTGCATTAACTGCATTTGTGGCATATTTTTTAGCTTCCAAAATAGCCTTTTCTAAGATTTCTTTTTGTTTAAATTGAGTTTTAATCCATATTTTTTCTTCTTCGTCTAAATCTTTCTTAAATAAATTTTTTAATTGATTCTTTCCTTGCTTATCCAAACTTTCAAAAAGATATATATAAGGCAAAGTTGCTTTTCCCTCTTTAAAATCTGCCATAGCAGGTTTGCCTAAAATTTCATCATCACCTTTAATATCTAAAATATCATCAATCATCTGAAAAGCAAGTCCTAAATTTTTTCCATATTCTCCAAAAGAATTTTCATCTAAACCAGCCAAAATAGCTCCACATTTTGCACTTGCCTCGATCAAAATCGCCGTTTTATTATAAATCATTGTAAGATATTTTTCTTTGTCCGTATTAAAACTTTTACTTAAATTTACATCCATAAGCTCACCTATGGCAAGCTTAACAACTGCATCAGAAATTATACTTGCATATTTTGCATTCATTTGACTCAATTCATAAAAAGCTTTAGAATATAAAATATCTCCCAACATTAAAGCGTTTTTAGTTCCAAATTCGTAATTTACAGACTTTGAGCCTCTTCTAAGATTACTTTCATCAATAATATCATCATGCAATAAACTAGCTAAATGTATAAGCTCAATTGTTGCACAAATTTTAAAAGCTTCTTTAGTCTCTCCTGAAATAGCTAAAAGCAATTTTGAACGCAATTTTTTGCCTGATCTAACATTAACAAGCATTTCTAAAATAGGCTGATAATCAAGTTCTTTTAAAAATTGTTTTATCAAATCATCTATTACTTCCATATTTGATTCCTTGTTGCTATTTTTCCCAACTCGTAAGAGGCTTTACTTGCGGCTTATTTAAATCAATCATAGGTACAACCTGATTATTTTTTGGCGGGTTTTGGAGTGGTTTTTTTCTAGGATCTAAAAATTCTACCATTACGCGAGACTCCTTATCTTCAATATAAACCGTAAAGGTTGCCAAACCTTTATTATAGCCACTAAATTCTAAAATAAGCCTTGCTCTATCAATATGAGGATTAGTATAATCAGGAATTAAAGTTTGCGTTACCCAATCCAAATTTCTACGCAAACTCATCACAAATTGGCGTGGATATTTTCGAAATTTAGAATGCACAATTATATTTGTATTATCAAACAAAGTCCAATAAAAATCAAAATTTTGAACCTTATCTTCATAGCCGATTTCTTTAATTTGCACACTTGCTCTTTCATCTTTTTTAAGAACAAATTTGTAAGTATAATCAAAAACTGGAGCCGCATTTAAACTGCCTAAAAAAAACAACAAAATAAAAAATTTACTCAAAATTTTTGCATCAACCTTCATGTCCTAAAATTTTTGCACCCAAGTCTATATAGATATCATTTTGTCTTTGACTTACAAAATCTCCATTTTCAAGTATAAAATTTTTAACATCCATTTCATTTAAGCCTTGTTTTTCTAAAAGCTCTATCATAGCAATGTATTCAGAGAAAAAATTTTCAAATACTTTTTCTAAAGCTCCTAAATTTCCATTTTGTATAATTTCTATAAATTTTTCTTTAGGAGTTTTATTAAACATTTCGTCAAAAATATCCATTGCTTTCCTTGAAAATATAAGTTTTTGATTATAAAATTTTAATCGTTAAAAGTAGCTAAATTAGAAATAATTTTGAGGTAGTATTACCTCAAAATTATAAAGATTTTGGTTTAGTTTCTTTTGCATATTTAATGCCCAAATCAAAAGCCTTTGCATTTGCATCTCTTGTTTTTGCAGGAACCATATGAAGCATTGTTTCTTTTAAAATATCCAAATCAATACATTTACTCATATAAGCAGCAATTGCTAAAGCTACAACAGATTGCGTTGCAACATTCCCTACCTCATCTTTAGCTATGGTAATGATAGGAATTTCAAAAATTTGCCACTTCTTATAATCTTCATTTTCAGGATGTACTAAATTAGGTTCTACGACAATAATTCCGCCCTCTTTAACACCACCGCGAAAACCTTTATAACCCTTATCAGCAGTTGAAAGCATAAAATCAACCTCTCCTTCTACGGCATAAGGAAAAAGAATTTCTTTATCATCAATGATAATATCTACCTTTGTAGGACCTCCTCTCACTTGAGAAGTATAAGTAGAAGCTTTAAAAGCTTGACGACCTTCCTTAATCGCTGCTTCAGCTAAAATCTCTCCCGCAGTGATCACGCCTTGACCACCTTCACCACCAAATCTTAATTGATATTTCATTTTAAAGCTCCTAAATCTACCATTCTTTTTTCCTTGGCTGCACGGCGTACTTCTTCATAAGCTTGGCAGTATTCTGGTTGAGAATTATCCTCGTGTAGCACTCCGGTTGGAAATTTATCTTTTCTTTCCTCAAAATCCATACTTTCGAACTTAGCCTTATCTACAACACGATTTTTGATCCAATCAAGCATAGCCACTGCTTCGCCCATTTTGTTTTTTCTTCCTAGGTTAATATGACAATTTGAAAAAACATCTACAAAACTATAACCTTTGTGAGCTAAAGCCTTATAGATTAAATTTTCAAGTTTATTAGCCTCTATAACATTTCCTCTTGCAACAAAAGAAGCTCCTGCAGCTTTTGTTAATTCACAAGCGTCAAAATTTGGATCAATATTGCCAAATTGTGCAGTTACAGTATAAAAACCTTTTGGAGTCGTCGGTGAAGTTTGAGAATTTGTAAGTCCATAAATGAAATTATTAATCACTATATGAGTTAAATCTATATTTCTACGACAACCATGTATGGTATGATTTCCACCAATTGCTAAAGTATCACCATCCCCGCTTACTACTATTACATGCTTAGCAGGATTTGCTAATTTTATTCCTGTTGCATAAGCAATAGCCCTGCCATGTGTGGTATGCACAGTATTACAATTGACATAAGAACTCATCCTGCCGCTACAACCAATTCCTGAAACAAGACATACATCATCCATATTCCAACCAAGTTTTTCTATCGCACGGATAATACATTTTAAAACAACACCATCGCCACATCCCCAACACCACTGAGTTGGAAGTTTATCAGTTCTTAAATATTCATCATAATTAAACGCCATTTTATATATTCTCCTTTACTTTTGCAATGATTTCGCTAGGGGTTATAGGACGACCATTTGCACGATGCAAACTGATAAAATCACGGCGTGAAGATACTCTTTCAATTTCTTCGAGATATTGCCCCATATTAAGTTCGCTTACCATAACTTTTTTAAATTTACCTACCACTTCGGCAATTTTTTTCTCTGCTACAGGATAAAGTGTGATAGGACGAAAAAGACCTACCTTAACTCCCTCTTCTCTAAGTCTATTAATAGCTTCTTTTGCAGAACGACTCACACTTCCATAAGCTATAATTAAAAATTCAGCATCATCGAGCATATATTCTTCGTAAGCACAAATATCTTCACGATTATTATTAATCTTACCTATAAGTCTTTCCATATTTTTCTTAACTATAGCACCATCTTCGGTTGGAAAACCGATATCTCCATGGTGAAGTCCCGTTACATGATAACGATAACCTGTAAAAAAAGGATTTAATGTTGCTGGTTCATTCTCAGCTGCTGCATAAGGTCTATAATCCTTTTTATCTCCTTCAAATCTCTTACGATTATATATTGTAATATCCTTTAAATCTGGCAAAACCGCTTTTCCATTCATATGTCCGACAGTTTCATCCATAAGTAAAAATACTGGAGTCATATATTTTTCAGCCAAATTAAAAGCTCTTATAGTTTGCAAATACGCTTCCTCAAGCGAAGCAGGTGCAATAGCAATACTTGCAAAATCTCCATGAGTAGGTGCTTTTGCTTGAAATAAATCTCCTTGTGCTACACGAGTTGGCAAACCAGTTGATGGACCCCCACGCATAACATTAACAATTACTAATGGAATTTCAGCAATAAATGCAAGTCCAATTTGCTCTGCTTTTAAAGAAATTCCTGGACCACTACTTGCAGTCATAGCCTTTACTCCGCTCATCGCTGCACCAATAGCCACACTAATACCTGAAATTTCATCCTCCATTTGTATAAAAGTTCCATCATTTGCTGGTAACATATGACTAAGCTCATGAGCAATTTCACTACTTGGAGTGATAGGGTAACCTCCGAAAAATTTGCACCCACAATCAATCGCTGCCTTTGCAATCAAAACATTACCTGTTGCTATAACTTCTCTCATTATTTTTTCCTATGCTAATTTTCTATATTGATTATTTTTTACAGCCAAAGCTCTATCTTTAGCTTCGGGAGTAAGCTTGGCAAATTTAAACTCATCTCTTTTTGCCACCATAATTGCAAAATCTGGACAATGTATTTCACATTCAGTACAACCAATACAAGATTCCGGATGTACAACCTCTATCATTTGTCCTAAAACTGCATGCACATCATCGCGCATAGCTAAAACTCCAGCTGGACAATAACTTACACAAATATTACAAGCCTTGCATCGACATTCATCTACCCAAACCGGTGTATCTTTTGGAGCTATTATACTCATATTTTTTCCTTTATTAAATTAATTTCAATATCAAAATTAAATTATATATCAATTTTCCTTTCTTAATCACTCTTTTCCTCCTTTATATTGATATTTGATTAAAGATTGTTCTAATTTTTCTTTTTCCTGTGCGCTAAGTTCCATTTTCATGATTTCAATCACGCCTTCAAGTCCTAATCTTGCCATAACTCCTAAAGCCTTATTTTTAACACCAAAATCCCCTTGCAAAATAATACTCATAGGTAAGAATTCTCCACTTCTAATAGATTCTATCATTCTAATACAAGCACTAGCAGGTGCTAAATAGGCCGAATTTTTTAAATATTTTATAACCTTAGCACCACCTGTTTTAACTTCATTTTCCAAATCTTCAAATTCTTCTTCGTTCAAAAAATCATCTATGTTTTTGTTATTAACCTTTGTATGGGATTTCACCAAAACCATATCATCATTATGAAAACCTATAAGCCTAGTATCCACTCTTGATACTTTAACATTTAATTTTTTAGCAATTTCATATTTAAAGCGTGCATTATCTAAAATTCCAGCCATAGCAACGATTTTTTTAGGTGAAAAAAGCTTACTTTCATACAAAGTATTAAGTAAAAAATCTACAGGATTAGTCAAGATAATAAAAAGCGGATCAGGAATAAACTCTTTAATTTTTTTTGCACAGTCTAATAAAATACTTGCATTTAGCTTCAAAAGCTCTTCTCTACTTTGTCCATCTTTTCTCACAAAACCTGCACTAAAAACAACTATGTCGGAATTTTGAGTGTATTTATAATCTTGAGTACAAATTAAATCAATATTCAAATTTAAAGCAGCTATACTTTGAGTAAGCTCTAATTCTTTTGCAATCAATAATTCTTCATTAATATCAATCAAAACAATTTGACTCACCAATTCACGTAAAATCAAAGCATATGAAAGACTTGAGCCGATATTACCTGCTCCTATAATTGTAATTTTCATCCCTATCCTATTTTTTCTATAATAGCATTAAAAGTCGCACTTGGACGCATAATCTTTTCTGCTTTTTCATCATCAAATTTATAATACCCACCTAAATCAACCTCAACCCCCTGAGCATTATTAAATTCAGACCTAATTTTTTCTTCATTGGAAGAGAGTTCTAAGGCAATATCCTTAAAAAAAGTTTGAAGTTCTATGTCATTTGCCTGTCTTGCTAAATGATTTGCAAAATACATAGCCAAATAAAAATGGCTTGTGCGATTATCATCTTCTTTAACTTTTCTTGAGGGGGCTTTATTATTTTCAAGCCAATCTCCAATAGCTTCATCTAAACATTCTGCTAAAACTTTAGCTTTATGATTATTGCATTTATTAGCGTAAAATTCTAAACTTGCCTGCAAAGCCAAGAATTCTCCTAAACTATCCCAGCGTAAATGATTTTCTTTAATCAATTGCTCCACTTGTTTTGGTGCTGATCCACCTGCTCCCGTTTCAAACATAGCACCTCCATTTAACATAGGTACAACAGAAAGCATTTTAGCACTCGTTCCTAGTTCTAAAATAGGAAAAAGATCGGTCAAATAATCCCTTAAAACATTACCTGTAATGGAAATAACATCTTTGCCAGATCGAATAAGCTCTAAACTTCTCAAACAAGCTTCTTTTGGGGGCATAATAGCTATATTTTTACCTTTCTCTTTCAAGCGATTTTGAACTAAATCGATCATGATTTTATTGCTTGATCTTTTGGAGTCTAACCAAAAAATCGCTTCATTTCCGGTTAAATCAGATCTTTCAATGCCCAAATCTATCCAATTAAGCACGGCATCGAATTTAGCTTGATTGATTCTATAAATATCGCCCTTTTTTACTTTATGTTCAAGTAAAACTTTACCACTAGAAACAATTTTAAATACTCCATCTTCTTTAGCAATAAAAGTTTTATCATGCGAACCATATTCTTGCGCTTTTTTAGCCATCAAACCTACATTAGAAACGCTACCTAGTTTTGAGGGATTTAATGTGCCATTTTTATGCAAATCTTCAAGCACTGCCTCATAAATAGTTGCATAGGTTTGATCGGGAATAAGTGCATTAGTATCTTTTAATTTACCTTCTTTATCCCATAATTTTGCTCCATTTTTAAGCATTGCTGGCATAGAAGCATCCACAATAACATCACTTGGAACATGCAAATTTGTGATACCTTTATCAGAATCAACCATAGAAATTTCAGCAGATCGAGACAAAATCTCATTATATTTCTTTAAGATTGCATCTTTTTTGGTAGAATTTTCAATTTTTATTAAAAATTCACTTAAGCCATTATTTGGATTTATGCCTAATTTGTCAAATTCCTCTTTAAATTCATCAAACAATTCTTGAAAAAAAACTTTAAGAGCATAGCCAAAAATTATAGGGTCGCTTACTTTCATCATCGTTGCTTTTAAATGAAGTGAAAAAAGCAAATCATCATTCTTGCTTGCTTGAATTTCTTTAGCAAAAAAATCCTCTAATTTTTTCACGTCCATAAAAGTGGCATCTAAAATTTCATTTTTTTCAAGCTTTAAATCTGTTTTTAAGACTTCTGTATTTCCATTATCTGATATAAATTCAACACTTGCTATGCAATCTTGATCAATCAAAATAGCCTTTTCATTTGAAAAAAAATCTCCTTCTTTCATATAAGAAACTCTGGTTTTGGAATTAGGATCAAAATCACTTACACGATAAGGATTATTTTTGGCATAATCTTTTACAGCTTTAGTAGAACGACGATCTGAATTGCCCTGTCTAAGTACAGGATTAACTGCTGAGCCTAAAATTTTTTGGTATTTTGCTTTTATTTGAATTTCTTCATCATTTTTTGGATCATCTGGGTAATTTGGTAACATATATCCTTTATTTTGTAATTCTTTAATGGCTGATTTTAACTGAGGAATAGAGGCGGATATATTAGGAGTTTTAATAATATTTGCATCTGATTTTTTTACAAGATCCCCTAAAAGAGCTAAGGCATCTTCGCATTTTTGCTCTTCTTTTAAATACTCGCTAAAAGTCGCCAAAATTCTTCCAGACAAAGAAATATCAGAAGTTCTAACTTGTATATACGCTTTATTTAAAAAAGCTTTTACTATAGGTAAAAACGAATAAGTAGCCAGTGCAGGAGATTCATCCGTTAAAGTATAAATAACTTGCATTTTTTATCCTTTCAAGCACTAATTTTTTTAATTTATTTAAAGTATATTACAATTAGAAAAAAATGCAAGAGTAAATTTAAAGTTTATTTTAGTTTTAGTAAAAATTTTTATCATTTTTTTAATTGAATAAATTTGTAGGAAGCTGTATAATATTTTTAATTAAATTAAATGGGGTTTTTAGAGTATCGGTTAAAATTTGAGTATGAAAACTTGGATCATCAAGCTTTCCATCAACTTTAATGTTTGTACTGATTTGTTGGTTTTTTCCTAAAATTACATAATTTAAAATAGGTACTTTTGAAATTGCTTCAGAGGCTGATTTTAACGTTTGTAGTTCTAATTCTAAATCTATAGTATTAAGACGCAAATTAGCACTTCCTAATCCATAAATATCCATACTATCACCATTCATTTTAATTGCACTAAAACTTAATAAATCTTTTTTTCGATTGAAAATGATTTTTCCATCTTGAAAATTTAAGCCTTTCTGATTAAAAGTTGGAACTTTAAACATCAATAAACTAGGAACTGTATCTATAAAAGAAATAAGTTGATTAACTCCTTTTAAATCTTTAATAAAAGTATTTTTAAAATCAAATTCTCCATCAAAATAATCCATTCCGCTTCCAACTATACTTAAATTAAAAACGCCATCTTGTACTGCTTGTTTTTGCAAAAATTCATTTAAATATCGGTCGTCTATATTTTTTACAAAAAATTTCAAATCACTTGGACTATAATAAAAACTTAAACTTGTATTACCTCTAAAAGCTCTAGCATCTAAAATATTACTTTTTAAATTTACCTCTATTTTATCAAAAGCCAAAGTTTTATTTAAATCTTCTAAGATTAAAGCACAATTAGCACCACCAAAAGTAATATTTTGATTGTTTTTGCTGATATTAAAAATAGAATCAGAAGAATTGGTGTCTTTTTTATAAACATAAGTTAAATTTTTAACTTGAATTTCTTTTTTCAATGGAGTAATTACGGCACTTATTAAATCACTTTGAGTATTAATATTAATAATATCTTTTTGCTTTACAATACTAAAACTATCACTTTTGTAAGGTGTTTTTCCATTAACAAATAAACTTTGCTCAAAACGAGCATCATTAATTTGTATATTAAAATCTTTAAAATCTAAACTTTTATAATAAATACTTTTAGATCCATTGAAGCCAATTTTTTTAAGCATTGCAGAATAAGGGATAAAAATATCAGGATTGCCAATATTTACTTCCAACCCCTCTTTAAAATTCATTATTAAATTCCAATCTGGAATATTGATTAAACTTTTAGCATAATCTAAATTGATAACAAGATTTTGATTTCTTATATCCAAAAAATCATTCTGATCAAAATGAAGTCTTGAAATTTGAGTATCAAAATTTCCTTGTTTATTTTCTAAATCTATTTTCCCATTAAAATTGGCTTGTAAGAAATCATTTTCTATATTTGCGTTTTCTATACTTAAATCATTCTGATTGAGTTTAATCAAAGCTTTAGAAATATTAAAATCAGCCAAGGATAAGTTAGTATTTTCTAAAAAAAATATTCCATTATAAACATTCCGAACCTTTTCATCAAAATTAATTTTAAGCTCTAAATTCCCTTTAATTTTTCCACTTTTTTGATAAAAAGGTAAGTTGAAATGATAATTTTTTAAAGCTTTTGCAAGTTTATCATCAAATTTTAAATTGTCTGATTTTATATTCAAATAAATTCCAGATTTTCTTTTATCAAATAAATCATACAAATAAATTTTACTTTGGCTTAAATCTGCCCCGTTATATAAAGCTTGTTTAAATTGCAAATCTAATTTTTGCTTGCTTAAATTTAAGTCAAGTCTTGGAATTTCAATAGCGTTCATATTATTATCAAAGCGAACTTTAACATTATCAACATAACCCAAAGCACTGATATTGTCAAAATAATAATTATTTTTAGCAAAATCGATAAAACCTTGTATAAAATCTAAATGATAAAAATCACCTACAGCATTACGAGTTACCCAAAGATCTATATCTTTGGGTAGTGCCACTTTTCTTTTTATTTTGCTTGATATACCAATAAAATCTTTAATATCAACCTCTTCAATTTTGTAAGCTAATTTTTTATTCTTATAAGAAAGACTGGCATTAAAATCAATCAAATCACTTTTTGCTACACCATTAAAATAGTAAAATTCACTTTTGGTATTAATACTCAAATTTCCATTAATGCTAAGATTATAATCCTTAATCAGTAATTTTTTAATTCCAGCGTTAATAGTTTTATCCTGCTCAAGCAAAGCAAGTTTGATAAATAATAAATCATTATCCATAAAAAATTCATTATCTTTAAATAATACACGTATGTGATTATTTTTTACGTTAAGATTTCGAATATCAATTTCTTCAAAAAATGCACAAAAATATTTTAAATTTTTAACAATACTTAATAAATCTTTAGAGGCAAAATTAACTTCATCATGTGAAGATTCTTTGGTATTTATGATAATATTTTTAGCCCGAAAAATAAGTTTTTTATCTAATTTAATATATAATTGTTCTAATTTTAAAAAATTAAATTGGACATTGGATATGGAAAAACCATTTTTAAATAATATAAATATAATTGATAATAATATAAACAATACTGCCAACGTATATAAAATTTTTTTCTTCATTCGTAATTTCTTATTGATACTTATTTTGGGAATTTTTTATTATCTTATTCAGCCCTTAAAAAGCAATTCTGTTGTTTTCTTGCCACAAGGCTCTATTAATCAAATTATATCACATCTTGAACAAAATAAATATGAAATGAGCTCAATTGATAAGTATATTTTATTTTTTCTAGGGCATCCTCAATCTGGTTGGATTAATATTGGAACGCAAAAATTAAATAGAATCGAATTTTTGCATAAACTTACTATAGCTAAAGCTGCCCTTGAAACAATCACTTTAATTCCTGGAGAAACTAGTGTTATTTTCTTAGAACAAGTTGCTAAAAAATTAAAACTTGATAAAAATATACTTTTATCCGAATTTCAAAATCAAGCTCCTTATCCTGAGGGAGTTTTTTTGCCAGAAACTTACAGAATACCTAAGGGTATAACCGAAAATTTATTAATACAAATTTTACTTAATTATGCAGAAAAATCAAATCAAAAAACTTCTGAAAAAATTTTTGGAGAATATAATTCCAAAAAATGGCATCAATATATCATAACAGCTTCTGTGATTCAAAAAGAAGCCGCTAATGAAGCTGAAATGCCTATTGTGGCTAGTGTGATTTATAATCGTATTAAAAAAGGAATGAAGTTACAAATGGACGGAACTCTAAATTATGGAATTTATTCCCATGAAAAAATCACACCTCAAAGAATCAGACGAGATAATAGTTTTTACAATACTTATAAATTTGAAGGTTTGCCAAAAGAAGCGGTTTGTAATGTATCTTTAGCTGCTATTCGCGCAGCTATTTTTCCAGCAAAAACAGATTATTTGTATTTTGTACGTGATAAAAATACTGGGGTTCATATTTTTAGTACAAATTTAAACGATCACAATAAGGCTATCAATTTACAAAAAAAATAAATAAAAATTTATAAAAGTTGGAACGATATTTGCTTATTGATATTAAAATTATAAATAAAAAGGATAAAAGATGATCGACCCATTCAAATCAAAAGAACTTGTTACCAGCGCTTTAGCAGGTAGAAACCTAAGAAATCAAATGATCAATGCTAATCTTGCAAATGTCGATACTCCTTTTTATAAAGCAAGAGACATAGAATTTGAAACGGCTTTGGTGCATCGTGCTAATGAAATTTTTAAGAAAAATGATGATAAGGAATTGAAATTAGCTGTAACAGAAAAGGGGCATCAAGAACCTTGGAAATTTCCAGATCCTAATAAATCGACGATTTATTTAAGAGATGGACATTTAGCAAGAAATGATGGTAATACTGTAGATTTGGATGTTGAAACTACAGAAATGAGTAAAAATACAGTTATGATTACAGCTCTTGATGGGGTTTTAAGAAAACAAAGTAATATATTTAGCTCCATACTTGATGCAAGCTCTAAATTAAGTTAAAGGTAAATTATGGCATACTTAAGTGATTTTGATATTAGTGGATATGGTTTAAGTGCTCAACGTTTTAGAATGAATGTAATTAGCTCCAATATAGCTAATGCAAATACAACTAGAACAGCAGAAGGTGGGCCTTATAGAAGACGCGAAGTGATCTTTAAAGCAACTGATTTTGATAAACTTTTAAATGAACAAATCAGTAAGGATAATAATTTTCTAAAATATGAAAATCCTTTAAATGATCCGAGTTCACCTGAAGAAGCCAAACCTGCTATTCAAAGCGTGGTTGTAGATAAAGTTGTAAGAGATGATAAGGATTTTAGAATGAAATATGATCCAAGCCATCCAGATGCAAATGCTGAAGGTTATGTAGCTTATCCTAATGTCAATCCTGTAATAGAAATGGCAGATTTAATTGAAGCTACGAGAGCCTATCAAGCAAACGTTAGTGCTTTTACTAGTGCAAAAACTATTGCACAAAGTGCAATTGATTTATTAAGAGGATAATAAAAAATGAATAATATTAATGATTTAAGATTAAATAATAATATTTCAAAAACAAATACAAATCAGTCTTCGCAAAATGGCATTGGTGAAGAATTTGCAAAAATGCTTAAAAATGAAATTGACGATTTAAATAAAACTCAAAAGACCGGCGAAGCTGCAATGACAGATATTGCTACGGGACAAGTTAAAGATTTGCACCAAGCAGCTATTGCTATCACAAAAGCTGAAAGCAGTATGAAGTTTATGCTAGAGGTTAGAAATAAAGCCCTTAATGCCTATAAAGAAATCACAAGAACACAAATCTAAACTCTATGCAAGAGTATAAAAAAAATCGTGTTTCAAAAGTTGCTTTTGCTTACTGCATGGCACTTTTGTTTATGGTTATTTTTCTTAGTTCAACTTTTTTTCTTACATCTAAACGCCATATTCCCAATACCGAAAAAGATCAATACTCCTTAGCACTACGTGGAAGTATTATCACCAAAGATAATTTTACTATTACCACTTCAAGACAAATTTATCGTGCCGAAATTGATTTAAGAAGTATCAATGAAGATAAATTAGATCTATTTTTAAAACTTTTTCAAATTTATAGCGGAATAAGCAATAATGAAATAGACAATATTAAAAAAAGAATACGCAATCAAAAAAAACGTTCCCATAATTTTGTTCTTTTGCAAAATCTAGATTCTAAACAAGCAAGTTATCTTAAAGATCTTGCTAAAAAACTTTATATACAAGGTTTTTTTAAAGCCTTTACAAATAATGCGGGTAGAGTCGAAACTAGAGGCTTGAGTATTATAGAACACGAAGAAGACAGAATTTATATGTCACGTGATTCTTTGACACCAGCTATAGGTTATACAAAAATCGTTTTAGATCCAGAAAGTGAAATTTTAAAAAATGTTGGAGTCAAAGGCTTAGAAAAATATTACGATCAATGTTTAAGTCCTCTACAAAATGAAAGAATTCAAGGCTTAAAAGATATAGGGGGGAATATTATTCTCAATTTGAGTTCATTGCAGCAAAAAAAAATAAATGGTTGCGATTTATATCTTAATATCTCTTTAAAACTTCAAAAAAGCATAGAAAAAGCTATTGATGAACGCAATGAAGATTTAAAAGCTAATGAAATTATCGTAGGAGTTATGGATAGTAAAACGGGAAAGATTTTAGCCCTAGCAAGCTCAAGACGTTATGATCCTGAAAATAGAGGTAAAGACTTATCTGTATTAAATGCAAGCGCTATCGAATACGGCTATGAAGCAGGATCGGTAATCAAGCCCTTTATTTTTATCACTGCATTAAAGCTTGGAAAAATAACCCTTGATGAAATAATCAATACTTATGGAGGCTCATATAAACTTGGTCGTTTTACTATTAAAGATGATCATAAAATGAATAAAATGACTGCGGAAGAAGTTATAAGATATTCTTCCAATATAGGAATGATACAAATTGCACAAAGACTCAGTAATTTAGAAATTATCTCAGGTTTAAAAATCTTCAATTTTGGAGATAAAAGCGGCATTGATCTTCCTTATGAGCAAAAAGGAGAGATACCTAATCCTAAACGTTTAAGGGAAATAGAAAAATCCGTGCTAAGTTATGGATATGGACTTAAAACCACCTTCATGCAGCTACTTGCCGCATATAATGTTTTTAATAATAATGGAATCTATATCACACCACGCCTAGCTGAAAAATTTTATCAAGATGGACGCTTTATAAATTTAGACAATAATGTAAGAAAAGAGATTATTTTAAACCCTCAAGCAGCCCAACTTATGCAAAGAATATTGATTGATGTTATAGAAAAAGGAACAGGTAAAAAGGCTATCACACAAGGTGTGATCTTAGGAGGAAAAACGGGGACAGCTAGAATTGCTGAGAGACAAGGTTATACTTCAAACCGCTACAATGCTTCTTTTTTTGGCTTTGCTAATGATGCAAATCACGCATACACTATAGGAGTACTAGTTAGAAATCCAACCAAACCTTATAGCTATTATGCAGCTCAAAGTGCTTTACCAATGTTTAAAGATGTAGTCAATATTTTAATTAATGAAGATTTTTTAAAGCCTATTATGGATAACAACCGAACAAAAATTAACTCGAAAATAAAATTACCTTAATTATTTTAAGTTTTTAAATTCATTCATTAGAAATTCTCTTAAATTTTCAGCTTGTTCTTCTCCATTTTCTAAAAATTCAAGCAAAACATTTTCTAATTTCTTTAAAAAGTTAAAAAGTTCATTTTGCCAAACACTATCACTCTTATTGCTTAAATTCATGGTTTGGATAAAAGTAAGCTCTCTAGTTAAATCTCCAAGTTTTTCTAAAAATTCATCCTGTTTTTCTTGGTTTTTTAATTTTATTTGCTGATTTTGAATATTATCTTTAAATTCTCTGATTTTTTCATCAATCAAATCACAAAACTTGGGATAAATATCTACTTTTACTGGTTCAAGTAAAACCTTCTCATCAATATTTAAGGTTAATTTCTTAACAGCAAAATAAAGAAATAAAAATGACAAAGCTGCTATTAATAAATATAATCCTATCATTGAATGCCTTTTAATGCCAACATTCCACCATCTAAATTGACACTATCTAAATTCAACCGTTCTTTTATAAGCTCAGCAGCTATCATACTTCTATGGCCACTACGGCAAATAAAAGCTATTTTTTTATCCTTGTTTATTTTATCTTGAAATTCTTTTACAAAATTTTCATTTAAAAACCCTTTATTATCATATAGCCAAACACACTCTGCATTAGCTAAAACTCCTTCTTCCCATTCTAAAGGAGTGCGAACATCAAAAATTTGATATTCGCTTAGATCTTGTTTTGTCCAAATATTAGCCGGAATATTTTCTATCATGAAAATGCCTTTGTGATGATTTTAGCCAAACTTGTATTAAATTCAGAAGCATTTTCGATTCCCATACCTTCACTAAGTTTAGCCATATTTAATACTAAAATTGCAATATCACTATAGAATGTTTCATTGTTTTTAAGTCCTGAAAAAATCGCATGTTTTGGATTAAGCTCTAAAATAGGCTTTATATTTTGCTCTTGCCCCATTTGTTTTAAAAGTTGCTGCATAGCAAAATCGGGTTTATTTTTATCAAAAACAATACAGCTTGGACTATCTTTTAAACGACTAGTTAGCCTTACATCTTCGACTTCATCTTTTAAAAGTTCTTTAAATTTAGCCACAAGCGGAGCGTATTCTTTTTTCTCTTCATCGCTTAATTCGTTTTTATCTTCCACTTGATTGATAGCTACAAATTTTAACCCTTCATACTCTCCAAGCATAGGCGTAACCAAAGAATCAATCTCATCATCCATTAAAAGTACTTCTATATTTTTTTGTTTATATTCTTCCAACAAAGGTGAATTCCTAAGTAGGCTTTCATTATTTCCTGTAATATAAAAAATTTCTTTTTGATCTTTTTGTAAGTCATTTTTATATTCTTCTAAAGAACGTAAATTTTCACCTTTAGTGCTTTTATAAAACATAAGTTTTAATAAACTCTCTTTTTCTGTTCCAAAACCGTAAAGCCCTTCTTTTAAAACTTTTCCAAAGGTTTTGAAAAAATCTAAATATTTATCTTTGTCTTTATTTTTTAATTTTTCAAGTTCACTAAGTATTTTTTTAACACTCGCTTCTTTAACTGCTTTTAAAATTTGATTTTCTTGCAAAATTTCACGACTTACATTCAATGGTAAATCTTCAACATCGATAATCCCTCTAACAAAACGCAAATAAGTCGGTAAAAGTTCTTTATCATCATCGCTAATAAAAACACGTTTTACGTAGAGTTTAAGTCCGCTTTGATAATCCACTCTAAAAAGATCAAAAGGAGCATTTTTTGGAATGAAAAATAAAGAACTATATTCCAATTTTCCTTCGCTTTTGGTATGAAGATACAATAAAGGCTTATTAGAATCATGGAAATTTTGTTCATAAAATTTTTCATAATCTTCGGCTTTAAGGCTTGTTTTTTGCATTCTCCAAAGAGCATTAGCTTTATTGATTTGAGTGATTTTTACTTCACTCTTTCCTTCTGTTTCGCCCTCTTTAGCAGGGATATACTCTTCTTTTTCCATAAAAATTGGAAATTGTATATGATTTGAATATTTTTCTATAATGCTTTCAATTTTATAAGAATTAGCAAATTCATCATCTTTTAAATAAAGTGTGATTGTGGTTCCTTGCTCTTCTTTTTTAGCGTCTTCAATTTCATAACCATTTGCATCAGAAGTCCAAAGATAAGCTTTATCATCCAAAGCTTTTTTACTTAAAACTTCAATTTTATTTGCCACCATAAAAGCGGAATAAAATCCAACACCAAATTGCCCTATAAGTTGGGAATCTTTCTTAGCATCACCGCTTAAATTCTCCAAAAAGCTTTTTGTACCACTCTTTGCAATGGTTCCTAGATTATTAATCAAATCTTCTTTATTCATACCTATACCATTATCACTAATGGTTAAAGTTTTTTTATCTTTGTCTATTGTAATTTCTATTTTAGGATCAAATTTTAAGCTCTTATAAGAATCGTCACTAACGCTTAAAAAATTCAATTTATCTAAAGCATCACTAGCATTAGAAACAAGTTCTCTTAAAAAAATTTCCTTATTTGAATATAAAGAATGAATCATCAATTGTAAAAGTTGATTAACTTCAGTTTGAAATTGCATTTTTTCTCCTTTGTATTTTTCAAATGCGTTATTTTAGCAAAAAATACAAAATTCTAAAAAATTTATTTAAAAATTATCATGCCAAGCCAAACAGCTAATAAACATAAAGCTACATTCAAAATAATATTAAGGAAAAAATTAAAATAATCTCCATTTTGCAAAAGCATTAAATTTTCATAAGAAAAAGTAGAAAAAGTCGTAAAAGCTCCTAAAAACCCAGTGCTAATAAAATTTTTAAGAAGTGGGGATAAACCTTTATTTTGTGCATAAGAAAAACAAAGTCCTATAGCAAACGAGCCTAAAATATTTACAAAAAGAGTACCAAAACTAATAGAATACGGAAAAAATTTACTAATTACATTAATACAAAACATTCTAAATACAGAACCCAAAAATCCACCTATTCCCACAATCAAAATCATATTGATCATAGTTTCATTCTTTCTTGATCTAGTATTTCTTGCATTTTTTTTCTAGTATTTTCAAGCCATCTCTCATCGCTAGTATCTACTAAATCCATGCAAATAATCTTTAAAATTCCACCACTTCCTACGCTAAAACTTTTCGTATCTAAAATTTTAGCAGAATCTACAATCAAAATAGGCTGAACTTTTAAATTCAACTTTTCAGTTAAAACTTTAGCCCCGCTTTGGAATTTAAGCATTTTTTCACTCTTTGAACGTGTTCCTTCAGGAAAAATAGCTAAAACTCTATTTTCATTCAGTCTTTCTTTGGCTTCTTTTAGCACACGCACTAAATCTCTTGGATTTTTTCTATCAATACAAAGCAATTTTGGTTTTTTTATAGTGATTTTAAAAAGCGGAATTTCTCCTAATTCTTTTTTTGCAATCCAACATAAATTTTTAGGATACAATTCCTCCAAAGCAATAATATCTAAGGCGCTTTGATGATTCATCAAAATCATATTCGCATTAGGATTAAACTCACCTACAAGCTCTGTTTTATAAAAAATAATATATTTTTGAAATTTAGCCCAAATTCTACGAATTTTCCAAAGAGTGTCCTGAGAATTTATAAAACAAAAACAACATACTACAATTAAAATACTAAAAACAAAAAAAAACCAAAAATATAAGGCTTTAATTTTTTTGTAAATCTTCACGATATACCCATCCTATTTGGCCATTTTCAAGAAGTACTTTAACATAATTCAATCTTTTTCCTAAAATTTTAACCTTTTCATTAGAACGAGCTGTATAAAAATAAGTCGAAGGCTCAGTTGGTAAAATTTTAGCTCTTGAACCTGCTTTTAATATACCACTTTTTATATTTGTATCCACAAAAAAACCAAGAGTAAAACAAATAATTGCCAATATTAAAATAATATAATTTTTTTTCCACACAAACAAAATTGCAAAAATAAATGTAAAAAACCAAAGTGCATATTGCTTATAAATATTAAAATCCTTATTGATAGGATTTAAATCACTTTGAGTGCTAATTTCATCGTCGCTAATGACGAGTTTAAATTTTAAATTCTCAAGATTTTTAGTATCTTTATTAAAATACGAAAATTCAAAATGCGTCTTAGAGGATGGTAAAATTGCATAATAAAATGCGCTAGAAGCATTAAAATCACCTTTTAAATTTTCCACACCTTGTTTTTGGATTCCATTGATATAAAAGCTCTTAAGATTAGTATTTGTGGCATTTAGTTCAAGCATTACAATAATATTATGGTTATCAAAATTACTTGTTTTTATTTTTTTAACTTCTAAAGAACTTGCTACTAAATGTGTAAAATCATTATTACTTAGCGTATTTTCGTACTTAATCGGATTTAAATTTAAATTAGTTTGTTGAAATGCTTGTCCATTTCTTAACAATTGAATTGAAATTTGCTCTAAAGAAGCATTTGAAGTTTTTGCTTCAAACCATAAAGTTGCTACGTATTCCCCTTGGATGCTCTTCCATTTAACATCAGGATTTAAAAAAAGCAAATCATCATTTTTTTTCAAACCAATCTTAAAATCAAAATTAGTGTTTTCGGTTGTTTTTGCATGGATGGTAATTGGAAAAACCTCTCCAACATAAACTCTACTCGGATATTCATCATTAGTAAGCACTAAAGAGCTTTGAGGTATAAAAGGATCCTCAATATTATCGGCACTAATATCTAAATTTTCATCACTTGGGGCAATATTTTGATAAATTCTTTGTTCTTCTTTTGGAAGTTTTTTTAATTCTTCTTGCATTTTCTCATCTTGACCGCCAAAAACAGAGATTTCCTCTCGAGCAAAAAGATTTAAAAAAATTAAAAATATAAAAAACAATATTCTCACATAAAACCTTCAAGCATTTTTAAGCCTATTTCATTACCCAAAATACTATCACACGCTCGTTCAGGATGAGGCATAAGACCAAAAATTTTCTTATTTTCATCACATATTCCAGCAATATCGCAAAGCGATCCATTAGGATTTGATTCATATCTTAAGGTAATCAAATCCTTGTCTTGCAACTCTTTTAAAACATTTTCATCTGCATAATAATTTCCCTCTCCATGTGCAATGGGTAAAGTAATAATATCATCCTTTTGAAAATTTCTTAAAAAAACATTCTGATTTGAAACCACTTTTAAATCTTGATTTTTGGAAATAAAACTTAAATTTTCATTATGCTTCATTGCGCCCTTTAAAAGACCGCTTTCTAAAAGAATTTGAAAACCATTGCAAATTCCTAAAACGTAAGCTCCTTTTTTAACATGTGTAAATACAGCTTGCATTACCGGTGCAAGCTTAGCAATAGCGGCACATCTTAAATAATCTCCATAAGAAAACCCTCCGGGCAACACCACCAAATCAGCATCAAATTCTTTTTGTTCGTGCCAAATGATTTCTGTTTTAGCCCCGAGTTTATTAAATGCATATTCTGTATCAAATTCACAATTTGTCCCAGGAAATCGTATAATTGCTACTTTCATTATTTCTCGCTTATGCTAAGTTTATAATCTTCAATCACATTATTAACTAACAATTCTTCGCACATTTTAGCAACACGCTCTTTAGCTCTCGTTTCATCTTTTTCATCTAAATCAAGTAAAAGCTGCTTGGCCATTTTCACTTCTTTAACCTCATTAAAATTTAAAGAATGTAAAGCTTTTTCAATTGCTTTTGCTTGAGGATCTAAAACTCCATTTTTTAAAAAAATATTTACCACTATTTTCATCAATATACCTTAACTTAGAATTCTTTTTAAAACTTCTTCATAAGCTACTTTTACACTGCCTAAATCTTGACGGAATCTATCCTTGTCTAATTTTTCATTGCTAAATTTATCCCAAAATCTGCAACTATCCGGACTGATTTCATCGGCTAAAACAAGTTCATTATCTTTAGTTAAACCGAGTTCTATTTTAAAATCTATAAGTTTTAAATTTTTAGAATCAAAAAATGGAGTTAAAATAGAATTGATTTTTTTAGCTATATTTTTAATCTCTTGAATTTGTGCTTCATTTTCAACCAAATTTAAAATCAAACAATGCTCATCGTTGATAAAAGGATCTCCTAAAGCATCATCTTTTAAACAAAATTCAACCAAAGCAAAGGGTAAGACTTTGCCGTCTTCTAAACCCAATCTTTTTACAATAGAACCTGTAGCAACATTGCGCACTATAACTTCAATAGGGATAATTTTACACTTTTTTACCAATTGTTCAGTATCGCTGATACATTTAACTAAATGAGTCTTGATGCCATTTTTTTCAAGCAAATGAAAAATTTCAGTGCTGATTTTACAATTTAAAGCACCTTTTCCACTTTCATTTCCTTTTTTTTCAGCATTAAAAGCTGTCAAATCGTCTTTAAATTCACTGATTAATAAATCTTCATCATCAGTTTTAAAAAGTTTTTTCCCTTTTCCCTCATAAAGCAAATCTTTTTTTGTCATAACATTTTCTCCCTATTATCTAATATTTAAAATTTTTATTGCATCAATGGCAGATTTCAATTGCACATCATTATTAATTTGTTTTTCTGTAATGATATTTTTATCATTTTCTTGTTTTTCTTCATCTTTTTTGTTATTTTTACCGGTTTTTTCAAGCTCACTTTCTAAATGCTGCTTTAAATCGCTTTCTTTTAAATTAAAACCGTCTTCTTGAGTGCTAACTTTTCCAGGAAAAACTTCAATGTCTGGTTTTACACCAATAGCTTGAATGGTACGACCGCTAGGTAAATAATACCTTGCAATTGTCAGTCTTAAAGCTTCAGTTTTGTTAATAGGTATGATTTGCTGTACGCTACCTTTTCCAAAGGTATTTTCACCCACAATCACAGCCCTTTTTAAATCCTGCAAAGCTCCACTAACTATCTCACTTGCACTCGCACTTCCACCATTAACGAGTACTACCAAAGGCGTATTTGAAATCTTATTTTTTGCTTCGGCTTTAAATTCTTGATTTTCACTCGCTATACGTCCCTTTTGTGAAACAATCACACCTTTATCTACAAACAAATTAACAAGCCCTATAGCTTGATTTAAAAGCCCTCCAGGATTATTTCTAAGATCTAAAATAACTCCTTTTACATTAGGATATTTTTTAAGTTCTTTACTAGCAGAATCCACTACATTTTTATCAAAATTTGTTACTCTTAGATAAAGCATGTTTTCTTTTTTAATTAATTTAGCATAAACGCTTTCTACTTTAATTATATCACGTGTAAGAACTATATCAAAAGGCTTAGTTGATCCTTTTCTAAAAATGGTTAAGGTAATTTCCGTTTTTGGTTTGCCACGCATTTTATCGACAGCATCATTTAAATTCATACCCAAGGTTGCCTCATTATTTATCTTTAAAATAATATCTCCTGATTTGATTCCTGCTTTATCTGCAGGAGTCCCTTCCATAGGAGCAACAACAGTTAAAGCTCCATCTTTCATACCTACTGTAATTCCAAGTCCTCCAAACTCACCATTAGTTTGAATTTTCATATCATTAAAATCTTTTTCATTTAAAAATGAAGAATGCGCATCAAGATTGCTTAAAAGTCCAGATAAAGACTTGTCGACCAAATCACTTATATTTTCATCATCAACATAATATTGCTCAACTATAGCTAAAGTTTTAGTCAGCTTATCTAAAGCTTGCAAACGTTGCTCTATCTTCTTGCTATCATCTGTTTTAGCTTGTAAATTTCCAACGAGAAAAATACAAAATGCTAAAGAACTTATAAAACCCACTAAAGCGGTTAAGAATCGTTTTGTTTTCAAGTGAAACTCCATCAAAATTTTTTAAATATTTCAGAATTAAATTTTAATAAAAAATACTTAAGAAATTGTAAATTAAAACTACAAATTTTCTTTATATTTTTTATGTTAGAATAATTAAGAAAATTTTATCAAAAATTTAAATTCTAAAAAACCAGATTCATTAGGAATATTTTATGAAAAAAATAGAAAACCATAAGCACACACACCAACATTCCCAAAAACACATCAAAGCCATTAGTAATAGACTTAGTCGAACAATCGGACATTTAGAAGCAGTTAAAAACATGGTAAAAAGAGATGAAGATTGTAGTAAAATTTTAATACAACTTGCAGCCGTTAAAGCAGCGATAAACAATACTGCAAAAGCCATATTAAAAGAACATTTAGCGCATTGCATACATCATATAGACACAAAAGAAAATAAACAGAGTATAGAAGAACTCAATAAAGCCATTGATATGTTTGTAAAATAAGCTTCATATCAATACTTTATAAAATTTACTTAAATATATTTATAAAATTATATAAAATAACTTGACATTATAAGACTAAAGTTATATAATATGCTTTGTATAAATTAATAAAAAAGGAATCAATATGGCAAACATACAAGATTATTTAACAGATTCTATGCTTTCAAATGTTGAAAGTGCAGCATCTTTAGCAATATATTCTAAAAACAATGAAATTGTTCCTTTGCATCTTTTTTGGGCTTTATGCGTTGATAGCTCAAGTTTGCTTAATCAAATACTTAATAAATTAAATATTTCCAAAGAAGCTTTAGAACTTGAAATTAAAAGCAAAATTTCTAAATTACCGACAAGCTCAAATGTGAGTAAAGAAAACATCAAATTTTCAAATGAATTTATCAATTCTTTAGAGGCAGCCAAAGGCTTAATGAGTGCAAATGGAGACAGCTATTTATCTGTAGATACTTGGCTTATTAGCGAAAGCGAAAAGGATCCGATTAAAGAAATTTTATCTAAGTTTTTAGACCGCAAAGAATTTCAAAAGGAATTGCAAAATTTAAGAGCAGGAAGAAAGGTTGATAGTAAAACAAGTGATGAAATTTTAGATAGTTTAAATAAATTCGGTATTGATCTAACTCAAAAAGCAACTCAAGGGGAATTGGATCCAGTTATAGGAAGAGAAGAAGAAATAGAAAGACTCATGCAAATTCTTATCCGTAAAACTAAAAACAATCCTATTTTACTCGGAGAACCTGGAGTTGGAAAAACCGCAATTGTTGAAGCTTTGGCACAGAGAATAGTCAAAAAAGATGTGCCAACTTCTTTGCAAAATAAAAAAGTCATTGCGCTTGACATGAGTGCTTTAATAGCAGGTGCAAAATACCGCGGTGAATTTGAAGATCGTCTAAAAGCAGTAGTTAATGAAGTGATTAAAAATAAAAATATTATTTTATTTATAGATGAAATTCATACCATAGTAGGAGCTGGAGCGAGCGAAGGAAGTATGGATGCAGCCAATATCTTAAAACCTGCTTTAGCTAGAGGCGAACTTCATACCATAGGTGCTACTACTTTGAAAGAATACCGCAAATATTTTGAAAAAGACGCGGCTTTACAACGCCGTTTTCAACCTGTTAATGTTCCTGAACCTAGTATTAACGAAGCTTTAGCGATGCTAAGAGGAATCAAAGAAAAATTAGAAATTCATCACAATGTCACAATCAATGATAGTGCTTTAGTTGCAGCTGCTAAACTTTCAAAACGCTATATAGCGGATCGTTTTTTACCCGATAAAGCTATTGACTTAATCGATGAAGCCGCCGCTGAACTTAAGATGCAGATTGAAAGCGAACCTAGTTCTTTAAGAAAAGTAAGAAAAGACATTGAAACTTTAGAAGTTGAAAATGAAGCTTTAAAAATGGAAGATAACAAGAAAAATGAAAAAAGAATAGAAGAAATCATCAAAGAATTAGCCAATCTAAAAGAAAAGCAAAATGCTTTAAATTCACAATTTGAAAATGAAAAAGGCGTTTTTAATGAAATCAGCGCAAAGAAAAAAGAAATTGATCTTTTAAAAAATGAAGCCAATCTAGCTAAAAATAGAGGTGAATTTCAAAAAGCGGCTGAATTAGAATATGGAAAAATTCCAAGCCTTGAAAAAGAAGTGCAAAACTTAGAAGAAAAATGGAAAAAAATGAGCGAAAATGGCGTTTTGCTTAAAAATCAAGTGGATGAAGACTTAGTCGCTGGAATTTTGAGTAAATGGACAGGTATAAGTGTGCAGAAAATGCTTACTTCTGAAAAACAAAAATTCTTAGAGGTTGAAAAGCACTTAAAAGAAAGTGTTATAGGACAAGATAAGGCCTTAAATGCTTTAGCAAGAGCCATTAAACGCAATAAAGCAGGACTTAATGCAGACAATAAACCTATAGGAAGTTTTTTGTTTTTAGGGCCAACTGGAGTAGGAAAAACTCAATCGGCTAAAGCTTTGGCAAAATTTTTATTTGATGATGAAAAGGCTATGATACGCTTTGATATGAGTGAATTTATGGAAAAACATAGTGTTTCAAGGCTTTTAGGAGCGCCTCCAGGATATATAGGGCATGAAGAAGGTGGAGAGCTAACCGAAGCGGTGCGTAGAAAACCTTATAGTGTTCTTTTATTTGACGAAGTTGAAAAAGCTCATAAAGATGTTTTTAATGTGCTTTTGGGAATTTTAGATGATGGAAGAGCTACAGATAGCAAAGGGGTAACGGTGGATTTTAAAAATACTATTATTATTTTAACCTCCAATATCGCCTCAAATGCGATTATGACGCTAAATGGCGAAGAAAAAGAAAATGCGATCAAAAATGAATTGAAAAATTTCTTTAAACCTGAATTTTTAAATCGTTTAGATGATATCATTACTTTTAATCCTTTAGGGCAAGATGAGGCTTATGAAATCGTCAAACTTTTATTTAAAGATTTGCAAAATAGTTTATCGAACAAAGGTATCAAAGCAAATTTAAGCGAAAATGGAGCGCTTTTAATTGCAAAAAATGGTTTTGATCCTGACTTTGGAGCCAGACCATTAAAAAGAGCTATTTATGATATGATAGAGGATAAATTAAGCGATATGATCCTAGCTGATGAACTTAACGAAAATGATAACATTTTAATCGATGCCGAAAATGATGAAATTATAATTAAAAAAATACAAAATTGAAAGTAGAATTTTCTACTTTCTTGATTTTTTAAATTCCTTCCTCAATCTTCTTATCTCAAACCACAATTTGATATACCCCCCCCCCATACCAATTGTTATTAGCTTTTATTAGAGCTTGTCCTAATTTATAAGATAAATGTTCTTTAAATTTTAAAGCTTCTTTATAATCAGGATA